>DAOUML010000091.1:0-19677 GCA_034411635.1 Anaerolineales bacterium
CAATGCCAAAAGGAAAAAGCGACTGCTGGCGAAGCAGGCCAAAGAGCAAAAACGGCCAAAAGCAAATGGCGGGCGGAGCTTGCTGGCAAGTGGAGCCAATCAAAGAACCCAAACGCAAAAAACAGAGACAGTGAGCAAAGCTCTATGCTGGCAAGACTGGCGCACAACCGCTCAAGGTTTCAAGGTGCAAGAGAAAATTTAAGTGACCGACTGCCCAACGGCAGGTTTTAGCGGCGGGCGGGGGAATTGGCGGGAAAATGCCAAAGGGCGAACCACGTTTTCGGGGCTGAATCCCTTCGGGCGGGGCAACGCCCCCGCCCGTCCGCTGCAAACGATGTTAGCCACCGTTTTTACTTTTCGATAACCAAGTTTGAAATTGTTGCCACAAATTCCGAATTTTGAGGCAGTCTGTATCCTATCCAAAAAACTTTTCGCTCGTTGGGTAATAGAGTAATTGTTGGAACTGCTTGCTTGTCACCAATGTAAATATTTAGTATGAGATTTTTGACTTCAAAAGTTATCCTTTGCGATGTTCCCAGTTTATAACTTTCAATAACAGTTTCGCCTGTGCGGGTAACCGAGTCCCCATAAACATAATAAACAGGCAATCCTGGTTCTGTAATACGCAAAAAGATAAATTTTCCTGCTTGGAGCCAATCATTATTATTTCCAAGCCCAAATGCTATATTTCCGTTTTTTCCCCCAACAACATATTTATCAACCTTTATATCAAAACTGATTGTTCCCGAATCTGGTAAAAGCATATACATTGATGCTGATTGTTCACTTGCATTCTTTACCGCGAAAAGTAACTCACCTTTGTAATTGGTAATACCCCTGCTTGACAAGTCCCAACAATTTCCTTGACGCGGGAATTGAATGTTTACGGTATAGGGAGTCCAAAAATCTGAACTGATGCAATTATTTTCTAGTCCATTTATCGCTGACGGTACAGGCGTTTCAGTAATAGATACTGGAGTATCTGGAGTGTTCGATGGAAGCATGGCAACCGTAGGAGTATTTTGTATTGCTATAAGAGTTGGTTCTATTGTTGGAGTGCTTGTCGATTCGACTTCGCTTGTTTGCGATTGCGGAAATAAATATAGTCCGCTGCCAATAATTAGCAGTGATATTCCAATTATGATGGACGCTTTTCTACTTTTGGGGTCAACTTCGATGATTATTGGTTTTTTTATAGTTGCTAAACCCACAAACAATAAAATACCACCAATTATCACCAGCAGAGTAGGAATAGGTGTATCTCGAAGAAGGGTTATGAACTCCATTGTACTAATCCTTTCTCGCGCAGGTGGCTAACGGCAAGCGTTAGTGGCAGGCGGGGGGTTTGGCAGATAAAAGCCAGAGCGTAGAAAAAACTCGACAGGGCTGAATCCCTTTGGGCGGGGGCAAAGCCCCCCGCCTGTCCACTGCACGCAATGTTAGGCGCTTTTTCATTTTTCAGTGATATTGATATATTCAACCCAGGGAAATTCGGGATTTGCGCCTGTTCCAGGGTACATAGATATGATAACGATTCCATCACTGACGCTTGAATCGCTGAAAGAGCAAATTGTTTGCCCATCTAATGAGAATTTGAAAAAATCTCCCGAAACTTCAATTTTTACCGTATGCTGTCTTTCATTCAAACTATTTTCTGTTGAATGAAATTCGACAACTTGCTCAAAATTTCGCTCAAAAGAACAGCCCTGCTTCCAATTAGAAATTCCAAACCAATAACCTGTGCCAGCGTCTTGGCTCTGGCGTACTCCAAAGAAAACGATATTGGGATTATTCTCAAGAAATTGTTTTGCAGATGAAACTGTGTTTCTTAGCCCGCCAATGGTGGCTTCGATTGTGTAATTTTTCCAAGAACTATTTCCTATTCCAATTCGAGCAGGCTGTCCAGAAATTCCTTGCAAATTTCCGTTAACCATTCTCCATTCACCATCAATAGCAAACCAGTCTGTCTTAATACCACTTTCAAAATCATCAGAAAACAAATAATTTACGGAAAGATTGGGGACAACATTCCCTGCGTTTGGTGTGCTAGTTGGAAAAATAATAGTAGTGGGCAAAGGCTCATTTCCAAATGGATTGCGGCTATTTTCTGAACTAAACATATCACGCAAAGTTGAATAACCTGTAATAAATGTAAATATCGCAATGCAAGATACGATAAGCCCTGCGATTGTTGCAAAAGTTTTTACAGAGTCGTTGTTACCCGATGACATTTTTGCTCCCTTTGTTATTTTTTATCAAGACCGAACAGTTTTCCAAGAACCACCAAACCACCAATGATGATAAATGCCCAAAATAGAATCTTCATATCTTCACTTGCCATCATCGCCCCTAGCCAAATGGATAAGAATCCGCCTAGCGTAAATTGCGCTGCTATCCCTGCGACACAAGCCACAAAAAGTAAGCCATTAAGTAAAATTGCCCCCCAAGCCCAAAAAGCCCCTTCGTGAGTGTTCATCTTATCTTCCATCTCTCTTTTCCACTCTGATGAAAAAGCGTCACTTAATGCGGCTTCCGCAGAAACTTCTTCAAACTTGATTTTAGTTTTAGATGCTCTTAAGTGAACATATTTTAGAAAGCCAATATTTACATGAGGAAATTTGCTTTTGAATTCTCGGTAAAAAGAATGATAGGCATAAACATAAGCAATTATCCCGAATGAAATGTTAATCCACTCGTTGACATACCAATATCCGAGCATATTCCTTAAAAGAAGCAGAACAACGCCGAAAACTATGCTTATCCAAAGAAATGTAAAAGTATCTACCCACTTCTTCTGTAAATCCAGCACAAACTTTGCAAATGCCCCAAATACCACAGATAAAATCAAGCCCACAATCAAATAGATACCCATTTTTTATCTCCTTTTGATTTGATTGCGCAGGGTAGCGCCTAACGGCTGGCTTTAGCCGCAAAAGCGGGAATTGGCGGGAAAAAGCTAAAAGGCCAAAAAAGCCAGTGGTCAGAATCCCATCAAAAGCGGGGAACCACCCCGCTTTTGTCGGCTGCAAGCGGTGTTAGCCCGCCTTTTGGTTTTAATGGGTGTTTTGCGACTTGACGACGATTGTGCTGTTTCCATCTACTCGTTGAGAAACGCCTATTTTTTCACCTGCAACATCAACATAGTCAACAATGCCCGAACCGCTAAAATCACCAGAACCACCTCCATTTACCCAAACCCCATCTTGTCCGCCACCTTCCCAAAATAGGCGGACGCTAACATTTCCCCAAACATCATTTCGTCTATCTCGAAGTAATAAACGGTTTGCCATATTATGCTCCTTTTTAAAATTAGGCTGACATTAGACGGGCTTCTGCTAATGTTTTGAAACGAGATATTTCTTTTGTTAAGTCTGGTTTTGATTCTGGATCT
The DNA here is from genome assembly GCA_034411635.1 of Anaerolineales bacterium. Classification (GTDB taxonomy): domain Bacteria; phylum Chloroflexota; class Anaerolineae; order Anaerolineales; family Villigracilaceae; genus UBA8950. The sequence continues at coordinate 3,392 of DAOUML010000091.1, forward strand.
ATATCGTCAAAATCCAGTTCTTCTATTTCTACTCTGCTAATCATAGTGTAGATTTCTTTTGCGCCAAATAACCTGTTTTCTGAGCAAAATTCAGCAATACCTAACAGTTTGTTGGCAAAAAAGAAAAATTCAGTTGCCCGAACATTGTAGTTGGTTTCAAGTTCAGTGTAGATGGTAAATAATTTTTCTAACTCTTTTTTGAAAGCTGACCTTGACATGGCTACTTGTGTAGCTGCCGCACCTGTGCCAATTGCTCTTCCTATGCCCTCAAAAATTGCGCCAGCCACATCTCTGCTTTGAGGTATTAAATTAGAAACACCACCGTTCATTACAAGTAGGTTGTCGGCAGATATATAGGTCTTGATAAGCTGCGCTCTAAATTCAAGGCTGTCATTTTGAAGTGCAATATCTGCGTGTTTTGTAGCAGAATTTACAGATTCATTTGCAAAGCGAGCTGAGTTTCTTTCCTGTTTCTTGGCATAACAGCCAGCAAGTTCGTAATAAAGCATTGCAAGAAAAGAATGAACACGGGGTAAGGGTTTTCCTGCTTTTTTCAAACCCAATAGAAAAAGCCCTTCAGCGTTTTTATACGCTGAAATGTTATCCTTTTCGCTTGCAACATCCCATTCTTCCATAGCATTTTGGAAAATTTCGCCAATTTCGTCTGTCATAAGAATCTCCTTTTAGTAAGTGACCAGTATGATTAACTGAAAATTCAAAGGGCTATAATTCCTAACAGGAAGAAGCCCAGGCTTAATAAGACTTACCAAAAATAAAATTGGGTCTCCTACAATAATAGAAATCGCGGCCATGAGACTGAAAAAACCAACATAAGGAACGCCCGCATTTGATAAAAAAATAGCAAATAATCCTAACGGTAATAATATGACAAAATATATTGCTGGCAAAAGTAACATGCTTGCAGATTCCCCAAGTGAATCTTGCATGATGAGACGGACGATAAACCAAACAAACCCTGCCGCAACAGACCGCCAAAAGTTTAGAAGCAGTGTTGCGCCCCATTGAACATTATCTAAAGACGTATTTGACATTGCTTACTCCTTTGCTTTGAGAATATACCCACTGGAACGAGCGGGCTAACGGCAGGTTTTACCGGCAAGTGCGGGATTTGGCGGAAAAAAGCCAACGGTAGAATCCGGTTTTCGGGGCTGAATCCCCCAAGTGTGGGCAACGCCCGCACTTGTCCGGTGCAAACGATGTTGGGCGCTTTAAGTTTGCAAAGTTTGTTTTGCCATCAGACGTAACCGGAAATAAATTTTTACAACTGGTGGGTATTACATCAGAATTCACAATTAGCTTGCCTATAAGAAAATTAAGATAACTTCACGAAAGCATACATACGGGAAAAGATAAAAATACAACCCACTGAAAATATGTCATGTTTCGATAGTCTGACTTCAATTTATCAACATGTGGATCGCCAAAATTTTCTTTTGAACTCACAAATTTTGAAATCTGATATTTTTCGTATATAAGAATTTGTCCATGCTTTTTTAGCATATAACTTGATAGTCGGTCAAATTCACGCGAACTTATTACGTTTACAAAGATACCCATCGCAATAAGAAAAACTAGTGCAACGATGAGTCGATTTAGGCCGTTAACACCAGGATAAAAAAATTGAACCGCCATTCTTATGAGAAACATAATAAAAGCAAAGCAAAACCACCCAATAGCATATTTATATAAATTGGAAGAAAGGTCAGCGTCTGTTTGTTCCATGATTGATATATTTTCGAATAGGTCAGCGCCCAACAACTTTTTAACCGCAGCCGTTAATTGCCTTATAGACGGATTCCGGCTGGCATAAAAAGCCGCATCGTGATAATAACTTTTATAAGCCTGCTGCCGAAAATTAGACTGCGCGAGATTGTTCTATCGGGGTACAATACTCCCGGTCGATAACAAAAGTATAGCATAAAAAGGACAAATTCGATGGCAGAAAAAAAACTACTCGAACAGGTCAAAGACATTCTGCGAGCCAAACATTACTCGCCGCGCACCGAAGAAACCTACCTCGATTGGATCAAACGCTACATCCTTTTCCATCAAAAACGCCACCCCAAAGACATGGGAGAAAAAGAGATTGAAGCCTTCATCACCCACCTGGCAACCCAGGCAAACCTGGCCGCCTCCAGTCAGAACCAGGCCCTCAGCGCAATCATCTTTCTTTACCGGCATGTTCTCAAAATCGATGTTCAAGTTTCAACCCAAATCATACGCGCCAAAAAAGCCGAACGTTTGCCCACCGTTCTCAGCAAAGCCGAAGCCGTTGCAGTCCTGCGCCAGATGGATGGCGTCACCAAACTGATGACGCAAATTTTATACGGAGCCGGGCTGCGCCTGATGGAATGCCTGCGCCTGCGCATCAAAGACCTCGATTTCGCCAACCACCAAATTGTCGTTCGCGCTGGAAAAGGCGAAAAAGACCGTTTCACGCCATTACCCGAATCGCTGGTAGAACCGCTCCAGGCGCACTTAAAAAAAGTACACCAACTGCATCAAAAAGACCTCGCCGAAGGCTTCGGCGAAGTCCATCTACCCTATGCGCTCGAACGTAAATCACCCAACATGCCCAAAGACTGGAACTGGCAATATGTCTTTCCCGCCAACCAGCGTTCCATCGACCCGGCCACCAACCAGATTCGCCGCCACCATATCGACGAAACCACCTTGCAACGCGCCATCAAAAGCGCCGCCCAGCGGGCAAAAATCACCAAACCCGTCTCCCCACACACCTTCCGCCACTCCTTCGCCACCCACTTGCTCCAAAATGGATATGATATCCGCACCGTGCAGGAACTGCTCGGCCACAAAGACGTGAAAACCACCATGATTTATACCCACGTTCTGCAAAAAGGCGCAATGGCCGTTCGCTCGCCGCTGGATGAGTAGGCGTACCGCCCCCTTTAGGCGGCAACTCACCGCCTGCCAAGTGCTGCGCAAAGGCGGCGCTGCATGGCGCAAATTGAGAATTGCTGGCAAAACGCCAATCCACTATTCACAATCCGGGTATAATTCAATCCTTGAATTTTGACTTTTAAGGAGAAAACATGCCTACCGCATTAATCACCGGCATCACCGGCCAGGACGGTTCCTATCTGGCGGAGTTACTGCTCAGTAAAGGATACGAAGTCGTTGGCATGGTGCGCCGCTCCAGCACCGTGACCTTTGAACGCATCGAACACATTCAGGACGATATTCAAATTGTCCAGGGCGACCTGCACGACCAGAGTTCGCTCGTCAGCATGATTGAAGAGTTCAAGCCCGACGAAGTCTATAACCTGGCCGCCCAATCTTTTGTGCCAACTTCGTGGAGCCAGCCCATTCTCACCGGCGAAGTGACCGCCCTGGGCGTGGCGCGTTTGCTCGAAGCCATTCGGCTGGTCAACCCAAAGATCAAGTTCTACCAGGCTTCTTCCAGCGAAATGTTCGGCAAAGTGATGGAAGTGCCCCAGCGCGAATCGACCCCGCTTTATCCGCGCTCACCCTATGGCGTCGCCAAAGTCTACGGACATTGGATCACCATCAACTACCGCGAATCCTTTGATATTTTCGCCACCTCCGGCATTTTGTTCAACCACGAAAGCCCGCGCCGTGGGCTTGAATTTGTCACCCGCAAAATATCCCACACCGTCGCCAAAATCAAACTCGGCCAGGCCAAAGAACTGCGCCTCGGCAACCTCGAAGCCCAACGCGATTGGGGCTTTGCCGGCGATTACGTCGAAGCCATGTGGATGATGCTCCAGCACCACACCCCCGATAATTTTGTCATTGGCACCGGCGAAACGCACGCGGTGCGCGAATTCTGCGAACTCGCCTTCGGCTACGTCGGCCTGAACTATCAAGATTACGTCGTCCAAGACCCGCGCTTCTATCGCCCCGCCGAAGTCGATTTGCTCATCTCCGACCCAACCCGCGCCAAAACCGAACTCGGCTGGCAGACCAAAGTCTCATTCAAGGGCCTGGTCGAGATGATGGTCGAATCAGACCTGCAACGCCTCTCCAAAAAATAATCCGCTTTTCAAAACAATCACCACAAAGACACGAAGCCACAAAATTTTGGTGACTTTGTCGCTTTGTGGTGAAATTTTTAGCCCCCCATGGCCTTCCTGCGCAACAAAATCGCCCAACTTGCCCAAATACCGCGCCTCGCGGAACTTTTGGCATTCAGCGCCTTTGGCCTCTACGCCGCGCTGATGTGGGGATTTGCCCACAGCCAGTATTCCGTCCTCGACGAAGGCCTGTATCTCTACAAAGGGCTGCTGCTGGCCTCCGGTCAATACACCCCATTTCAAGACAATGGCCTGTGGATGAACCAGATGCCGCTCTCGTACCTCATTCCTGGCGCCATACAGGTACTCTTCGGCCCCGGCCTCGTCACCGGGCGGATATTCGCCTTTGGACTGAATCTGCTCGCCGCTCTGGGTCTCTACCTTACCGCCCGCCGCCTGGGTGGACGCTGGGTTGCCGTTTTGGTGATCTGGGCCCTGGCCCTGAATCCCGCCGCCATGCGCATAACCGCCATGGCCGCCTCGCAGGGATTGGTCGCCTGCCTGCTCGCCTGGACAATGTTCCTCACCCTTGGGCCTGGCCGGGCAAACTGGCAACTCTTTCTCGGCGGTTTGCTGGCGGGCGTCACCGTCATGGTGCGCATCAACCTCGTCCCGCTCCTTCCTCTGCTGGTTTTGTATGTCTTCATTGAAAATCGCTCCTCCCCCAAATTCCCCGATTTTGGGCATTTGGGGGAGGCCGGGAGGGGGTATTGGCTCCTCGCCGGAATGCTGATCAGTTTCGGCGGCGTTCACCTGCTCTACTGGCCCAACATCTTGCGCCTTTGGGCCCGCTGGCTGCCCTTACCCTTTCTCGCGCCCTTTTTCGCCCCGCAACACATCTCCGCCTGGAATCCCGACGCGCCCTTTGGCTTTCGCCTGGCCAGTTTCTTCCTAACTTTTCGCTACCATTTCATTGCCATCATGGGCGCGCTGGCTGTTTTTCTCTTCTGGCCCAAACAAGCCGCCAACCGAAAACTGATTATCTTTTTATCTTTTCTCCTCATCACCTTCTTCGCGCTCCATGCCTGGGCATCGTTGGGCAAAGATTACTGTGTTTTCTGCTTTCCAACCTACACCGCCTTTTACAGCGCGCTTGGCCTCTTGCTGCTCGCCGCCACGCTCAAAAACTGGAATCTCTCGCCCCCCGCCTGGCGCGCCTGGCCCGCTTTCGCGCTCTTGCTGCTCCTGCTGGCTGGCATGGCCTACTCCGCCGAGGGAACCGTCCGCGATTTATTGCCGGAGAACTATTATCGCCGCCTGGTCATGCTGCCCATGCCCGGATTTGGCGACGCCCAAATCTGGCAGGTTTTTGCCAACAAATTCAACCTCGAACTGCGCGACATCATCGATGCCGTACAGGTCATCTTTCCGGTTACAGTCGCCCTGGGCAGCGCGGTTTTGCTCGCGCTCCTCTTTTATCTCATCATTCGCTTATCTGCTTCCGCATCCGTAAAAAAAACCGCGTCATCCTCCGCGCTGGCCGCCACTTTTCTTGGCATTTTGTTGCTCGGCGCTTTTCTTTCGCCTACCGTTTTGCTCGGCGGAGAGTATGAAGGCTACCGCTGCCCGGCAAACACCTTGCCCGGCTACGAAAACGTCGGCGCGCAGTTGGCCCAGGTCATCCCACCCGGTTCAAAGGTCTACTGGGACGGCTACTCGCCCGTGACGCTGTTATACTTATCAGACATCCAAATCCTGCCCGGGCATTTGCACGGCGGCTACTCCCTGCGCATTTCAGACGACGACGCCGGCCTGCGCCGCTACGGTTGGACCAACCAATCGCTCAACGAACAATGGTTGGCCGAATCAGACTTTGTTCTGATCGAAGCCCGTAACCGCGACCAACATAACTGGCTCGAAGCGCAACTCTCAGCATTTGATTTTGTACTCAAAACCGGCCCGCAATCTTGCCGGGAAGATTCTGCCATTTACCTGTTTCGGAGAAAATAAGTCATGGATTTATCCATTGTCATACCGGTTTACAACGAAGAAGAAAGCCTGCCAACCCTGCACCAGGCCATTCATGCCGCGCTGCAAGGCCTCAACCGTGCCTGGGAAGTCATCTATGTCGATGACGGCAGCAAAGACAGATCGGTTGCCGTGCTGGAAGAAATCGCCGCATCGTACCCCGAACGCGTCTGCGTCGTCGAATTCCGCCGCAACTTCGGCCAGACCACCGCCATCGCCGCCGGAATCGACCACGCCCGTGGCAGCGTCATTACCTTCCTCGATGCCGACCTGCAAAACGACCCGGCAGATATCCCAATGATGCTCGCCAAACTCGAAGAAGGCTACGATGTCGTCTCCGGCTGGCGCAAAAACCGCGAAGATAACGCCCTTACCCGCAACCTGCCCTCGCACATGGCAAACTGGCTCATCTCCAACGTCACCGGCGTCCATTTGCACGATTACGGCTGCACCCTCAAAGCCTATCGCCGCGAAGTGATCACCGGCTTCCGCCTGTATGGTGAAATGCACCGGTTTATCCCCGTCTATGCCAACTCGGTTGGCGCGAAAATTATTGAAGTGCCGGTGCGCCACCATGCCCGCAAATTTGGCAAGAGCAAATATGGCCTCGAACGCACCCTCAAAGTTGTTCTCGATCTCATCGCCGTCCAATTTCTTACCCGCTACTCCGCCAAACCGATTTACCTGTTCGGCGGCGGCGGGATTTTAATGTTCCTGGCTGGCTTTTTCGGGCTGGCCTTCCTCGGCGCGCGCAAACTGCTCGTAGAAGTCGATATTCTCACCTCGCCCATCTTCATCATTTCCGTCCTGCTGGCCCTGATGGGCTTCCAATCCATCCTCATGGGCCTGATCGCCGAACTACTCGTCCGCACCTACCACGAATCCCAGCAAAAACCGACTTACACCGTCCGGCGGCTCATGCGCGATGGAAAAGACGCCTGAGAGCCGATAACTCGAAATTCGATATTGGAGATTCGATACTCGAATAACGAATCTCGAATAACGAATTATCGACTATCGAACCATCGAATACCAATTCCCCCATGCCCTCCCAACCCACCCGCTCCTTCCTCCTCAAACTCCTCGGCACCCTGCTCTCGACCGGGCTTCTCATCGCCCTGCTCGTTTGGAGTTGGGATGATGTCCTCGCCGCCCTCGGCAAAATCTCCCTGCTCGAACTGCTGGCCGCCTTCGGCTTCATCTTCGCCTCGCGCCTCTTCACTGTGCTGCGCTGGCATACCCTGCTGCGCTCCGCCGAAATCCCCATCCCGCTCAAAAACACCCTCTCGCTGACCTTCACCGGCCTGTTTGCCACCAACTTCCTGCCCACCACCATCGGCGGCGACGTGGCCCGCCTGGCCGGCACAATCCAGATGGGCTACGACCGCGCCATCTGCCTGGCCTCCCTGGCCGCCGATAGGCTGGTCAACATGGCCGGCATGTCGCTGGCCTCGCCGCTTGGCTTCTACCAACTGCTGCAAGCCGCGCCAATCGCCGCCCAGGCCGCCTTCGTTCCCGGATTTTGGCGCAAAGGACTCGATTTTGCCCGCCGCGCCATCGCCTCGCTCGCCATCTGGCTCAAAAAACCGCTCTCCCTGCTCACCGCCCTCGGTTTCGCCTTTGCCCACATGCTCTGCATGTTCAGCGCCAACTACCTGCTCATCCACGCCCTCGGCGGCGAACTCGAATTCTGGCGCGTCATCGGCCTGTATAGTTTTGCCTACTTCATCGGCAATGTCCCGGTTTCATTCAACGGCTACGGCTGGCAGGAACTCACCGTCTCAGCCCTGCTGACGGCGCTTGGCGGGCTCGATGTCTCCGTCGCCGCCACCGTACCGCTCATTAACCGCATCCTGCTCATGCTCGCCAGCCTGCCTGGCGCGTTCACCCTGCCCGCAATCCTGGCAAAAATGGACAAATCGGACTCATGACTCACCCCAAAACTTTCTGGAAAACATCCTTCGCGCTCACTTTTTTCGCCAACCTCGCCATTCTCGGCTGGTCTATCGCCCGCTGGCTTGAATTGGGCGTCATCCTCTATCGCTCCGTTTGGGGGCTGGTTTTGCTCATGTACCTGGCCTTGCTGGCAGGTTGTATCTTCCTTTTTTATTGGATGGACGACTCAAAATCTGAGAAATTTATCGGCATCCTTGAGTTGCCTCGCCTGCAAACCCCTCTCTGGCGCGTTCTTGGCCTGGGCCTGTTTACCGGCATCCTCCTGCTGATTCCGTATCTGAAATTCACCTACCAGATTGGCGAAGTGGTCAAAAACTCAACCCGCGACCCGGTGCTGACGATGATTCTGTTTTACTGGGCTTGCTGGTGGCTGATATTGCTGGCCGCTGGCGCGCTCAAAGTGGGTTTCAAAACGTCCTGGGCCATCGGGTTTGCTGCCGCGCTCATTCTGTTGGGCGTTGCTTACGAAGTTTATGTCCAATTCCAATATGTGAGCGCTTACCCGTTTTCGCTGGGCTGGTCTGAAGGCAGCCGTTTTTATTACGCCTCGCTTTATTTCTCGCAATCAGTCTACGGCGAGATTTTCCCGCTCACGCCCCTGCACCCCAGCCGTTATCTCCTGCAATCGCTTGCCTTCCTCATCCCCGATCTCGGCCTGAGTGGACATCGCTTCTGGCAATTCCTGCTCTGGATGCTGATGACGGTTGCGGCGGTGTTTGCGCTTGTCAAACGCGCCCTCAGCCCTCATTCGCAATCTTCAAATTCAAAATCACGAATTAGAAATTGGTTGCTGGCGGGTTGGCTTTTCCTGTTCTACCTGCTGGTGGGCGTGTACTATCACCTGATGCCGATGGTCTTCCTGCCGCTGTTGTTCGTTTCGGGCAAACATTTTTGGCGTTCGCTGCTTGTTGTGATCATCGCATCGCTCTGGGCCGGAATCAGCCGCGTCAACTGGTACCCCGTTCCGGCCATGATCGCCATCACGCTTTATTTGTTGGAAACGCCCTACGCGAGTATTCGATACGCGAATACGCGAATGCTCGAATATCTGAAATTACCAGCCCTGTGGACCATCGCTGGCCTGCTTTCTGCCCTGGCGGGGCAGGCGGCCTATATCTTCCTTTCGGGCAATGCCGAAAATGCCAGGGCTTTTACCTCCAGTTTTACGTCTGACTTAATCTGGTCGCGGTTGTGGCCGAATGAGTTGTATCCGCTGGGCATCTTGTGGGGTATTTTGCTGGTAAGCGGGCCGCTTTTGGCGGTTCTCGCGCTGGCTTTGCGCCAATGGCGGCGGCTTCATCCCATTCGCTGGGGCGGGGTGCTGGCAATTTTGCTGGTGCTTTTTGCAGGCGGGTTGGTTGTCAGCGTGAAAATTGGCGGGGGCGGCGATTTGCACAACATGGACGGGTTCGCTGTTCTTCTCAGCGTGGTGGCTTTTCTGTTTATCGGTGGGCAGGTTCGGGCTGAGTCTGCTGTGGAAGATGCGCGGGCGCAGAGTAGACCCGGTTGGCCGGTGGCGGCTCTCGCCGCGCTCATCCCTATCTTTTTCCTTATCCCCATGCTTTCTCCGCGCATGGTTTATAACCGGGCGCTCGAAGATTATTATTTGCAAGCGTTGAAAACGCTGGTGGAAGATGCCAATGGGCCGGTTTTGTTCATCAGCCAGCGCCATTTGCTCACCTTTGGGCAAATTGACCTGCCGCTGGCGCCAGATTATGAAAATGTGACCCTGATGGAAATGGCGATGAGCAATAACCAGCAGGTATTGGGCCAGTTTTATGAGGATTTGCGCGAAAATCGTTTTGCGCTGATTGTTTCTGGCCGCCAGAATGTGTCGCTTCAGACCGAGGGCGCGTTTATTGAGGAGGATAATACCTGGAAAACGCGTGTTTCGCCTTATATTTTGTGCTATTACGAGTCAATCGCTTCGATTGAGCCAGCCCTGGGGCGAATTGAGGTCTATGCGCCGCGTGCCGAGCCGGGGAACTGTCCTTGAAACAGAATCGTCGCGCTCAAATTTCGTGGTGGATACGCTGGGGTGGAACGTTGCTCAGCCTGGGGCTTTTTGCCTGGCTGCTGACGCGCCTGGACTGGGCGGCCTTTGGCAAGCAACTGGCCGGGCTGAACGGGTGGGCATTGGTCGCGGTTTTTGGCTTGTATCTGCTTTCACAGGCATTTAACAACCTGCGCTGGTGCTCATTGCTCTGGTCGCGTGGGGTCAAGATTACGTTTTGGCAGGCTTTTCGGATTTCCTGGAGCGGTATTTTTGCCTCGAATTTTTTGCCCTCGACCATCGGCGGCGACGGGTTGCGCATGGTGGCGATTTTGCCGTATGCGCGTAGCAAATCGCTGGCGGTTGGCTCGGTAGCCCTCGACCGTTTGAGCAACCTGGCTTCGATGGCCTGTCTTTTTCCTTTGCCTTTTTGGGTCTTTGGGTCAAACTTGAATGCGGTTTTTTCGCTGGCGCTGCCTTTCAACTGGCGCGCCTGGGTTGAGCGTTATTTTCCAAAAATCGGCAATGCGCTGCGCGAGTGGGCCTCCAGGCCAATGGCTTTTTTTTGGGCTTTTTTGATTGCCTGGCCCTCGAACCTGACCTTTATGCTGGGAAATTTTGTTGTGGCGCGCGCGTTGGGCATTGAAGTTTCGTTTTTTGAAATTATGGCGGTGCAAGCGGTAACTTATTTGCTGGCGTTGATGCCAATTTCTTTTAATGGGTATGGCGTGCGCGAGGTGACGATGACAAGTTTGCTGGTGGCGCTGGGCGCAAGCCTTGAACAGGCTTCCTCGATGGCGCTTCTGACGCGGTTTCTTGTGGTGCTGGTCACTGTTCCGGGCGCGTTGTGGTTTTCGGGCGTGGCTTCAGAGGTGGCTGAGAAGGCATGAAAATTCTTGTTCTTTGCCATGAATTTCCGCCAGTGGGCGGGGGCGGGGGGCGCGTTGCCCGCGATATTGCTCTCGATCTGGCCCGGCGCGGACACGATGTGCGTATTTTGACCGCTTCTTTGCAGGGCCTGCCAGCCAGCGAGATTCAGGGCGGGGTGCTGGTGGAGCGTATTCCTTCGGGGCGGCGCAAGGCGTTTCGGGCCGAATTTACTGAGATGGTGCGTTACGATTTGGCGGCTTTTCAGGCTGGTTTGCGGATTGTTCGCGACTGGAAGCCGGATCTTATTCATGCCCATTTTGCTGTTCCGGCTGGGGCGGCGGCGTTTGCGCTTTCGAGGTTGACCAAAATCCCCTACCTGCTGACGGCCCATCTTGGCGATGTGCCGGGGGCTGTGCCTGATAAAACTGATCGCTGGTTTCGATTTATTTATCCGCTTACGCCGCAGATTTGGAAGGGCGCGGCGCGGGTGGTTGCGGTGAGCGATTACACGCGCCGATTGGCGCTGGCGCATTATGACGTGCCGATTGATGTGATTCACAATGGGGTTGAACGAGAGTCTTTGCCTGCCTGGCAGCCGGGCGGCGATGGCGTTCCCCGGCTGGTTTTTGCGGGGCGGTTTGTGGCGCATAAAAATCCACTTGATCTGATTGAGGCGCTTGCCCGGCTGTCTGATTTGCCCTGGACTTGCGTGATGGCCGGGGATGGCGAACAGTTGGATGCTGCGCATAGCCTGGTAAAGCAATATCGTTTGCAGGCGCGCATTCATCTGCCGGGCTGGGTGACGCCGGAAGAGGTGCTCAAGTTTTTTGCGGCCAGCGATATTCTGGTGCTGCCTTCGCGCTCGGAGGGGTTGTCTGTGGTTGGGGTGCAGGCCCTGGCGATGGGGTTGGCGCTGGTTTTAAGCGATGCGGGTGGCAACCCGGAACTGGTTGAGCCTGGTCAGAATGGTTTGCTGGCGCCTGCCGGAGATGTCTCGGCGCTCGCTTTGGCTTTGCGCTCGGTACTTTCCTCGCCACAAAAAATTGCTGATTTTCAGGCCAGGGGCAGGCAAATGGCGCAGTCTTTTGAGTTGCGGGAAATTGTGTCGCAGTATGAGCGCGCGTTTCAGGCGATTGTTGGCAAAAATCGGGTTGGATAGCATCTGAGAGAGATTTTCAGGATTAATTGAGAAATCTTATCTACAGGAGATTTCTGATGAACATTTGGACATTTCAGCAAGTGCTTACCCGCCGCCTTTCGCTTTGGGCATGGGTTTCTATGGGGCTGGGCCTGGCCGGTTTGTTTGCGCCGCACGCATTCTGGCGCGGGCTGGCGGGGCAATTTCTCGGTTGGGGTGTCATCAATCAGGCGATTGCGTTTTTTGGAAGCAAGGCAACGCAGAAGCGCCTGGCAAGCCTGAAGGAAGCCGAGAAAATTGCCAGCGAGCCGGGCGAAACTCGCAATCTGGCAAAAATTTTGTGGATTAATGCCGGGCTGGATGTGTTCTATATCTTGTTTGGCGCGTTTTGGGCGCGTTCCAATCGCGCCGATTCTTTCAAGGTTGGCACGGGGGTTGGTATTCTTCTGCAAGGCTTGTTTTTGTTTTTCTTCGATTGGATTCATGCGAGAAAATTGCAGTGAGTTGGCAATCTTTTAACCCACTTAACTTTCCCCGCTCTATCCAGGTTGCGCTTCTTGCCTGGGTGCTGACGATGATTTTTTTGCCGATTGTTGGCTGGATATGGGGCGAGGCGGCCCTGATTCGCGGGATGAGCGTCGGCGTCGTGATGCAGGCTATTGCCGTGCTGACTGTGTTGGGTAATGCCTGGGGGCTTGGGCGCGCCTTGCGAACGCTGGTTATCGTGGCGATTCTTTCCTATTTTGCCGAATGGCTCGGCTCGAAAACCGGGTTTCCGTTTGGCGCGTACCACTATACTGACATACTCCAACCCCAACTGGCCGGCGTGCCGCTCCTGATTCCCCTGGCCTGGATGATGATGCTCGCCCCGGCCTGGGCCATCGCAAAAATCATCCTGCGTAAAAACAACCCGAAATTACTCTTCACTATTCTCTATTCACTGTTCTCTGCCTTTGCCTTCACCGCCTGGGATCTGTTCCTCGACCCCCAGATGGTTGGTTGGGGATTTTGGATTTGGGCCACGCCCGGCATTTATTTTGGTATTCCGTTGAGCAATTACCTCGGCTGGCTGTTGGTTTCGTTTCTGCTGACCCTGGTTGTTAACCCGCGCGATTTGCCGCTTGGCCCGCTGGCATTCATTTATGCCCTGACCTGGTTTTTGCAAACCATTGGTCAGGGCATCTTTTGGGGCCAGCCTGGGCCGGCGCTGTTTGGTTTTGTGGGAATGGGAATTTTTATCTGGCTGGCCTGGCGGGCAGTAATCAGAAATCACGATTAATTGCTGAACACTACCCGGCCATGTTCTTTTTCATTTGGAATTTTAATACCATGCGGTACACTTCTTCCAGTTTGGGCAGCAGGGCGGCGGCTTCGGGGTTTTCGGCTTGCTGTTGTTCCATCTGGTTCATTAATCCGGCAATCATGCCGCCCAGTTCTTCGCTGAGCATGGCTTCGTTGGCCGCAAGCATTTGTTCCATGGCGAGTTCGTCGGGGGCTTCGAGCAGGGCCTGAATCAGTTCGATTTCGGGCGGGGTGCTGGCTTGTTGTAATACGGCGATAATTTGCTGAATTTTGTGAAGCCGGTCGTTATCTTGTTTTTGGCTGGCTTCGCGCATTTTGGCTTCCAACACCTGGGCAATGATTTCGTTGTTGAATTGTTGGATGTTTTGGACAACCACTTCGGCGATATTGGGGGCCGAAAGTACCTGCTCGATGAACGCGTCGGCGTCTTTCATTTGCGCTTCCATGGCTTTGTCGATCTGGTTGATGAAATCGAGCAGAGATTCGCGCAGGGTTTCGAGTTGGGCGCGTTGTTCGCTGGAGGCTTTTTCGATGCGTTCGGTCAGAATCTGGAAGAAGGAGTAGTCCAGCCCGTTGCGCGTCAGGCTGACCAGGGCTTTCAGGCGCGCTGCGCTGGGGGCTTCGATGAAGATTTCGAGCAGTTTCTCGCGCGTCAGCCCCTGCCCGACCCCTTGCAAGGTCTGGACGGCGGCCTGAATTTCCTCGAACTGGCCTTTCAACTCGCGGCCATAATCCGATCCTTCGAGCAATTCTTCCTGAAGCGCGCTCATGGCTTGCGCGGTAGGCTGCTGGCCCGATTGCATGGCGGCTTCCATCAGGCGGTTAAACATGCCAAAAAAGGCTTCATCGAGCAGGGCGGCGTTTTCTTTAATGATTTCCGCGCGCACAGAGGGGGTGGTGGTTTGGAGCAGGCGTTGAATTAAATCGACCCGTTTTTGCTGATTGTCGAGCATTTCTTTGCTGATGCCATCGGCAGCCAGAATGCGCTCAATCATGCTCTGGTAGGTGAGAAAACTTTGCGGGCGCAGCAGATAGCCTTTGCGTTTTTCGGCGGGCAGTTTTTCGGTTACTTTTGTGATGAGCGGCCCAACCATTTTTTCCTGTTCGTTGACTGGCAAACCCAGTTCGGAGGGGAAGAAGGTGAGCAGCAGTTCTTTTTCGTTGTCGTGGTAGACGATGGGGGTTGAGAGTGGGCCTTCAAATCCGCAATGCGGACAGCGGGCGTAGTTTGATGCGCGCCCCAGCAGGCGTTGTTTCGCGCCGGGGTCGCTGGTTACGTCAAAAAGTTGTTCAATCTGCGCCTGAATCAATTGGCGGCAGCGCGGACAGGAGATTTGCGAAGGGGGCATATTTTGTTCCAGTTTCTTATAGTTTAGGTTGGGAAATCCCCGACCAAAGAAGCCTTATTGTACCACCGCCAGGTTAGCGCGGCAGCGAGAAACAAATCCGCGCGCCCTGGGCGGGCTGTGGGTCTACCCAGATGCGTCCGCCGTGGGCTTCGACAATGGCCCGCGCCAGGTACAGCCCCAGCCCGGCCCCTTTGGTGTGCCGGACGGCCTTATCGGCGCGGTAGAAGCGGTCGAAGATGTGCGGCATGTCGCGCGGGTCTATGCCGCTGCCCTGGTCGCTGACGGTGATAAAAATTTGTTCGGGGCGGGTTTCGCCGCTAATGCGAATTTGGCCGCCAGGCGAGTATTTAATGGCGTTGGAAATCAGGTTCGATAAAACTTGTTCGATGCGGGTTTCGTCTGCCAGAACAACGGGGAATTTTTCGGGGAAGTCGACGGTGAGGGTGTGGGTCTTGGTTTGGGTTTGCAGCCGTTCAGCCATTCGGCGCGAAATGGAATCGAGTGAAACGTCGGTGCGTTTGAGGGTCAGGCCGCCAGCCTGGAGGCGGGAGGCGTCTAAAAGGTCTTCGATCATGCGGGTCAGGCGGTCGGCTTCTTCTTCGATGACGGTTAGGGAGTCCTGGATGATGTTTTTGTCCCAGCGGGCGTCGTCGCGGCGCAGGGTGGATGCGTAGCCCTTGATGAGCGCGACCGGGGTTTTGAGTTCGTGGCTGACGATTGAGATGAAGGTGGCTTTGATGGCTTCTGCGGTGCGGAAGTGGGTGATATCGCGCACGGTGACGATGATGTTGCGCAATTTACCGTCTTCTGCCAGCAGGGGGGCGTAAGTGATGCCGACTGGCAGGGGCGATGGAAGGCTGCGGGCCAGGTCGCCTTCGACGTACAGGTGGGCGTTGGGCGTCAGCGGCCAGCCTTCGGTTTCGGCTTCTTCGAGGGTGATTCCCTGTGGTTTTTTTGCCCAGCGGATGATTTCTTCGTGTTTGTGTCCGCGAATTTCATCATCGGCCTGGCCGAACATGCGCTCGAACGAGTCGTTGACGCGTTCGATGGTGTGATCGGGGTGCAGAATCAGGATGCCATCGGCGGCGGAGTCGATGAGCGCGTCGAGGCGTTGTTTTTCGTAGGAGATTTGTCCATAGAGTTGGGCGTTGTAAACGGCGATGGCGGCCTGGTCGGCGAAGGATTGGAGGAGTTGTTGGTCGTTGTTGGAGAACCGGTCGGGGTAGGAGCGGAAGATGAAGATGACGCCAATGACCCTTCCGTGCGCGTTGAGCGGCAAGCCGGTCCCGTTGAGCAGGCCCATGCTGGCGGTGTAGGTCAGTTCCTTCAACATGCGGTTGAGTTCTTCGACATTAAGTTCGGCGGCGCGTTCTTCGGCCAGCAGTGGTTCGAGGTAACGCAGGAAAGCCGGGGGGATGCCGTGGGCTGTTGCCACGCGCCAACCGTCATCGGGTTGGTCACGCAGGGCAATCAACCCGGCCTGGCCGGCCAGCATTTCAATCGCAATTTTCAGGATTCTCGCCAGAAGTTTTTTCTGGTTGAGTTCCTGGGTTAGGGCGCGGGCGATTTCGAGCAGGTAGTCGCGTTGGCGTACACGGAAGTCTGGGAGCATTTTTTTTCGGGTTGAATGGTGG
>DAOUML010000092.1:0-5591 GCA_034411635.1 Anaerolineales bacterium
GGGCAACTCAAACTTCCGGGCGAAGGCAAAATCGCGCTCGTCATGCGCCGGGACAGCCATAATCGCCCCGGTGCCGTAAGACATCAGCACATAATCCGCGATCCAGATCGGGATTTTCGCCCCATTAACCGGGTTGATGGCATAGCCACCGGTAAAGACGCCGGTTTTTTCCTTGTCAGTTGCCTCGCGCTCGATGTCGCTCTGACGCGCCGCCTGGGCCTTGTACGCCTCAACTGCCGCTTTCTGCTCTGGCGCGGTGATTTTATCGACCAGCGGATGCTCCGGTGAAAAGACCATAAACGTCGCGCCCCAGAGCGTATCCGGTCGGGTGGTGAAGACGGTTATTCGATATTCGTTATTCGAGGGTTCGATATTCGTTATTCGATTATTCGATGCTTCGGCTTTTGAGTTACCGATTATCGAATTATCGAGTTTCGAGTTATCGATTATCGAACCCCGGTCAATCTCGAAATAGACTTCCGCGCCTTCACTCTTCCCAATCCAATTCGTTTGCAGGGTGCGCACCCGCTCGGGCCAGTCGATGCCCTCATAGCGCAGCATTTCATCGGCGTATTGGGTGGTCTTGAAGAACCATTGTTCCAGGTCTTTCTTGATGACCGGGGTGCTACATCGCTCGCAGTGACGGTCATCGCCCCAAACCTGCTCACGGGCAAGGGTGGTGTTGCAGTGCGGACAAAAATCAACCGGCGACTTTTTGCGGTAAGCCAGGCCGTTTTTGTAGAGTTGGATGAAGAACCATTCCGTCCACTTGTAGTAATCCGGTTCGCATGAGACCATCTCGCGCCGCCAATCGAACATCGCGCCCATTGAGCGCAGTTGTCCGCGCATGCGTTCGATGTTATCACGCGTGCGCACCATCGGGTGAATGCCGCTCTTGATGGCAGCGTTTTCGGCGGGCAGGCCAAAAGCGTCGAAACCCATCGGGAACATCACATTGTAGCCCTTCATGCGCATATAACGCGCGCGCGCATCGGAGGGTGTCATGGCGTACCAGTGACCGATGTGCAGATCGCCGCTGGGATAGGGCAGCATGGTCAGGGCATAGTGTTTGGGTTTATTTTCGTCAATATTCGAGTGGTACAGGCCGTCGGCTTCCCATTTGGCCTGCCATTTTGGTTCGATTTCTTTCGGGGTATAGGCTTTGCTCATTCTTACTCCTTAAACAAAAAATTTCTTCATCCACACTGGGACGAAGAAACACTCTCCGCGGTACCACCCGGCTTGTAACGCAAAATGATATTTTGCGCCACCACTTTCGATGCTATAACGGGCAAACCCGGCGCGGCTACTGGTTGAAGGTTCAACCTGCAACATGGAACCTTCAACTGCGTTCACCAGCACAGCCTCCCTATGGGGAAAACAGGCGAGTTCGACCTTTTCCTCCGCCTGGAGAAATGCGCTCCCGCTGGGCGCGGCGTTGGGCTTGCACCTGTACTACCCAACTCTCTGACGGGATGACCTACTACTCCTGCTATGGCTATTTGATTGTTATAAAGTAGAGAGTAGAAAATAGAAACTCGTTTGGAAACTACTCTCTATTCTCTACTCTCTATTTGTTCTGCAACTTGCTTTGTGGACCCAGAGGGATTCGAACCCTCGACCTTCTCAATGCCATTGAGACGCGCTCCCAACTGCGCTATGGGCCCATTTCTTTCTTCAAGGCGAAGCCGATTTTACAGCACAATTCCTGTTTCGTCAACAGCAAAATTAGAATTTTCACCACATTCATCTTGACAATCACCTTAGATTAGATTATTATCTAATTAGACATACGCCTAACAGCAACGCTTTTTCCCTTCCCAATTGTAACTGCCTACCACCCTCACCCCCGGCCCATCTCCCGGTGGGAGAGGGGAGAAAACAGAGATATTTTTGTCACCTTCGGCAAGAAAATCCGGTTTATCTATCCGATACCCTTCCCTTTGTGAGAGGGAAGGGTGAGAGTAGTTAGTTACTCCCGATCAACAGGAGCGATACCATGCTTAATCTTTTACAACTTCATGCCCTGGCCGAAGAGCGGCTCAGGCGCGGCGGCCCTGAATGGAGCCTGGAACACGCCACCGCCCTTTCAGCATCCGATTCAAAATTCCACTTTTTTCTCGACTTGCAAATAGGGCCAATCTTCATTACAATCGGTAACAGGGCATCCTGAATCTGCCCAACAGCCCTAACCGACAAGGAAACTGCATGAGCGTTGAAAAAACCAGTGCCGCCCAAATTTGTTGGGATTACGGCACGGCATACGAATTTTTTATCAGCCTGCAAGTGCTTCACTACCCCGAATTTCACGGAGTGCGCGCATCCTGGGCTGCCGGGGTGCGCTCCCGCATTCCGCTTGCTGAACGCAAATTACTTGAAGAAATCATCCCTTTTAGTTTGCCGCCGCTGGGCTGGGTTCAGCAACTGCCGCAACCCAAAAATGCCGCCAGCGCGCTTGAAGCCCTGAGCCAACTCTCGCCAGAGGAGCGCATCGAAGCAATTTTCCTTACCAGCGATAATCCAGAAAAAGAACTAATAGCGCAGTTAACAA
Organism: Anaerolineales bacterium; assembly: GCA_034411635.1. Taxonomy (GTDB): domain Bacteria; phylum Chloroflexota; class Anaerolineae; order Anaerolineales; family Villigracilaceae; genus UBA8950. Next base: position 2,552 of record DAOUML010000092.1, read on the forward strand.
AAATCAGCCAAAAAGGGCAATGGGATCAGAAAGATTCCCAGGCTGTGCGCAAAATTATGGGCAAGAAAGACAAATCTAAATATAGTGAAGAGAAAATTGCCCGCTTCCTGGATTGGTGGGTTCGCCCAACCGAACTGGGCGAAGGCATCCTGAACGCCCTGAACGCCTATTACCAGGCCTTCTTTGAGCAGGAAGAGCGCAGAATTGCCCCGGTTCTAAAATCTGGCCTGGAACACGCCCAAAAACTGGCTGCGCAGATGAACACCCTGCAACTGTTAACCGAACTGAGTCAGGGTGTGCAGTTCAACGAAAACATTTTACAAAAGAACCTGATGATCGCCCCGGCCTATTGGACCACGCCGCTGGTCATCTACCGCGAACTGGACGAAGCGCAAATTCTGATTTTGTTTGGCGCGCGCCCGATTAATATGTCGAACATCCCTGGCGAATTGGTGCCAGATGACCTGCTGCGCAAACTCAAAGTTTTGGCCGACCCCACCCGCCTGAAAATCCTGCGTTATCTCTCGCACGAAGAATTAATGCCCTCCGAACTGGCCCGCCGCCTGCACCTGCGCGCGCCAACCGTTACCCACCACCTGAGCGAATTGCGCCTGGCCGGGCTGGTCAACCTGCGCTTGCAAGGCCAGGAAAAACGCTACACGGCCCGCCAGGAAGCCCTGCGCAACACGTTTAATGTTCTTGACACCTTCCTTAACGCAAACAACGAAGAAAACACTGACGCATGACCAAAAAACAATACGACCTGATTATCATCGGCGCTGGGCCAGCCGGCATTTCAACCGCCCTGCACCTGGCCCAACGCCTTCCCGATATCGCCCAACGCACCCTGATTTTGGAGAAAGCCCGCCATCCGCGCCCAAAACTGTGCGGCGGTGGGTTGTTGCCAGATGGGGAAATTGTGCTGCGCGAACTGGGGCTGGATGTGACCGAAATTCCGCATGTCGATGCGCCGTATGCCCATTTCGATTTTGGCGGGCAGGGCCTGGCAATGACTGCGGATGATGGAAGCGGCATCGCCTTTCGCCTGATTCGGCGCAACGAATTCGACGCCTGGCTGGCCGACAAAGCGCGCGCCAGCGGCTTCGACATCCGCGAGGGCGTGACTGTCGAGGCGGTGGAGGCATCGGCGCAGGGGTGCGTTGTCCGCACGAATCAGGGCCAGTTTTACGGCAAGGCCGTTGTCGGCGCGGATGGATCGAAGGGGATGACGCACAAGTTGGTGAATCGGCATGGGAAGGCGCATTCGGCCCGGGCGTTGGAGCTGCTTGCATCCCCCAAACCGGAAAATTCGGCGCACGTTCAGAAAGACGCTTATTTTGATTTTCATCCGATTAAGGACGGCATTGGCGGTTATGTTTGGGATTTCCCGACCCTGGTAAACGGCGTTCCGACTCGCTGCTGGGGCATTTACGATGCCAATTTTACGCCCGGCAAGGCGGCGCGCCCGCTTAAGGAGGTGCTGGCCGAGGAAATGGGCGCGCACGGGTACAATCTGGCTGATTACGAAATCGAAGGCCACCCAATTCGCTGGTTCAACGCTGGCGACGAATTCTCCATCCCCGGCCTGATTCTGGTTGGCGACGCAGCCGGGGTGGACGCGCTCTTCGGCGAGGGCATTGCGCCGGCCCTGGGCTACGGACGGGTGGCGGCAGATGCGATTCAGGCTGCGCTGGAGAAGGATGATTTTTCGTTCAGGGATTATAAAAAGCGGCTTTTGGCTTCAGAATTGGGCAAGTCGCTGCGCCTGCGCACGCTGACGGCGCGGATTTTCTTCGGCATTCGGAATGCCCCCATTCAGCGCTTTATCTGGACCAAAACCGGCAAGCCAACAACGTTTTATGTGCAGAATTTTCTGGTGTACTGGGCGCGGCGACAGGCGAGGAAACGTTAAGCGCCTCCGCCAACTTTTTTCAAAAATCCGGGTGTATTCAACGAACGCTCAAGCAGGTAGGTAAAATAAGCCTGCATGAGCGTTTCGATTTCTTTCTGCTCGGCCCTGGTGGGGTTGGCGCGGGTGGCGTCTTTGAAATTACTGCGCTGGAAATGACGCAGGTATTTGAGCGACCCCATGCTGATTTGCCACAACCCCGGCAGGCCGGCCCCACAGCGCGGACAAACGACCCCACCCGACGAGGCCGAAAAATACTGGTCTTCGGGCTGAATTTCACGAGCGCAGTTGCTGCACTTGAACAACTGCGGACGAAACCCCAAACTATCGAGCAGGCGCATTTCATAAAAGCGCAGGGCCAGCCAGGGTTCAATCTGTAGAGAAAGCCGCCCGAGGGTTTCTGTCAGCAGGCGGAAGATGACCGGGTTGCCGCCTTCCTCGTCGTAGGTGAAGCGGTCGAGCAGTTCCATGACGTAGGATGCGTAACCCATCAGCAGCAGGTCTTCGCGCAAGGGGAGATAAGCGTCGAGCGTCTCGACCTGGGTGATGATCGACAAATCGCGGGCGCGCGCCAGTTGGACGGTGATGTGCGTAAACGGCTCCAAATGCCCGGCCTTGCGCGAACGCATCTTGCGCGCGCCTTTGGCAACCACGCGAAGTTTGCCATACTCGCGGGTATAAAGCGTGAGAATTCGATCGGCCTCGCCCCAATCGGCGTGGCGCAAGACAACGGCTTCAGCGCGAAAAGAGCGGGGGATGTTCATGGTTCATGGTTCATGGTTCATCGTTAATGGTTAATGGGTAATGGGTAATGGGTAATGGGTAATCGTTTTCGATTAACCATTAACGATCTTCCGCCTTTCTGGGCAAATGGGCGGGGGTGAAGGCTTCGGGGAGTAATTTACCAACGGTGGTTTCCAGCACCAACCGCCCCTGCCCGTCGGCCATCAGGACGATGGTGTCGAGGCCAAATTCGGCCAGCACCTGGCGACAGCCGCCACAGGGCGAGCCGCCATTGTCGGTTACGACGGCGATGATTTCAAAGTCGCGCTCGCCCTCCGAGACGGCCTTATATACCGCCACCCGCTCGGCGCACATCGTCGTCGGGTAGGCGGCGCTCTCGACGTTGAC
>DAOUML010000093.1:0-48075 GCA_034411635.1 Anaerolineales bacterium
CATCTTGCAAATACCGAACAAATATTCTATAATAGACTCATGGACGCCATATCCCGCCTGAAACTACTCTCCAGCCAAATGACCTTTGAGCCAGACCTGGAGCAAAAACCAGCCTGCTTCACGCAGAAGCAGCAAGAGCAGATTTTTGTCCACCCGGCGCAAATGCCCAACGGAAAGAAAATTCAACTGCTCAAAACCCTGCTCTCCTCAGCCTGCGAACGCGATTGCTTCTACTGCCCCTTTCGGGCCGGGCGTGATTTTCGCCGGGCCACCTTTCAACCCGAAGAATTCGCAAAATTGTTCATGCAGTTGCACCAATCCGGGCTGGCTGAGGGCATTTTTCTCAGTTCGGGCGTTGCCGCCGGAAGCATTCGCTCACAAGATAACCTGCTCGATACCGCCGACATCCTGCGCAACAAACTCAACTTTCGCGGCTACCTGCACCTCAAGGTCATGCCCGGTTCCGAGCGCGCTCAGGTCGAAAAAGCCATGCTGCTGGCCGATAGAGTCTCGGTCAACCTCGAATCGCCCAACACCGAACGCCTGGCCCGCCTGGCCCCGCGCAAAGTTTTTCTCGAAGAACTGCTCCAGCCGCTTAAATGGGCCGACGAGATTCGCCGCACGGAAAATCCGCGCCGCGCCTGGAAAGGCCGCTGGCCTTCCACCGTCACCCAATTCGTGGCCGGCGGCGCCGACGAAAGCGACCTCGAATTGCTGACCACCACCGCCTGGCTCAACAAAAACGTCGGCTTGCAACGCGCCTACTACTCAGCCTTTCACCCCATTCGCGATACCCCGCTCGAAAATAAAGCCGCAGTCGATCCCATGCGCGAACACCGACTGTATCAGGCCTCCTTTTTACTGCGCGACTACGAATTCGACCTCGAAGACCTGCCTTTTTCCGGGAATGGAGACCTGCCGCTCACTGCCGACCCGAAACTTGCCTCCGCGCAAACCAGCCTGATCCATACCCCTATCGAACTCAACCGCGCCAACCGCCACGACCTGCTGCGCGTACCGGGCATTGGACCCAAAGGCGCTGAAGCCATCTTGAATGCCAGGCGCGCCGGCGCGCTGCGCGACCTCGCCCGTCTGCGCGCCCTCGGCATCAACCCGGCCCGCGCCGCGCCCTTCATTCTGCTCGATGGCAAACGCCCGGCCCAGCAAATCGCAATGTTTTCAGAGCGCAACTGAAAAGTCTAGTAAAATACGGTCAAGGAGATTTCCTGCATGACCGACCGAATTTACGTTACCGGACACATCAACCCCGATACCGATACCATCGCCGCCGCCATCACCTACGCCTGGCTCCTGCGCCAGCGCGATGGCGCAGATGCCATCCCCTCCCGCGCCGGGGCCATCAACCAACAAACAGCCTGGGTGCTCAAACGCCTCGACATCGAAGCCCCCATTCTGCTAACCGACGCATCACCCCGCTTTGAACTTGTCACCCGCCAATTAGACACCATTCACCCCGATAGCCCGCTCAGCGAAGCCTGGGCTTTAGCCACCCGCACAGGCGGACTGGCCCCAGTCGTGCAAGAAGATGGAGTTCCCTTCGGGGTGATTGATGGATTCAGCCTGTTCAACTTCTTTCAGCAAGTTATTGGCCCCAACCTCAACATGGGCGACCAGCGGGTAGCCGACCTGATGGCAACCCCCTGCCGCGAAGCCGCCGATACCAAAGTGCCGCGTTTCCCTGCCAATGGGCACATCCGCGATTCCCTTCACCGCATCCTGCGCGAAGAATTCAACGACTTCTTCGTGGTGGACGAGGGTGGGCATTACCTGGGCGTTTGCCATCAACGCGGCGTACTTAACCCGCCGCGCCTGAAAATTGTGCTGGTCGATCACAACGAGCCGCGTCAATCCATCGCCTCGCTCGATGAAGCCGAACTGCTCGAAATCCTTGACCATCACCGCCTGGGTAATCCGCACACCCACCGGCCCATCCGCTTCACGGTCGATATTGTCGGTTCCACCAGCACCCTGGTCGCGGAACTGACCTCCAAAGAAGGCTTGTCCATGCCCCCGGCCCTGGCTGGCATGGCCCTGGCGGGCATCTTGTCTGATACCCTGATCCTTACTTCGCCCACCACCACCGAAAGAGACCGCCGCGCCGCTGAAAAACTGGCCCGCTGGGCATTTGTGGGCAATGGGCCGCTTAAAGGCGAGACCATCTCTTCTTTTGGCGAGCAAATTGTCTCCGCCGGGGCTGGCCTGTTGAACCGCACCCCGCAAGAAATTGTCAGCACCGATATCAAAGATTATGAAGCCGGCGGCTTCAAATTTGCGGTTGCCCAGGCCGAAGTGACCGACCTGATGCAAATTAATGAGCATCTCGATGGTCTGCGCCTGGCAATTGGCGAAATGTGCAGCAAACGTGGGCTTGATTTTGCCATGCTTATGATTACCGACGTGGTGCGCGGCTCAAGCCGCCTGCTGCTCTCTGGCAAGCACCCGCCAATTCTGCTTGAACTGCCCTATCCGCCCCGCCCCGATGGAACCCGCGACGCTCCTGGCGTTGTTTCCCGCAAAAAACAACTTTTGCCGGTGGTACTTGGCTTGCTGGAAAACTAACCAGGCCGATTCATTTTGCAATTTCTTGATAATGCTATCCGCTTCAAATTCGCGTAAGATAGAGATTGAAGCGGAGATTTCTTTATGATGAAAGAGAACAAATACCCCGAAGAACGCCGCCTGGCAACCGTCCTTTTTGCCGATGTGCAAGGATTCACGGCCCTGGCTGAAAGGCTCGATTTTGAAACAGTCAGCGACCTGATTAAGGGAATCTGGCTGCGGCTCGATAAAGTTATCGAAAATCACGGTGGTTATATCGATAAGCATCTTGGCGATGGCGTGATGGCAGTTTGGGGCGCGCCATTTGCCAGCGACAATGATGCCGAGCAAGCGATTGCCGCCGGGCTGGAACTTATCAAAACCATGAGCGATTTTGCGCAAGGCAGCAAAATTGCCGGCGCAGAGTCGCTCAAACTGCGGGTTGGCATTAATAGCGGCGCAGTTTTTGCCGGTTATATCGGCTCGCGCAATGAGTACACAGTTTTGGGCGATACGGTGAACGTCGCCGCGCGTTTGGAGCAAATCGCTGAGCCTGGCACGGTGGTTATTGGCGAAAACACTTTCCGAATGGTGCGTTCCAGTTTTAAGGTTCGCAGGCTTGAACCAACCCTGGTTAAGGGAAAGGCTGAAATGGTTCACTCCTATAAGGTAGAGGGGTTTTTGAACGGCAGTGAAGGCCCACGCTATCACAGTATCGATAACCTGGTTACGCACATGGTTGCGCGCGATGCTGAAATGCAACGACTAAGTGAAGTGTTCAATTTCACAGTTTCTTCCCGGCATCCGCAAATGGCGCTGATTCATGGCGAAATTGGTCTCGGTAAATCTCGCCTCATGCTGGAGTTTGCCAACTTCATCAAGGCAAAGGCTCCCCACGCCTGCATTTGCTCAGCGAGGGCATTATCACAAACCACGCGCGTTCCCTACTATCTATGGCGAGTCCTTTTCCGCAATCACTTTGAAATGCAGGCCGACGATAATCAAGACGAGATATTAAGAAAATGGGAAAGTGGGCTGAATCAACTGTGGGATAGCAGCGCCGAAACAGCAAAAAACGAGGCGACCCTACTCTTGAGTGAAATTATAGGCATATCCTCGTCGGAAAATTTTCGTCTGACAGAAAATCAGCCGAAAGTTTTTTTATTGATTTCTGAACTACTTAACCGTATCGCAAAAAAAAATCCCCTGGTTGTTTTTCTAGACGATTTACAATGGGCAGACCGAGAAAGCCTGCATTTGCTTGCCTACCTGGTGACATTGAATGAGCCTGCTATGGCGTTAATGCTGGTTGGCGCCGCGCGACCTGAATTGCTCAAAGCACAGTCGCAATGGCACAATCTTTCACGCGCAATTGCGCTCGAACCCATCGTTTTCGATGCCGCATTGACTGCCAGGGCTTACCCCGATTTGCAAGGCTTGCCAGGGCATATCCTGAACATAATCGCTGTAAAAGCGGAAGGCAACCCTTACTTCATGGAAGAAATCGTGAAGAGTCTGGTTAAATCTGGTGCGCTAAAAAGAGCAGCATCGGTAGAAGATGTCCAGCAAGAACTGATTGAAAAAATCCCCGAATCGTTACGCGCAACCCTGCAAGCCCGGCTCGATAATTTGTCGCGCGAAGCCCGTGCAGTGGCAATGATGGCCTCAGTGGTAGGACGCGTATTTTGGGTGGGCAGCCTGATTGCGCAGGCAAAATCTGGCGTTCTGCCGGGCAGTTTATCCACAAACAACGCCCCCGAAGCGGTAATCGAACGCTTTATTCAAGATGGCTTGCGTCAGTTGGTGCGGGCCGAATTGGCTTTTCCGCGCAAGAACTCGCAATTTTCGCAAGAGCAGGAATATATTTTCAAAAATGCTTTTCTGCGCGATGTTGCTTATAGTTTAATTTCAAACCGCACCCGTTCTCAACTGCATCAAATTGTGGCAGATTGGCTTGATCAACATAAAGACCCGGCCTACAAAAGCATGGCAGAAGAACATAAGAGAAACGCCGAGCAATCAAGTAAACTTTCTACCGGCAACCTTCCGCCCCTCACATCAGAAGGCCGGGTATAATTACAGGCATGAAACAGAATTTGTATTCCCTCATTGCCGAAATGACCAGCGCCGGCAAATCGGCGGCCTTATGTACCATTGTTCACGCCAAAGGCTCAACCCCGCGCCGGACCGGCAGCAAAATGCTCGTTTTTGAAGATGGAACATTTACAGGCACCATTGGCGGCGGTGAAATGGAACACCGCGTGCTGGATGAAGCCATGATCGTCATCCATGAAGGGAAGCCGACCTTGCTCAAATACAGCATGACCGACCCCCAACGCGGCGACCCTGGCGTATGCGGCGGGCAAGTGGAGATTTACGTGGAGCCGATTCTTCCCCCTGAAAAAATTGTTGTCATTGGCGGTGGACATGTCGGCAAGGCCGTTGCGCACCTTGCCAAATGGCTTGGCTATCGCGTAGCAATCAGCGATGACCGTGTCGAGTTTTGCACCCCCGAAATGAACCCCGACGCCGATGAGTTCTACCCCGTGCCGATGGAAGAATTGCCCGCGCATCTGAATATTAACCGTCAAACCTGCCTGATTTTGACCACGCGCGGCTCACAAGTAGATGTTGCTGGCCTGCCAGCCTTGCTCGAAACCCGAGCCGCCTACATTGGGCTGATTGGTTCGAAGCGGCGCTGGGCAACCACCCTGAAAGGGTTGCAGGATAAAGGCGTGAGCGACGAGGCGATAAAACGCATCCACTCTCCGATGGGGTTGGAACTAAACGCCGAAACGCCCGAGGAAATTGCCGTCAGCATACTGGCCGAAGTGATTATGCTAAGCAGCGGCGGCGATGGCAAACCGATGCGGGCAAAGTAATCCTGTAACGAGAACCAGGACTGGCAGCGAAACCTGTTTACAAATTTTGCGTATATTATGTGCTTGAACAATCTGATTTGTTCGGCTACAATAAAACTATCAACTGACCTGTATTATTCATAAGGAGTGCAGCATGGCGCGTGTCTTTGATGTTATTGAAAATCGCAATGAAATGGTCGATGAGATTGTCCGTCGTTTCCCCGACGATACCAGCATTGGCGATTACAGAATTGGCTCACAACTCATCGTTCGCGATGGGCAAGCAGCGGTCTTCTTCCGCAACGGTCAGGCCCTGGATGTTTTTGGCCCTGGTATGCACACCCTTGTTACCGGCAACATCCCCAAGGTGATTGATTACGTTGGAAAATTGTTTAATGACCGCACGCCTTTTCCGGCGGAAGTTTACTTTGTATCGTTGCGCGAATTCCCAAATAAAAAATGGGGAACCCCACAGCCAATTATCGTGCGCAACCCTGGCATGGGACTGGGCGTGGCCCTGTTGCAAGGCTTCGGAACGTATTCCTTCCAGGTGAGCGACCCGCAACTGTTCATCACCAATATTGTTGGCAAGCAGGCTATCTTCCGCACCAGCGATATCGAAGTCCGCATGCGCACCATCCTGTTATCAAAATTCCAGGATTTGCTGGGTGAAACTGCCGCCAAACGCAGCGTGCCAGAAATGATCGGCCTGACCGAAGAACTCGGCGCGGGCGTGCGCGCCAAAGCCCAGGACGACTTTACAGCCCTCGGCCTGACACTCAAAACTTTCTACATTGGCAACCTGAAACCCTCCGAAAAATCGGCCCAGGAACTACGCGATATGGGCATGCTCGATATGGCAACCTACACCCAACTACAGGCTGCCGATGCCATGCGCGATGCCGCCCGCAACGAAGGCGGTGGAGCCGGACTGACGGCTGGCATTGGCGCGGGAATGGGCATTGGCAATATCATGGGACAGGCCCTGCAAGGCGGATTCCAGTCAATGGGCCAGCCCCAACAGGCCCAGCAACAAACAGTCGCCACCGGCGCGGCGGCTGGCGCAGCAGCGGGCAGCGCCAACCCCGATGTAATGACTCCTGCCGAGGCCGCTGCCATTTTGCGTGTCTCTGAGGAAGATGTCATTGCCGCCATTGAAGCAGGAGACTTAAAAGCCCGCAAACTCGGCAGCGCTTATCGCATTAGCAAATCTGCCTTGGATGAATTCCTGGCCGGTTAAAAACGCCATTTGTAAAAAGCCCTCTGCCCAGGCAGAGGGCTTTTTCTTTGTCGATTTTTGCTGAAATAGGGTAAAATGAATAGAACGTTCGTTCCCCTAACCCACCCTACTCTGATATGACCTTCAAACTTCAAGCCCCCTTCAAGCCAACCGGCGATCAGCCGGAGGCGATTAATACCCTGGTAAGTGGCGTTAACCAGGGGTTCAAGCATCAGGTGTTGCTGGGCGCTACCGGAACTGGCAAAACCTTCACCATGGCTTCGGTTATTGAGCGGCTGCAAATGCCGGCTCTGGTTATGGCTCATAATAAAACCCTGGCCGCCCAACTGTACGCTGAATTCAAGGAATTTTTTCCTGAAAACGCGGTGGAATACTTCGTTTCGTATTACGATTACTATCAGCCGGAAGCCTATGTTCCGCGCCATGATTTGTATATCGAAAAAGAAACTCAAATCAACGAGGAAATCGAGCGTTTGCGCCTGGCGGCTACCACCGCATTGGTCTCGCGCAAGGATGTGATTATTGTCGCCTCGGTTTCGTGCATCTATGGTCTCGGCTCGCCCGATGAGTTTTTGCGCGGTTCGGTCAAACTTCGGGTTGGCGAAATCTACCGCCGCAACGCGCTTATGCGCCAACTGATCGACGGCCAATATCAGCGCAATGATATGGAACTACGGCCTGGCACCTTCCGCGTGCGCGGCGAGACGCTCGAAATCGTCCCGGCTTATGCAGATAAGTTCGGCTACCGCATCAGTTTCTTTGGCGATGAAGTGGAGCGCATCACCCAGTTCGCGCCTGTCACCGGTGAAATCACCGCCGATTTGGATGAAGTTGATATTTACCCGGCCAAGCATTATCTGACGGCTGATGACAAAACCAAAGAAGCGATAAAAGACATCGAAAACGAACTGGCAGAGCGGGTTGCGTTCTTCAAAGCCAATGAAAAATATATCGAGTCTCAGCGCATCGAACAGCGGGCGCGCTATGATTTGGAAATGTTGCGCGAAGTTGGCTATTGCTCAGGCATTGAAAACTACTCGCGTCATTTTGATCGCCGCGCGCCAGGCACTCCGCCCTGGACTCTGGTCGACTTCCTGCCTTCCGACTACCTGTTAATCATCGACGAAAGCCACATGACCGTGCCGCAGATACGCGGAATGTATAACGGCGACCGCGCCCGCAAGGAAACGCTGGTTGAATTTGGATTCCGCCTGCCAAGCGCAATGGACAACCGTCCGCTAAAATTTGATGAGTTTGAGCCAAAAATGGGGTACACCATCTACACTTCAGCCACGCCTGCGGCCTATGAAATGCAAAAAGCGGAGCAGGTGGCCGAGCAAATCATCCGCCCGACGGGGCTGGTCGATCCCGAAGTGGATGTGCGCCCCACCCAGGGGCAGGTAGATGACCTGGTGGGGGAAATCAGGCAACGGGTCGAGCGCGGCGAGCGGGTTCTCGTCACCACCCTGACCAAGCGCATGGCCGAGGATTTATCGGAATACCTGGGCGAATTGGGGATAAAAGTCCACTACCTGCATTCGGAGGTGGAAACCCTGGAGCGCATCAGCATTCTGCGTGATTTGCGCCTGGGCGTGTTCGATGTGATTGTAGGAATCAACCTGCTGCGCGAAGGGCTAGACCTGCCGGAAGTCTCGCTGGTTGCCATTCTGGATGCCGATAAAGAGGGCTTTCTGCGCTCTGGCACGGCCTTGATTCAGACGATTGGGCGCGCGGCGCGTAACCTGCAGGGCAGGGTCATCATGTACGCTGATCGGATAACCGATTCAATGAAATACGCCATCGACGAGACCAACCGCCGCCGGGCCAAACAGGTGAAGCACAACCAGGAGCATGGCATCACCCCGATTAGCATTCACAAAACCATCCGTGATATTACCGATTCGCTTTCTGCCGAAGGAAGAGAAAAGGCGTTGGGCCTGGCGGAATCAAAAGCCGAATATCGGGCTGGCAAAAAAGCCCGAGCCGCCGATCTGGGCGAGTTGCAGCGGCTGGTTCAGGAGATGGAAAGACAAATGAAAGAAGCCGCCAAGAGCCTTGAATTCGAGAAGGCCGCCGCTCTGCGCGATGAAATTTATGAGTTAAAGGGCATTTTGGCAGATGACGTAAAGCTAAAACCCTGGGAGCGGATTAAACTCCTCAGCGGAGAAGAATAAGAAAAATCAGCCAGCAGGTGAGATTTATAGTTTTTTATTAAGTTTTCCAATACGCGCCAGTAGTCTCAGCATGGCATAAATATAAAACAACAGAAATAAAAACATAACAAAGGTCAAAATCTGCATCCCTTCATATTCGCTGCGGCTATTAAGTGTTAGAAAACTGAAAATGACAGGGAGAAATATAATCAGGTACAGCATAATACGCTGGTACTTCTTGGACTTTGACTCATTGTCACTAAAAATCTCCAGCGATTCACCCTCAACAGCCGTTTTGCGGAAATATTGCCAGCCGTTCATCTCGCCCATGTAATCCCATCCGGCATCCAGAAAGAGTTGGATGTAATCAGCCTTGGAATTTTTATTGTCAAGAAAATGGTCGAGGCGGTAAACATCGTCGCGTGGCTCGCCCTGTTCAAAGGTATAATTTCCCGGCAGGGTAACTGAGTGGAAATGCCAGCCTTTCTGCGCCATTTCACGCAGCCAGGCCTCTTCTTTTTCATCATCCCAGGCCCAAAACCAGCGAAATTGTTTCATTGTGGTCATGCGATTCTCCTGGGGCTACCAGCCCTGTGTACTTTTTCCATTTTCAACCAGAATTTGCAGACGGCGAACGTGCTCTTTGAGCACTTGTCGACCTTTGTCGGTTAGAGCGTAGGTTTTGCGGCGATCCGCTTCGCCTACCTTGATAATTAACCCTTCCCCTTCGAGGGTTGAGAAGGCCCCGTAGAGGGTTCCCGGCCCCAGTTTGACGGTGCCCTGACTAATTTGCTCAACTTTTTGCATAATTCCGTATCCATGCAAGGGTTCAGCCAGCGCCAGCAGAATATATGCCGTAGATTCAGAAAGCGGCAAATAGGTTGCAATATTCTTCGACAAATTAAACTCCTTTTATTTATCGCGTTACGATATATCACATTACGATATAATACCATGCGATATATCGCGTGTCAATGCTTGTAAGAATTTTATAAAACCCCAATATGAAACCCTTGAAAACACGCCTGAACTTTGCGAAAATTTCTCTACCGTAGAAATTTCTATATTACCGAATGGAGAATAACAATATGCCCAGAAAATCACCCCTCACCCCACAGTCGTTCAACTTCAAAGCCGAAACCAAACAACTGCTCAATATCCTGATTCATTCTCTCTACAAAGAGCGCGAGGTCTTCCTGCGCGAATTGCTTTCCAATGCTTCCGACGCGCTTCATCGTTTGCGTTTTGAGATGTTAACCAATCAAGATGTTTTAGGGGCAAGCGATGAATTGGCTATACGCATAAAACTGGATAAAGAAAACCGTCTCCTGACTATTCAGGATAGTGGTATTGGCATGAATCGTGATGAAATCATCGAGCACCTCGGTACGATTGCAGAATCGGGTGCGCGTAAATTTGTGCAGGCTTCGCAAGAAGGAAAACAGGCTGATTTTTCGCAAATCATCGGTCAGTTTGGGGTCGGGTTTTATTCCGTCTTCATGGTGGCCGATTGGGTGCGGGTGACTTCGCGCTCCTATCGACAGGATGACCAGGCTGTCAGTTGGTATGCCACTGGCGAAGACACCTACGAAGTAACAGCGGCGGAAATGACCGAACGCGGCACCAAAATCGAGGTCGGGCTGAAAGAGGATGCCGCCGAATTCGCCGAAGAGTTCCGCATCAAGAACGTCATCCACCGGCACTCAGATTACATCGGCTTCCCCATCTACATTGGCGACTCAACCGAACCAGCCAACAAACGCGCTTCGCTCTGGCGCGCCGCCAAATCTGACCTGTCTGAAGAGCAATATCAGGATTTTTACCGCCAAACCACCCTCGATTGGGACGAGCCAATCACGCGCATCCACTTTGTGACCGATGCGCCGGTGCAACTATACGCCCTGCTGTACTTTCCGGCCAAAGCCGAGCGCGGCGCGCTGGCCCTGCGCAAAGACGACGGCCTGAAACTTTACTCGCGCAACATCCTGATTGATGAGTACAACAAAGACCTGCTACCCGATTACCTGCGTTTTGTGCAAGGCGTGGTCGATTCGGAAGATCTGCCGCTCAACGTCTCACGCGAAACCGTGCAAGATAGCGGCTTCCTGCCGCGCTTGAGAAAAGTGCTCACCGGCCAGGTGCTTAAAGAACTCGAATCGCTGGCAAAAAACAACCCGGAAAAGTACGAAACCTTCTGGTTGGAATTTGGCCCCTATCTTAAGCATGGCGTAGCCTCCGATTTTGCCGAGGGTGAAAAACTGCACGGCTTGCTGCGCTTCCGAACCAGCCTGCACCCCGAAAAATGGTCTTCTCTTGCGGATTACGCTGAGCGAATGCAAGCCGATCAGAAAGAAATTTATTACATTGTTGGCGACGACTCAAAATCGGTACTGCGCAGCCCACACCTCGACCAGTTCCGCGAACGCGGGCTGGAAGTGTTGCTTTTGACCGACCCGATGGACTCCTTCCTGCTGATGGGCTTGCGCAAATACAAAGACTTTGAACTCAAAAATGTCGCTCAGGTAGAACTGCCCGAAACCGAAAAATCGGACAAGGCAGAAGAAGCCGCGCCCATTCCCGAAACAGACTTCACAGCGCTGATTGAACGTTTCAAAACTGTTTTGGGCGAGCGCGTAACCGATGTGCGCGCCAGCAAGCGACTCTCCCAATCTGTCGCCCGCTTGTCGGACCCGGAAGGCGCGCTCAACCCTGAACTGCAACGCGTTTACAAATATCTCGGCAAAGAATACGAAGTTCCCAAGAAAATTCTCGAACTCAACCCGGCCCACCCGCTGCTCAAAGGGCTGCTCTCCCCCACTGCCGATGACAGTCTGCAAAATGCCATTATCGAGCAGATTTACGACAACGCCCTGCTTGTGGAAGGTCTGCACCCCGACCCGGCCAGCATCGCCGAGCGCATTCAGCAAATCATGCAGGCCGCCCTCGAAGAAAAGAAATCCTGAACATGCAAACCATCATCTTCGACCTGGGCGGCGTGCTGCTCGACTGGAATCCGCATCGACTGTACGCCCCCTTTTTCAAGACCAACGCTGAAATCGACCAATTCCTGCGCGAAATCAACTTCCATGAATGGAATCTGCAACAGGACGCCGGACGGCCCTTCGCCGAAGGCGTCGCCGTCCTTTCGGCCCAGTTCCCGCACTATGAGCGCCTGATTCGCGCCTACCATGAACGATGGGAAGACTCCGTCCCTGGCGCGATAGACGGCACGCTGGACATTCTATATCGCCTCAAACGCGACAGCCATCCGCTCTACGCCCTTACCAATTTCTCGGCTGAAACCTTCCCGCTCATGCGCCGCCGCTTCGACTTTCTGGAACTTTTCGAGTACATCCTCGTCTCCGGCGAAGTTGGCCTGGTTAAGCCTGACCCGGCCATTTATCGTTTAATGCTCGAAAAAGTAGGCCGCCCGGCGGGCGAATGCCTGTTCATCGACGACTCGCTCAAAAACGTCGAAGCCGCCCGCCAATTGGGATTCAACGCCATCCATTTCCAATCGCCGGAACAGTTGGAAACCGAACTATTTGCTCGCGCGCTGTTCTAAAAATCCCGCCGGGTTCTTTCTCCCTCGCGTGTATAATGTAAACGCTTAAAAGAAACGCGCTATTTCCGCCAAGGATGCGCTTTTCTTTTTCTTCTTGATGTAACCGGTTACATAAAAAAAGGAGGTATTCCCAATGAAAGTCCTACTGTTCAGCACGCTGCTTCTCTCCCTGCTACTCGGCGGCTGCGCCAGCACCGCAACCACCAACCAAGAAACGATCCTTGGGGCCGGATTTCGCTACTCGACCTACGGCCCGCCGACTAATCCCGGCCCACAATACTGGCTTTCAGTCGGACAACGCATGTCGGCTAAGTTTCCGGGTTCTCGCCCAGAAGCCATCTGGATTATCGGCAATTTCCTCGGCAGCGGCAAGACCTACCTGTCCTTCCATGCCCCAAGCGAAGACCCACACATCACCTCCGGCTATGTCGATATGAACGCCGCCCCGCTCGACTTGTTCGACCAGAACGACGTCAAGGTCTGGCTACAGGTTGAACCCGGCGACGCCGATATGTTGACCCTGATTGACCTCGTGCTAAACCAGTATAAGCACCACCCCTCCGTGATTGGCTTCGGGGTCGATGTCGAATGGTATAAATCGGACGGCTCCGCCGAGGGCACCCCGGTCAGCGATGCAGAGGCCGAGGCCTGGGTTAAGGCCATTCGAGCCCATAATCCCGAATACAAACTTTTCCTGAAACACTGGGATAGAAATTGGATGCCGCCCACCGTCCGCGATGGCATCGTCTTCGTCAACGACAGCCAGCAGTTCAGTTCTTTTGAACACATGGATTCCGAATTTGCCGAATGGGGCGCGCACTTTGCCCCCGCCGGGGTTGGCTACCAATACGGCTATCCCACCGACAAATTCTGGTGGGAAAAACTCGAAGATCCCGCCGCCGAGATTGGCAACGCCATCCTTGCCCAATCGCCCAATACCGTTGCCCTCTTCTGGGTCGATTTCACCGTGCTGGATGTCTTCCCGCCCGAAGAATAACCCCATGACCCGCATCGCCATCCAATTCCTCGAAAGCGCCTGGCCCGAAGCCACCCCACAAACCGCGCGCGAACGCCTGCGCCAGGCCTGTGACATCCTGCCCGTTGAAAGTGTCCTGCTTGGCTGGCACCTGCCGCCTGCCCTCGAAGAAGCGGTCGCCGCCGAAGCCAACCGGCAAGGCGCGGCACTTTACCGCTGGCATCCCCTGCTGGCCAACGACAGCGGCATGCCCCTGCCATCCGAATGGCAAACCATTGGACAAACAGGCGCGCCCATCCCCGGCTTTCTCAACCTGCCCGAATTCACCTTCATCTGCCCCAACAACCCGGCAGTTCAGGAATGGATGAGTCAACGCATCGAACAAGCCGCCCGGCGCGGCCTCTACCGCGGAATCTTCTTCGACCGCATGCGTTGGCCTTCCCCCGCCGAAAACCTGGGAGAATATTTCGGATGTTTTTGCCCGTACTGCCAGGCCCTCGCCGCTCCCAGCGGCCTGGACTTTGAGCCTGTCCGCCGCTATATCAAACAATCGATGACAACCAGAGCCGGGGCGCAGCGGCTCATCCGCGCCCTGTTTGCGCCTTATGAAGAATTCAACCCGCTCGAAGGCTTTTTCCAATTCCGAACCGACTGCATTACGCAGACCATTGCCGCCTGTGCCCAACAGGCCCGCGCCAGCGGCTTGCTGGTCGGCCTCGACTGCTTCTCGCCGACATTAACGCGCATGGTCGGCCAGGATTTGAAGGCCCTCGGCCCAACCTGTGACTGGATGAAATTAATGACCTACCCGCACACCCACGGTCCGGCGGGCATTCCCTACGAACTGCAAAACCTGGCCGCCTGGCTGGGTGAAAATTATGGCCTATCCGCCGCCGATGGGTTACAATTTATCATCGATTCAAGCGGATTGAACCCCGGACAGGCCTCCACCCTTCAGCAAGAAATCGCCATCGGAAAATCGCTCACCGACGCGCCAACATTTATCGGATTGGCCCTGGTCGAAATGGAAAATGTCAATCAGGTCAGCGAACAGCAACTGCGCATCGACTTGCAGGCCTGCAGAGAGAGCCACCCCGACGGCCTGGCTCTCTCCTGGGATTTATGGTTAATTCCGCCCCATCGCCTCGAACTGACCGCCAAAATCTTTTTCACCTGATAGGATCCCCATGAGCCTTAAAACCATCTCATCCCAGATGCTACCCGCCATCGAAAACGAACTCCAAAAACAGATCGCCCGCCTCAACCAGCCACACACCGCCGTCTACCACGAAATGCTGACCTACCACATGGGCTGGACGGGCGAAGGCGCAGGCCCCGAAGCAACCGGCAAGCGCATCCGCCCGCTGATGGTGCTGCTGTGCGCGTCTGGTCTCGATACGGCTGCGCCACTCGACCAACGCCTCGATACGGCTGCGCCACTCGACCAACCAGGCTGGAAAAAGGCCCTGCCCGCCGCCGCCGCCGTCGAACTGGTGCATAACTTCTCGCTCGTCCACGACGACATCCAGGACAACTCCGACAAACGCCGCGGACGCCCGACCCTGTGGACGAAATGGGGCGTGCCGCAATCGATCAACGCTGGAGACGGACTCTTCGTGCTCTCGAACCTGGCCGTCAGCGACCTGGCCGATTCCTATCCCGCCGAAAGCGCCTTGCGTGCCGCGCGCGTCTTGCACGAAACCTGCCTCGACCTGACTCGCGGTCAGTACATGGACATATCCTACGAAGAGCGCCTCGACCTGAACGAAGACGACTACTGGCCGATGATTACCGGCAAAACTGCCGCGCTCCTGGCTGGCTGCTGCCAGATGGGCGCGATTCTGGGAAACGCCGCCCCCGCCACCGAGGCCGTCTACCGTAACTTCGGCCTCTCGCTCGGCCTGGCCTTCCAGGTGCAGGACGACATCCTCGGCATCTGGGGCGATGAATCCATAACTGGCAAATCCGCCGCATCGGACCTGCTCGAAGGCAAAAAGTCCCTGCCGGTACTCTACGGCCTCGGCAAAAACGGCCCCTTCGCCCAACGCTGGCGCAGCGGCCCCATCACCCCGGCGGATGTCCGGTCGGTTGCCAAAATGCTGGCGGACGAGGGCGGAATTGACTACGCGCAAGAAAAAGCCAAAGAATGGACCGACAAAGCCCTCGCCAGCCTCGAACAAGCCGCGCCACAAGGCCAGGCCGGGGCCGCCCTGCGCGAACTGGCTGATAAACTGCTCGGGCGCAAAGCCTGATGAATTCATGTTAAAATTCTCGCAATCGTTTGGCCCATCCACCCATCACTCAACCCGGAGGAACTATGTCCAGTGAACTGTTCGAAGCCATGCGCCAGAGCATCATCGATGGCGATTCAGACCTTTCTGCAGAGTTGGCCCAAAAAGCCATCGAACAGGGCATCGACCCTGTCCAGGCCCTTAACGACGGTTTTGTGCCAGGCGTCAGTTACGTCGGCGAGCAATTCGGCTGCGGCGAAATGTTCCTGCCCGAACTGGTCCTGGCTGGCGAAGCGATGAAAACCGCCGTCGCCGTGCTGGAGCCGGAATTCACCAAACGCGGCAGCGAGCGTCAGATTTTGGGCAGGGTCGTCATCGGCACCATCGAAGGCGACATCCACGAAATCGGCAAAACCCTGGTCGGTACCATGCTCTCAGCCAGCGGATTCGAAGTCTACGACCTGGGCGTGGATGTCTCCACCCAGGCCTTCATCGACAAAGCCCGCGAAGTGGACGCCGACATCATCGGCGTCAGCGCGCTGCTGACGACCACCATGGTGCGCCAGAAAAACGTCATCGACGCCCTGGCAGAACACAAGATGAGCACCAAAGTCATGGTCGGCGGCGCGCCCGTCACCCAGGATTGGGCGCGGGAAATCGGCGCGCACGGCTACTGCGAAGACGCGGTCGGCGCGGTGGCAGTCGCCAAACAACTCATGGGCGCGGCATAAAAGACAGGAGCCAAACCATGAAACCCGAATTCAAACTTCTGAATCCTGAACTCGTCAGCCGCATCCTCGACGAAGCCTTCCACCTCTTGCGCGAGACCGGCATCAAAGTGCAGTTGCCCGAAGCGCGTCAACTGCTGGCCGAGGCCGGCGCGCAGGTCGATGAGACGGCGGAAGTCGTCAAACTCTCGGAAAAACTCGTTCGTGATTCGCTGGTCAGCGTCCCGAACGAGTTTTTTGTCTACAGTCGCGACGGCAAACCGCCCGTCCACTATGGCGGCGATTCGGTCCAGTTCG
Organism: Anaerolineales bacterium; assembly: GCA_034411635.1. Taxonomy (GTDB): domain Bacteria; phylum Chloroflexota; class Anaerolineae; order Anaerolineales; family Villigracilaceae; genus UBA8950. Next base: position 16,611 of record DAOUML010000093.1, read on the forward strand.
ACCCCGGTTCCTCCGGCGTGCATTACCTTGACCCGGAAACGCTCGAACACCTCCCCTCCGAGACCCCGCACCTGGCGCGCGTTCTGAAAGTGGCCGAAAGCCTGCCCGCCTACGACGCCGTCTCGACCTCGGTGGTCTGCAACGAAGTCCCCAAAGACATCGGTGACCTGTACCGCCTGTACCTCGTCCTGCTCTATACCACCAAACCGATTATCACCGGGGCCTTCTCCGCCAGCACCACCCAGACCATGATTGACATGCTGGCGATTTACGCCGGTGGACGCGACGCCCTGGCGCGTGAGCCGCTGGCCGTCTTCGATGTTTGCCCCACCCCGCCGCTGATTTGGAGCAAGTTCGGTTGCCAAAACCTGATTGACCTGGCCCGGGCGCGGGTTCCCGCTGAGATGATTTCCATGCCGCTGGCCGGGGCCGGGTCGCCGGTCACGATTCTTGGCTCGGTCGTCCAGCACGCCGCCGAGAGCCTGTCGGGCATCGTCATCCACCAACTCGCCAACCCCGGCGCGCCGGTGGTCTGGGGCGGCGCGCCCGCCATCTTCGACATGCGCCAGGGCACAACCCCGATGGGCGCGGTTGAGACGGCCATGATTGACGCCTCCTACGCCCAGGTCGGCAAATCGCTCGGCGTCCCAACCCATACCTATCTCGGCGCAACCGACGGCAAGATTGCCGATTACCAGGCCGGACTCGAAAGCGGCGTTTCGGCCATGATTGGCGCGCTGGCTGGCATCAATATGATTTCCGGGGCCGGCATGCTCGACTTCCTGAACTGCATCAGCCCCGAAAAACTGGTCATGGACGCCGAAGCCATCGGCATGGCCAAGCGTATGGCGCACGGAGTCAACGCCCTGACCGACACCCTGGCCCTCGAACTATTCGCCGGAATTAATTTCAAAGCCGATTTTCTCAAGAAAAAAGAGACCCGCGCCCTTTTCGCCAAGGAACAATTCCTGCCCTCGAAGGTCATCGACCGCGGCTCCAACCGCGCCTGGCAGGATGCTGGCCGCCTGGATACCTGGCAGCGCGCCAAAATCGAGACCGAGAAAATTCTCGCCGCCTACCAGCGGCCCTCTGCCCCTGAGCAGGAAAAGGAACTGGTCAAGATGGTCTCGCGCCTGGCGCGCGAATCCGGGATGGATAGGCTGCCGTCATTGAATTAAAGGGGCTTTACAGTGAAAAAAATCGTAACCGCTTGGGTCACGCTGCTCATCCTTTGGCTGACCCTGGCCGCCTGCTCCGCCGCGCCGTCCCAAGCGGCACCGACGGAGAGTCCCGCCACCGCAACCGCGCCGCCGCCAACAGAGATTCCGACCCCGACGCCAACCCCAACTCCCACCGCGCCTGTGCTGGGGACGTATGAATTGCTCTCCCCTGAAGATATGCGCGCCGACCTGGACGAACTCTTCGTCCGCCTGCACAACAACCACCCCGACCCCTATCTCTGGCGTCCCAAAGCCGAAGTGGACATCGACCGCCAGCGGGTCCATGACGAACTCTCGCAGCCGCTGAGCATGGTGGGATACTACAAAAAAGTTGCGCCGCTGATTCACAGCCTGGGCGATGACCATACGAATGTTGATTTGCCAGATGATGTTTTTCAGGCGATTATCCAGCAAGAGATGTTTTTCCCCTTGGGTGTGCAAATCCAAAACCAGCGCGCCTATGTGATTGAAAATGCTTCTGGAAACGATGAAATTTTGGCAGGGGCCGAGATATTGTCTATGAACGGCATTCCAATGCCCGACATCCTGGCTGAGATAAAGGGCTACCTGCCTTTTTCACGCGCTGTGCAACTTCGCTATTTCTGGTATATCTTCGGCTCGCTCGAAGAATACACGCTCGAAGTAAAATTGCCCGGCCAGGAAAGCCCGGTCACTCAGACAGTTCCTGGGCTGAATATCATGACCATCGTGCAAAACATGCAATTGTCCGATGAAAGTCCAGCCACTCCCCCTGAGCCTGTGACTTACACCCGCCTGCCGGAGGATGAAACCATTGGCCTGTTGCGCATCGATTCATTTATCGGGCTTGGGAATTCTGTCAAGTCCGCCTTTGCCCAAATCCAGCAGGATGGCATCCAGCACCTTATTATCGATGTTCGCGCCAATGGGGGCGGTATGCAGAACCAGGTTGATTTGGTGATGAATTTCCTGACCGACCAGCCTTACCGGCATTGTTCCAAATCCTGGAAGGCTCCGGCGGGCGGATATGGCTCCGCAGCCACCCGTCGCGAATCGGCGTGTGAGACCCGGCAGCCAATCGAACAGCCGGAACGTTATCAGGGCAAACGCTACCTGCTGCTGGGGCCAAAAACACAATCTGCGGCTATCACTTTTTCCACCATCCTTCAAGACAACAGCCTGGCCGTCCTGCTTGGCGAAGAAACGCTTGCACCGGCCTCTTTTTGCGCAGATGCGAGTCGTGAACTTGCTTCACTGCCTCGGACGGGTCTGCCGTATCAAAATTCACACACCTGTTTTGTCCGTCCCAGTGGTGAAGCGGATTGGCAGCGCGGGGTTGTTCCCGATTTCATCGTCGAAACCAGCATCGAGGACATGCTTTCAGGTCACGACCCGGTGCTGGAATACACGCTGGAATTAATTCGCAGCGGGGAATAGCCATAAATCTCAAACAAAAACAGACGCCGAGAGAAATCCGGCGTCTGTTTTTGTTTATTTCAAAATACAATCTTACTTATTCGCGGCAATTACTTCCGCATTCTCGGTGGGCTTGCCAACGAAGCGGACAAACAGAATCATAGCCACCACGCCAAGCACAATCAGCAGGTATGGGTTGACGCCAAAACCAGCCGGCAAATGACCCAAAACAGAAGCCACAACCGCAGCAGTTACCGCATACGGAATTTGAGTGCGAACATGGTCAATATGATCGGCGCCTGTTCCCGTTGAAGACAGAATGGTTGTATCCGAAATCGGTGAGCAGTGGTCGCCAAAAATAGCGCCGCTCAATACGGCAGCCAGAGTCGGCAGAATAATCGCATCGCCGCCCATCGATAGCGCAATCGGTACGGCTAAGGGCGTAACAATGCTCATTGTCCCCCAGGAGGTTCCCATCGCAAAAGACATCAAGCAGGAAATCAGGAAAATCAAAAAGGGCAGGAACTGATAAGAAAGTCCTGAACCTTGAATCAATCCCACCAGATAATCTGCCGCGCCCAATTGACCCGTTACGGAACTAAGCGCCCAGGCAAAGACAAGGATGATACAAGCAGGCAAGACCGCTTTTGCGCCAATAATAATCGTTTCAACGGCCTCATTCAAAGAAAGCAGTCGCTGCCCAAGCACAAGCAACAAAGCAGTTACACACCCCAGAAAAGATGACCAGAGCATGGCATTGAGCGAGTCGGCATTGCTGAATGCATCGGTTACCGAAATACCGCCTTCCAAACCACCGCCGTCAATGTATAGGCCCAGGAACATGGCCACAAGGATAACAACAATCGGGATAACAAAGTTAAACCAACGCTTCGGCATGTTTTCCGACGGAGTTAGCGAATTCGCCTCTTCACCCACCAGGGGCGTAGCGCCATCTCGAAGCAACTTGCCCTCTGTGCGAGCGCGAACCTCGGCCTTATACATAGGCCCATAGTCTCTCATCATAATAGCAAAGATGAAAACGAGAATAAGGGCATAGATACTGTAAAAACGATGCGGAATAGTTTCTAAAAATATCGCATAGACCGGGGCATTTTCAACCCCCATCGCGGCATATCCATCCGCAATCACGCCAAGTTCAAAACCAATCCAGGTCGATATCAAAGCGATAGCCGAAATTGGCGCGGCGGTCGAATCGATGATATACGAGAGTTTTTCCCTCGAGATCTTCAACTTGTCTGAAATCGGACGGGAAGTATTTCCCGCGATAATGCAACTGGAATAATCGTCAAAGAAAACGACCATCCCCATAATCGCGGAACTAAGCATTCCACCTCGCGCATTTTTGGCCTTGCGGGCAACCGCCTCGGCAATCGCCTGGGCCCCACCCACTTTGGTAATCAAGGCCAGGGTTCCGGCAATGACGAGGGTGAAAACGATAATGCCGGCATACCAGCCCCCATCTTTGGCGATGCCGTCATAAATCAGATGGGTATCCACCGTCCTGAAGAAGCCGGTAATGATGTTGCTGTTCAAGATTGAAGCGCCCAACCAGATCGCCACGAACATCGAGACAATAACCTGGCGAGTCACAATCGCCAGCACAATCGCGGCCAGCGGCGGAAGGATAGACCAAAAGCCATAATCCATGGTGATTCTCCTATTTTTATATTTTGAAATCTGGAAATTTGAAAGGGCAAAACAAGGCAGGGAAAGCAAACAGCAATGAGAAAACTACGGCATAAACACCTCCTGATGCGAACAACGATTGTTAATAAATTCAAAGATTAATAAATCATTAATAGTGTATAAAAAAACAAACGGGTTGTCAATAAACAACCCGTAAAAATTTGCCATGCCATGCCAACCACCCCACAAGTAGTTCCACAAAAAGAGCAATTTATGATCAGGGCGGGTATACTTGGCGCGGAGAACCCAGCCATGAACTATTACGGCTTCAACTTTCTAGTGAACAAAAAAGCCATCCTATACCTCGAAGCCCTGTTCGCCGTGGTCATCTGGGGCGCGAATTTTGTTGCCACCAAAGATGTCGTCGGCGAAATTTCCCCCGTTAGCATTGTCTGGATGCGCTTCGGGATGGGTTTTCTCATCCTGGGAGCCACTGTCATCGCGCGAAAACAATTCGCCCTGCCTACCAAAAACGATCTGGCCTACTTCGCCCTGCTCGGCTTCATCGGCATCACCTTTCACCAGTGGCTGCAAGCCACCGGGCTCATCACTGCCGCCGCAACCACCACCGCCTGGATCGTCGCCACCATTCCAATCTTCACCGCCATTCTGGGCTGGCTGGTACTGCGCGAAAAACTCGGCAAAATCGCCCTGTTCGGCATCGCCCTGGCAACCTTTGGCGTATTGCTTATCGTCAGCAAAGGCAACCTTCCCGCCCTCGCCAGTGGAAACTTCGGCACCCCTGGCGATTTCCTCATTCTGATCAGCGCAGTTAACTGGGCGGTCTTCTCCGTCCTTTCGCGGCGCGGACTGGCCTCCCAACCAGCGGCGCGACTCATGTTCTATGTCATGTTTTTTGGCTGGCTCTTTATCAGCATCTGGCTGTTCGCCTTTGGCCCCGGCTTAAGCGAAATTCCCCAACTCTCTGCGCGAGGCTGGGGAAACATTCTGGTTCTGGGCATTTTCGGCTCAGGCCTGGCCTACATCGCCTGGTTCGACGCCCTGGGCGAAATTCCAGCCTCGCGCCTGAGCGCGTTCATCTACATCGAACCATTGGTAACGGTCATCGTCGCCGCAATTTGGATTAACGAAACCATTGGTCTGGCTTCGCTGTTTGGCGGAGGCATCGTCATTCTGGGGGTGGCCCTGGTTAATCGACGTTAGTCCCGATAGGTCTCCGCTGGACTTTTGCCGCTCAACCTTTTCCTTCGTCAGTTTGCGCATTTTCTTCTCTCAACGCAGAAACAATCACCGGCCCGGCGGTCGAATCGAGTCTTTTGTGAGAGCCATCGCAAAACGGAAAATCTCCCGAAGCAAAACAGCGGCACAAGGCCACCTTTTCGCCGCTGGCAAGTTTCACTTCGGTACGCAAATGACCATAACGTTCTTCAGTGCTATGCTCAGGCATGATTAGTCATCCTCTTCAAAAATAAAAATACCATTGCCATCCAAATCCAGAATAACAAACTCGCGCCCGCCCCAGGGCTTCTCTTCCAAGTTCCCATTCGGATGAACCACCCCGGCCCGCGAAAACTCTGCATAAAGTGTTTCGATCCCTTCCACGCCCAGGCGAAAAGCGGTGTTTTCAGCAATTGACGGATCATCGCATTGCCAAAGATGAATCTCCAAGCCTTCCCGTTCCACGGCGGCATAATCACCATAATCAAAAAGGGCGCGGAAAGCAAGTTTTTGCTCATAAAAAGCAATCACCGCCCGCACATCACGCGCGGGGAATTTTGGAATAACCGATTTAAACATCTTGCGCGCTCCTTTTACTTCTTCTCCCTGGCTTTTTCTTTGGCTAAATTAACGCCTGCGATCAGCAAGCCAATGCCAAAAGCAATCGCTCCAAACCAATTGATATCAAAAGGCAGCCAAAACTGGCGAAAGGCCAGGTCTAGCACGATGCCGAGAATGAACATACCGCCAAACATGCGGTTGTGATAAAAGGCAAAGCCTGAAAACCAGGTGGGCCAGAAAACTTCAAACCCTGCCGGAGGGCCATCAGGGCGCGGCTTGGAAAGCACCGCCAGCGCAAAAAAGGCGCGCTTAATGCCGAACAAAACCAACAGCATAAAGATCGAAAAATAGCCAACCGCTACAAGGTAAACCACCACCCCATACGCAATCAGAATCGAGGCAATCGTCGTGTAGCGCGCCGCCGTCTGCCCAACGCGAACGGGATAAGTGCCAACGCCCTTCTTTTTGTCATCGTCGAGTTTGTCGGTATGCTTGGCAACGTTGATGCTGGCAACGCTCAATCCAAACGGAACCCCGGCCAGGGCCACCAGCCAGATATTGGCCGGAGCAAAGTCGCCTGCGCCAATCGCCAAAACGAGATAGACGGCGCTAATCATAATAGGGCCCCAAATCAGGAAAATCGACAGTTCGCCAATGGCCCAATATTTCATCGGCCAGGTGTAAAAAAGCAAAACCAAAGCCCCAAAGGCAAACAGACCGATAATGAGCGGGTTGGCTTGCGTATACCACAAAGCAAAAATGCCCGAAGAAAAAGCCAGCAAGCCGCTCGCCAGAAACCATTGTATTTGCTGTGATTTTGTCCAAAAACCTTGCACCAACGGGTGAACGCCGTATTGGGTGCGAAAATAGTTGCTCTTATCAACGCCGCGCGTGTAATCGGTGTAGTCATTGAGCAGGTTATTGGTTCCATGCGCAATAAACAGGCCGATAGTAACAACCAGCCAGGGCCAAAAAGAGAAAAAACCATCGCGCCAGGCCAGAGCCCCGGCAATAATCGCCGAATAAACGGTTACTGCGGTAACGGCTGAACGAGTGGCAATCAGCCACTTGGAAATCACATCCAGCGCGTCCCACTCTTTTTTGTCCTCCATTTTTATCAGTTCCCAGGAGGCTTTCTTCCACATAGCGAAATTGATGCCCATAAAACATTCTCCTTGAATAAGTAATGTGAAATCATACACTTTTGCGCAGTTTTTGTTAAGGTTGAAATGTATCACCCTTTTTGCGCGGCAACGCATTAAAAGGGTTAACCCGGTTGCTGGCCCACCTTCCGGGCAAATGAAGCGCAAACAAAATGGTATAATTAGCGGGTTGCAATTGAAAAATTTTCACCACAGAGACACAGGCCACCCCGCCTTTAAGAGTGCGCCGCGTGTCTCTGTAGTTTGAAAGAGGATAGACATGGAAATAGGCCAGATTCAACCAGTAAACATCGACGACCAAATGCGCGATGCCTTCATCGATTACGCCATGAGCGTCATCGTCGCCCGCGCCCTGCCCGACGCCCGCGATGGCCTGAAACCCGTTCATCGCCGTATTCTGTATGCCATGCACGATATGGGCATCCGCTCAAATAGTTCCTACAAAAAATCGGCCCGTATTGTTGGCGAAGTGCTGGGCAAATACCACCCGCACGGCGATTCTGCCGTCTATGAAGCGATGGCGCGCATGGCGCAGGATTTTTCGCTGCGCTATATGCTCGTCGATGGACAGGGCAACTTCGGCTCGGTCGATGGCGACGCGCCCGCCGCCATGCGCTATACCGAAGCCCGCCTGCACAAAATGGCCGACGAAATGCTGGCCGATATAGATAAAAATACCATCGACTACGGCCTTAACTTCGACGATTCTCTTGAAGAACCGCTCGTGCTGCCTGCCCGCCTGCCCAACATGCTGCTAAACGGCTCCACCGGCATCGCCGTTGGCATGGCGACCAACATCCCGCCCCACAACCTACGCGAAGTTGCCAGCGCCATCAATTTTATGATTGATAACTACGAAGCGGTAGACGACATCACCGCCGAACAGTTAATGGCCCATATTCCGGGGCCAGATTTTCCCACCGGCGGCATGATTGTTGGCAAAGAAGGCATCAACTATGCCTACACGACAGGAAAGGGTCGCATCGTCCTGCGTGGCGTGGCGCAGATCGAAGAAACCAAGGCCGGGCGTCACCATATCATCATCACCGAAATTCCTTACCAACTCAACAAATCCAGCCTGATTGAGCGCATTGCCGAACTCGTGCGCGAAGACAAACTCGACCAAATCTCTGACCTGCGCGACGAAAGCGACCAGCGCGGCATGAGCATTGTCATCGAACTCAAGCGCGGTGCGCAGCCCAAAAAAGTGCTCAACCAACTTTACAAATACACCGCCCTGCAATCGACTTTTGGCGTGCAAATGCTGGCGCTGGTGAACGGCGAGCCGCGCCTGCTCACTCTCAAACGTGCCCTGCACATTTTCATCGAACACCGCGTCGAAGTCATCACCCGCCGCACCCAATTCGAGTTGGACAAAGCCCGCGCCCGCGCCCACATTCTGGATGGCTACCTGATTGCCCTCGCCAACATCGACGCCGTGATTCAAACCATTCGCGAATCAGAAAATGCTGAAATGGCCCGCGAAAACCTGACGACGCGCTTCAAACTGAGCGAACTCCAGGCCCAGGCCATCCTCGATATGCAGTTGCGCCGCCTGGCCGCGCTCGAACGCCTGAAAATTGAAGAAGAAGCCCGCCAGATTCGCGAACAAATCGACTACCTTGAAGACCTGCTTGCCAATCCATCCAAAATTCTGGCCCTGATCAAGAAAGACACCGAGGAAATTGCTGAAAAATATGGCGACGAGCGCCGCACGCGCATTGCAGCCGAAGCCCAGGAACACATGCGCGAAGAAGACCTGGTTCAAGATGAGGCTGTTCTCATCACCCTAACCCAGCGTGGCTACATCAAACGCACCACCGCCACAGCCTATAAATCTCAGGGCATCGGTGGACGCGGCGTTACCGGACACACCACCAGAGATGAAGACGAAGTGCTGTTCATGTTGCCGGGCCGCACCCTGCAAACCGTGCTTTTCTTTTCAGACAAAGGCAAGGTTTACAGCGAAAAAGTGTATCAAATTCCCGATGCCGACCGTACCGGAAAAGGCGTCTCCATCTATAACGTGCTGGCCCTTGGCGCTGGCGAACGCATTACCGCCGCCATCGCCGTCCCCGATTTCAACGCGCATGGCTACTGTACGTTGATGACCTCCAAAGGCAGAATCAAACGCGTTAACATGGCGGAATTTGCCGCGGTTCGTCCTTCTGGCCTGATTGCCATGAATCTCGAAGAAGGAGACGAACTGGGCTGGGCGCATCAGACCAATGGCAAAGACGAAATCCTGATTGTGACCACCCAGGGGCAGGCCCTGCGCTGCGCCGAGACCCAGGTCCGCGTGATGGGACGCGGCGCCGGCGGGGTGCAAGGCATTCGCCTGAAAAAAGGCGACCGCGTTACCAGCATGGAAGTCGTTGAGCCAGGCGGCTCCTTACTCATTATTACAAAAACCGGAATTGGCAAGCAGACCCCGCTCGACCAGTATACCGCCAGAAGCCGCGCCACCAGCGGCATTGCCACCATCGACCAGAAAGCGCTCTCGACCACTGGCGATATTGTCGCCGCGCGGGTTGTGCAAGCCAAAGATGATGTCACCATTATTTCTGCCAATGGCATCGTCTTGCGTCTAAAAGTCAAACAAATCAAAACCGCCGGACGCGCCACTCGTGGCGTGCATATCATCCGCCCGCAAAAGGGAGATAGCGTCGCTGCCCTGGCCCGCATTGCCGCGGCAGATTTGCAAAAAATCGGCGTCGAGAATGAAAACGGTAAAAACGGAGAGAACGGCGAGAGTGAAGTGGCAACGGCTTAATCGTAACGACACCCAATAGCCAAACAAAAAGGGCTGCCCGAAATATTCGGACAGCCCTTTTTGTTTCGTCATCGAGAAAAGTTTTTTATCCCATCTCCTCGCCGACCGGGACGGGTATAAAAACAACCAGAAACATTAATTCCTAAAAAAAGACAACGCGCTCAGTAAACAAAAGCACCAAAGCGCCGCCCAGGCAGGTAGAAGCAAGCAACAAAAAAGACAAAACAAACCGCTGCCCGGCAGTCATGCCCAAAAATTTACCAGAAGCCCGCGCTTTGGCAGGTTTGAGCGCCGGCGACTCCTTCGGCTCGAACAAACGCTCAATTTCATCATCGGCAAAATCGCCTGCGGCGGCATCTTTTCTCAAATCATCAAACATAATTCACCTGATTCTTTCTGGCGAGTATATCACACAGGACCATGTCACACAGGACGGAGTCGAATCTCGCCAAAATGGAACAAACGCGGCTCACCGTTTACAATCAGCCGCAAACTACCATCCGTTTCGATGCCATCCACGATACCAACAACAGGCTCCGTTTCCTGCCCAAACACCTGCACTGTTTCGCCGCAAAACGCCAGGGACGATTGCCAGGCCCGTAGAAACGATTCTGACCCCAGGCGCAAACGCCATTCAAGCAAACACTTTAACAAAGCGCGCAACAAGCCAAAACGCTCCAGCGGAAGGAAGGTCTCAGCCTGGGCGCAAGTTGCCGGGAAATTAAGTTCCACATCCGGGGGGATGGCTTGCGGAGTAATATTGACGCCAATTCCCAGCACCAGGGCTTCAACATCCGAGCCCAGCCAATTCACCTCGACAAGAATGCCGGCCACCTTTTTACGTTTGATAAGCACATCATTCGGCCACTTGATTTTGGCTGCAATGTCGTAGGTTTTCAGGGCATCGACCAGGGCCAGGGCTCCCAGGCCTGAAAACAGAGCAATCTTATCGCGCTCAAAGGCATTAAGTCGCAAAATAACGCTCAACGCCAGGCCCGCGCCCGAAGGAGTAAACCACTTGCGGCCCATGCGTCCACGCCCGCTGGTTTGCTCGTCGGCAATCACCAGAGAGAAATCGGGCGGGTTTTCAGATGCCCAAGCCAACGCAAAATCGTTGGTTGATGCAAGGGAATCAAGGTAACGCACCTCGCCCAGGCGCAAGTCAGACAAAATAGTTGCCAAGTCTGCGGTCATTTACGGCAAAACGAACCAGGGGTTAACAAACCCGCCATTGAGTCGAACTTCAAAATGCAGGTGAGCGCCAAAACTGTTACCAGTGTTGCCCGCCGCGCCAATCACCTGCCCCCGACTGACATTCTGGCACACGCCAACATTGATCGCGCTCAAGTGGGCGTATAAAGTGACATAGCCATTGCCGTGATTAATCTGAATCACGTTGCCATAGCCGCCATTCCAGCCGCCAGCCGCCATCGTCACCACGCCACTATCAGCAGCATAAATGGGAGCGCCCTCACCAGCCGCAATATCAATCGCCAGATGGCCTGGATAGTAATCATTCCCTGAGATGAAGCGATTGGCGGCAGGCCAGATAAATCCGCCGGTTCCAAACGCGCCCGCGCTGCAAGTCGACCCGCCAACATTGGAAGTGCCAGAGCGACCAACCGCAATGGTCGGCACGATCCACTGCTGATATTCGCGTTCGCCGTCAGGAACCATTACCCAGGTATCCACCTTGATCTCAGGATTCACCAGATCAAGTCGATTTCCAGGCCAGTTGATGATATCTTCCGGCTTGGCGCGCAACTCAGACGCAACTTTTTCGATATCGTCGCCTTCTTGCCAGCGATAATAAACGCCGTTGGTTGGGGGAATATTCAATTCCATGCCGGGCCGCAGCGAGTGTGGGTCATCCTTAAGCGTTTCGTAATTGGCCCAGAGCAGGGTATCGGGCTTGATTTCAAATCGCTGGGAAATGCCAAAGACAGAATCGCCGCGTTGAACTGTATGGCGAATAACATCGTAACGGGGGCGTTCAGGAATCAAGGTCTTGAGCGTCAGTTTGCGGCCAATGGCAAAATCTGTTGGAATTTGAAGCACAGAACGATCAGGCACAACTGCGCCCCCGGAACCTGACTGAGCGTTTTCAAATGATTCAACAAGAGCGGCGACAGGCTTTTCGTCTTGCAAACGCCAGTAGGCAAAAAATGCCAGGCCAGTGACAAGTAAAAACGTCACGCCCCAACTGAGAAAGGCAAACCAGTTTGAGAGAAGAAATTTTTTCATACCATTAAGATTATACCAAAATAGAATCAGATGGGGCGAGCCTTGCCGGGAAACAAGGCTCGCCCCATGCAGAACTTTCAAACGACTACATATCGCTCAAATTTTCAAGAAATTCAAGATTGGTGCGCGTCTTCGCCATGCGGTTGAGGATGGCTTCTGTCGCAACAGACTGATCCATGCCGGCGCCGCCGGGGGGCGGGGAAACCATCTGAATATACATGCGGCGCATCAGCCAGGCGCGCTGAAGCAGGTCGGGGCCCAGGAGCAGATCGTCGCGCCGGGTCGAGGAGCGTTCAATATCCACCGCGGGGAAAATACGGCGTTCTTGCAAGCGGCGTGACAGGTGAAGTTCCATGTTTCCGGTGCCTTTAAACTCTTCGTAAACTACGTCATCGAGGCGTGAGCCAGTATCCACCAGGCAGGTGGCAATAATCGTCAGCGAACCGCCTTCTTCAATGTTACGCGCCGCGCCAAAAAAGTGCTTGGGCGGATAGAGCGCGGACGGGTCCATACCACCTGAGAGCGTGCGCCCGGAGGGGTTAACCGTCAGGTTATAGGCGCGGGCCAGACGGGTAATCGAATCCATCAGGATAACCACATGACGCCCAATTTCGACCAGGCGTTTGGCGCGTTCCAGCGCAATTTCCGCGGCGCGGACATGGGAGGTAACTGGTTCATCAAACGTGGAGGCAATCACATCGGCATCCACCGAGCGATCCATGTCGGTCACTTCTTCCGGACGTTCGCCAATCAGGGTGACAATCAGATGAACATCGGGATACTTGGTTGAAATTGCGTTGGCAATTTGTTTCAGGATGGTGGTTTTACCAGTTTTTGGAGGTGAAACAATCAAGCCGCGCTGTCCCCGCCCAATGGGAGCCATCAAGTTAATGATACGAGTAGAAAGCACATCGCCGCGAGTTTCCAGGTCAAAGCGTTCTTCCGGGAAAATCGGCGTCAGATTTTCGAACTTAACGCGCCGCCGGGCCTCCTCCGGGTCGACACCGTTAATCGATTCGACCTTGATCAAGCCCCAATGACGCTCAGAATCGCGCGGAGGGCGCGTATGGCCGATAATCAAGTCGCCGGATCGCAAGTCATAACGCCGCAACTGGGCCTGGGAGACATAAATATCATCTTCCCCCACCGTATAGCGCGTGGAGCGCAGAAAGCCAATTCCTTCGTCCATAATTTCAAGAATACCACCGCGAATTTCGAGGCCTTCACGGGCGGCTTCTTCCTGGCGCAGACGAATAATCAGGCTTTCTTTTTTCAAGCGATTGGCGTTTTCAATGCCAAAATCCTTGATAGCCATTGTGCGAAGTTCCGCCAATGGCTTGTTTTCAAGTTCTAAAATGTTCATATTTTTGTCTCAATGTTGTAAGGGAATGGAAAGGACGCCCTGCAAAGCAAGGCGAGGACAGCGATTAAGTTTTGAAGTTTTTTTGAGGGCTCATTTAATACAAGGCTAATCACCCAACTGGCCCCAGCACCGGGGATGATTAAGCAGGTTGTGAATCGTTCGGGGAATTTTCCCGATTATAGCATACTCTGTCAAAATTGGAGTGATTTTGACGGCAATTCCAAATCTAAAATGAACTTTCTCCCATCCAGCGTACCACTTCATATCCATTCTGGGCATTAATGGCAGCCATACCGCTGGGAAAAAGAAAAGCCCGCGAAATAGGCTATTTCGCGGGCGAGAATGCTACTTCAACTTTTCCTTTTTCCCAAAATCCCGATACAGCGTAAGCGGAGCCAGCACGCGCCGGGCTTCGTCCGCGCCTTCGCCGGTAATCCACTGACGCAGGTAGAACGCCAGGCCGGGGCCGAGCATGTAGCCCTGTCCGCACATGCCGACAGCGTTCAGGTAGCCATCCAGCCCCTCAACTTCGCCGACAATCGGCGCGCCGTCGGGAGTCATCGGGTACAGGCCGCGCCAGGTGCGGCGGACTTTGATATTTTGCAGGCACGGCATAATGCCAATCATGCGTCGCGCCACCTGCGGCAGGAAAACCGACGTTTCGCGGGTGTCCATGCCCACAATCGGCGGGTTGGGCGTGATGCAGAAGATAATTTGCCCGGTGTGGTGCTGGTAGAAGTAGTAATTGGCCGAATCCTCGGTCGGGTGAATATCGACCACCATCGGGCGCAGGAAGTGGGCGACCGGCTCGGTGATGCCGCCCTCGTGCGAATCGGGCTGAACGGGGACATCGACCCCGGCCAGGGCAGCCACCTGCTTCGCCCACGGCCCGGCGGCGTTGACCACCGTCCCGGCCTGGTATGCGCCCTTATCGGTTCTGCCGCCCGTCACGCGCCCATTCTGGCGTTCGATGGCCGTGACCGTTTCGTTATAGTGGAAATCCGCGCCCAAAGCCCTGGCGCGCCGCTCGCAGGCCAGGACGGATAACATCGGCGAGGCGCTGCCATCGCCGGGGGAGAATGTGCCGCCAATCAAGCCGTCCGGGTTGAGGGAGGGGATGATTTCGAGGAAAGCCGGGGCGTCATACCAGTCAATATCCAACCCAAATTGCTTTTGGGTGACAAGCAACTCCTTGAGAATTTGCTCCTCGCGGGGATGATAGGCCACAAACGAGTAGCCGCCCTGCTCCCAGCCGATGTCGTCGCCGTAGGTTTCCTTCCATGCCGAGAAAATTTCGAGGCTTTTCAGGCCAATCTGGATTTTGGCCGGGTCGGAATGGGTGGCGCGGATGCCACCGATGGCTTCCTTGTTCGAGCCTTGCCCGGCGCTGGCGAACTGGTCGAGCACGAGCACTTTTTGCCCGGCTTCGGCCAACTGCCAGGCCAGGGGCGTGCCCACGCTGCCCGCGCCGATGATGATGGTGTCATATTTGTTCAATAGCATAATCAACTCACTTCCCTGGTCGTAAATGGTACTTGGCGATTGGTAATTACCAATTACCACTTACTAATCACCACTTACCAATTACAGCTCTTTCACTCCCGCCAACACACCCAGCGGCACTTCGACAAACAGCGGGCGGACGGTGCCTTCGGTCACTTCGGCCATCGGCACGCCCAACTCGCGGAAGGCGCGTTTGATCAGGCTGCCGCAGGTCTTGCCGCCGCAGGCGCCCATTCCGGCGCGGGTGATAGCCTTGATTTCGTTCATGTCGCGCACGCCGCCCTGGATGATGGTTTTAATGTCAGCCAGGCTGACGCGTTCGCAGCGGCAAACAATCAGGTCATCGGTCAGGCGTTCGACCCAGGCTTCGAGCGGGGCGGCGACTTCGCGGTTCTGGACTTCGATTCCGGCGATTTTTTGGGCAATCGCCTGCGGGGCGCGGACTTTAACCAGCATAGTGCGGTCGGTCGTTTTTGCAATCCGCGTCCGCACGACCTCGACCCGGCCCAGGGCGTTGCCGCCGGTATCGGTAACGGTCACAAAGTCTCCGGCGTGGAACGCTTCCCGCCCAAATTCGTAGGGAATCGTCACCAGCGCGGTGTCATCATCCTGCTTGCGGACATCCACCAGCGTAATCGCCAATCCGGGGCAGATGGTGACACATTTTTCACAGGCGATACACTCTTTGCCGATTTGCTTGGCGATGTAATCCGGCACGCCGCGGATGTCATGTTCATCAATGAAAATCGCGCCCTGTGAGCAGACCGAGGTGCACGGGTTGCAGGGGATTTCCTGGCTGCAATGGATGACCGGGTAAACGGCTTCATCGTCATCGGGGATGGTTTCGTGGGTGATTTGGCCGGGGCGGGATTTCAGGATTTCGGAGGTGCGGAACCAGTCTGCGGGGATTTCGGGCACGTCAACCCCAAGCGCTTTGGCGATTTCGAGGCCGCGAATCTTGCCGGAGAACATGGCGGCGGAGGCTTCGGCCACCTCGTCGGCGTCACCGGCGGCGAAGGCGGTTAGCCCGAACTCGCACGCTTTGCGATAAAACTCGTTGACCGGGTCGAGACCGACGGCGATGAGCAGGGTATCGCAGGGGAAGGTTTTTTCGGTTCCGGGAATCGGTTTCCAGTCCTTGTCGATGGCGGCGATGGTGACGGATTCGACCGAATCGGTTCCGTTGGCGCTCAGGACGGTGTGGGAGGTGTAAATCGGCACGCCCATGCGGACGAGTTTATCCTTGTGGACTTTGTAGCCGCCACATTCGGGCAGGGCCTCGACCAGCCCGGCAACTTCGATGCCGGCTTGCAGGGCATGGTAGCCCGCAATCAGGCCGACGTTGCCGCCGCCAACGATGAACAGTTTTTCAGAACAACGAATCAGGTCGCGGTTGACCAGGGTCTGGAAAGCGCCCGCGCCGTAAACGCCCGGCAGGGTGTTACCCTTGAAGGTCAGTGATTTTTCGCGCGCGCCAGCCGCC
This sequence comes from Anaerolineales bacterium, assembly GCA_034411635.1. GTDB lineage: Bacteria > Chloroflexota > Anaerolineae > Anaerolineales > Villigracilaceae > UBA8950. The sequence goes on from DAOUML010000093.1 coordinate 33,202, forward strand.
ACCAGCAAGGCTTTCGGCTCAACCAGAATATATTGCCCATCGCGCACTACACCGACTTTTTTGTCGCTGTAAACGGCGACGGCGGTGCTGTTCAGCCAGGTTTCGATGGACGGATATTGGGCCAGGTCGTTCGCCAGTTTGGTGGCGATATCGATACCGCGCGTCCCGGCGTAGCAGGCGTTGATCGAGCCAAAAAAGCGGTGGGTTTGCAGGACGAGTTTGCCGCCCAAACGATGCTTGTCGTCGATGACGAGCGTCTGGATTCCGCGCTGGCCGAGTTCAATGGCCGCCGAAAGCCCCGCCGGGCCGCCGCCGATGATCAGGCACTCGACCTGGATGGTTGCGACCGACTCAAAGGTTTGTGCGGGCCGAACTTTGGGCAATTCCGGCAGGGCAGTGATGGGTGCGACTGCCATGCCCGGCTTGACCAGCGCCATGCAGGATTTAACCGGCAAACCATCGGCAATTACTGTACATTGGGCGCACTGGCCGTTGGCGCAGAAAATGCCCTGCGGCGAGCCGTCCTTGGGGTGATAGCCAAACGTGCGGATGCCGTTGGCAAACAGGGCTGTGGCAATTGTCTCCCCGGCGCGGGCCTGGACGGTCTGGCCCTGCCAGGTGAATGCAAAAATTTCCCGCTCCTCGGCGGCGAGGATGGGATGGGACTGAATGCGATAATCTGTCATCTGGGGGGGTCCTTGTGGGTGAACAGGAAATCCGAAATTCGTCACCCCAAGCATAACAAAATAGCAAAGCCTTTGCCAGTGACAATTATCACAAAGTTTGAGGCAGGAATAACTGTTTTTCTGGCAGAATGTTATGCCCGGCTTTGTTGTTCCGCGCAAGACAGACATTAATTATACAGCGCGCAAATCGCTTTTTCTGTCCAGACAATCGTTTACAAAGTTGCAAGAAAATTTTAAGGAACAAATTGATGCTTTTTGTTGTATGATAATAGCAGAAAATACTTCCGTTCCTACGAAAGGAGGTTGCAATCGAAAAGATGGAGCCGTACCACTCAAGGGGAAAGGTTGGACAGTAAGTTTTCACTGACGATGCCCTGAAGGGCCGCTCGCAGATGTCCACCTCGACACGAAGAAGGTTCCCCGACCTTTCCTCAATCACCCTGTTTTTGCTGGTAAGCGCGTTGCAAGAGAACACTGAATTAAGCAAGAGAAAGTGGGTGCAACTGCCAAAGCGTAAAACAATTGAATAACGAAGAAAAAGCCGATGGACGCCCTCCATCGGCTTCTTTTTTACCAGAACTTTCGTAAAGTCGCCTAATAGCCCCTCGGGACTACTTCCTATTTCATCCAAGCGCAACACCGCGACCAAAATCGGGTTAATACCCATGTACCTCGCGCGCTTCACCGACAAAACAGGTATACCAAGCCCGCGGGTGAAAATGCGCGTTCCTGCGCTCGAAAAAGCGCAAACTTGCGCTGCGCATTCTCACCCGGAACGGGTATAATTCCAAACCAGGAGCCAATCGAATGCCCGAACTCTTCTCTTTAGAAAACCGCATCGCCCTCGTCACTGGCGGATCGCGCGGCATTGGCCGCGCCATCGCCCTCGAACTCGCCAGGCGCGGCGCGGCAGTCGTCGTCAACTACCATAAATCGCCCGAATCCGCCGAAAGCGTAGTGAACGAAATTCAAGCCGCCGGAGGCCGCGCCGCCGCCGCCCAGGCCGACGTTTCAGATTTCGCCCAGGCCGCCGCCCTGGTCAAATTCACCATCGAAACCTTTGGCGATTTGCATATCCTCGTCAACAACGCCGGCATCACCCGCGATGGCCTGATCATGACCATGAACGAAGAAGATTGGGACGCCGTCATCGACACCAACCTGAAAAGCACCTTCAACTGTTCAAAAGCCGCCACGCGCCACATGCTGCGCAAACGCTACGGACGCATCATCAACATCTCATCCGTTTCCGGTCAAATGGGCAACGGCGGCCAAACCAACTACTCCGCCTCCAAAGCCGGGCAAATCGGCTTCACAAAAGCCCTGGCACGCGAAGTAGCCGCCCGCAGCCTGACGGTTAACGCCGTCGCCCCCGGCTTTGTCGATACCGAAATTCTCGACGCCATGCCCGCCGAAGTTCTCGAAGCCGCGCTCAAATTTGTACCCCTGGGGCGAAAAGCCCAACCCGAAGAAGTCGCCTACGCCGTCGCATTTCTTGCTTCCGACCAGGCCGCCTTCATCACCGGCCAGGTACTGGCCGTCGATGGCGGCATGGCCATGATGTAGCCAGAGGAGAATCCCATGACAGACAATAAACCGCAAGGAAAAACCACCCTATCCCCCGAAGTGCTGATGACAATTACGCGCATGTCGGCCCTCAGCGTGCCTGGCGTCAGCCGCCTTACCCCCATTCCCACGCGCTTCGACCGCCTGTTCAAACGCGGCACCGAAGGCGTCGAACTAAAAGTCGAAGACGACCTGGTCTATCTCGACCTGTTCCTGGCACTCAAGCCAGATGTCAACGTCCGCGAAGTCAGCCGTAACGTCCAGCAACAAGTCGCGCGCGCCATCGAAGAAATGGTCGGCATGGATGTCGGCCACGTCAACATTCACATTGAAGATATTGATTACGAAGAGGCATAACCCTGCATGAAATCACGCACAAAGGCCCGAGCCTTTGCTTTGCAAGTACTTTACGAAGTAGATATGGTCAAACACCTTCCAGGCAACGTCTTCCAACAACGCCTGGAAGATTTTCGCATCGAAGAAAGCGAAACACTCGACGACAAACTGGTTGAATTTGCGCGTCAAATTGTCAGTGGCGTTACAACCATGAGTGAAAGACTCGATCTCGCCATCGAACGCTACGCCCCCGAATGGCCCTTCGACCAAATCGCCGCCATCGACCGCAACATCCTGCGCATGGCAACCTGGGAATTCGCCGCCGCGCGCCAAACCCCGCTCAAAGTCGCCATCAACGAAGCCGTCGAACTCGCCAAACAATATGGCTCCGATAGCGCCCCGCGCTTTGTCAACGGCGTCCTCGGCAGCCTGGCCGACCATGAAAACGAACTGCGCCAGGCCCTTTCAGAAAAATAAAAAAATGGACTCGCTCGCCACCCTGACCATTCACCGCGCCCGCGAACTGCTCCAATCTGGAGAAATCACCCCCGGCCAACTCACCGAAGCCTGTCTCGCCGTTATCGAAGCCAAAAACCCCAGCCTGAACGTTTTTGCCGGCCTCCCACAACGAACAAGCCCTGAACCTGCCAAAGGGTCGAAGGGCGAATCTACCGGCGAATTACACGGCATCCCCCTCGTCGTCAAAGACATGATCGACATCGCCGGCCTGCCCACCACTGCCGGGTCGCCGCGCTTCTTCGGCCACAAACCCGCCACAAAAAACGCCCTCATCATCGACAAACTCAATTACGCCGGCGCAACCCTGCTCGGCAAAGTCAACACCCACGAAATCGCCCTCGGTCTAACCGGCATAAACCCGCACACCGGCCCGGTACGCAACCCCCACAACCCTGAACGCATCACCGGCGGTTCCTCCAGCGGCAGCGCCGCCGCAATCGCCAGCGGCATGGCCCTCGGCGCCCTCGGCACCGACACAGGCGGCTCGGTACGCGTCCCGGCTGCCCTGTGCGGCGTGGTCGGCTTCAAGCCCACCTTTGGGCGAGTCAGCACCCGCGGCGTTTTACCGCTCTCCTGGAATCTCGACCACGTTGGCGTGCTTGCCAAAACCGTCGCTGATGCCGCCCTGCTCTACGAAACCATCCGTGGCTACGACCCGCAAGACCCCAACAGCATCCTGCCTGGCCCCGAAGCCTCCTTCCCCAAAAACATAAACGACTTCCGCGTCGCCCTGGCCGTTGGAGACTATATCGCCGCTGCCGACCCGGAAATCCTGCAAGCCGTCAGTCGCGCCGCCGAAGCCTTTGCCAATCTGGGCGCGGAAATTATGGAAGTCGAGATTCCGCGCCTTGAAGAAGCCGCCCAGACCAACGGCGCAATGGTCGTCGCCGATGCCGCCGCATTCCACCGCGAACGCCTCAACCAGCACCCAGACTGGTTCGGCGACGATGTGCGCGTTCGCCTTGAAAAAGGTCGCGCAATCACCTCCAGCGAATACATCCTGGCCCGCCGCGCACAAACTGAAATCAAACGCTACTTCGGCCTGTTCTTCGACCCATTCGACGTACTGCTGCTGCCCACCACTGCCAGCCTGGCCGCCCCAATCGCCGGGCTGGACTCTGCCGCCTACGCCCCGCGCCTGACGCGCTACACCGCCCCTTTCAACCTGACCGGTCTGCCAGCCCTGAGTCTGCCCTGCGGGGCATCCTCCGATGGATTGCCAATCGGCATCCAACTGGTTGGCCCCGCCTGGAAAGAATCGGTGGTGCTGCAAGCAGGCCAGGCACTCGAAACCAGCCTGATGCAAACTGCATAAAAAAACAGCCAGGCTGTGCTAAAATAATAATGTGAAAATGAAAAAGCCCACCCTAAACCCCAAGCGACCAAGTTATCTCAAGCATAAACGCGAGACCAACCTGCAAATTCTATTGCCGATAGTTCTCGCCAGCCTGCTGACAGTTGCCCTGTTCGCGCTCATCGTATATGCCACTTTCGCGCAAGATGGTGAAGTAGAGCAATGGGCCGCCGTTTCAACCATCTGGATTGTTTTGCCCTTGCTGATGGTCCTGCTGGTAATTTTTGCCCTGATAACAGGCATGGTGTATGGCATGCATCGCCTGCTAAAAATTGCGCCCGACTATACCGGGCTGGCACAGGCATACATTCAGATGATAACGTCAAAAATTAACCATTACAACAACGAATTTACCAACCGCATCGTTCGCTTTCGCGCCTGGGTAGATACCCTTCAAGGACTTGCGCGGCGCAAATAGAGGAGAAAAAATGACCAAAAACGAGGAAATTATCAAACGCTCAAACACAAAAACCCTGCTTGGTGGCGCGCTTATTGGCGCGGCGACAGGTTTGATCGCAGCCTTGTTGCTATCCCGTAAAGCCGAAAAAAACCATAAAGAAACTCCCATCAGCGCAACCGAGGGCATAAAAATCGGCTTGTTGGTCTTTGGCCTGCTGCGCGCAGTACAAGCGCTGGGCGACGATTAATTGCCAGAAAATTGTTTCTCAAAAATTCTGTAAAACAGCCGGAAAAATTCCGGCTGTTTTTTTGCCAGCAATGCTAAACGCGCTGCTGTTTAGTTCGTGGAACAAAGTGCGAAATCTCTCATTTTGCGTCGAAATCTTAAATAGGTAGCGCCGCCTTTAGGCGACAAATCGCAGGCTAAAGCCTGCGTTACAGGAGCCATGTTAAGAATTGCTACCCCGAATTGGGTAATATCGCGCCAGAAGGTTGACCTGTGATAGAATGCAGAGAAATTTTGCTAGACGGAGTCCAAATCATGGGAGATGCGCCCGATTCAATAATTTTTTTGCGCGAGGCTGAGATTGGGCTGGGAGCCTGGGCCTGGGGCGATAGAATTGTCTGGAATTATGGCAAAGGCTATTCAGACACGGATATAGAGGAAGGCTTCCGGGTATCCATTGAAAACGGGGTCACACTGGTAGATACCGCAGAGATATATGGTAATGGGCGATCAGAACGTTTGCTTGGGCAATTCCTGAAAAACACCCAATTACCCGTTATCGTGGCTACCAAATTTTTCCCGATGCCCTGGCGCTGGACAAAAAACAGCGTAGTCAGCGCGTTAAAAGCCAGCCTTGAACGCCTGCAATTGGAACAGGTTGATTTGTACCAGATTCACTGGCCCAGCCCGCTCATACCTGTCGAAACCTACGCCGAGGGCCTGGCAGAAGTCCACAAACAAGGCCTGGCTCGCGCGGTGGGCGTTTCCAATTACAATAAAAACCAGATGCAGCGCGCTATTACCGTATTGGCGAAGTATGATATTCCCCTGGCCTCCAATCAAGTCGAATATCATCTGCTCAACCGAAGCGTAGAAAAAAACGGATTGCTGGCGCGATGCCAGGAGTTGGGCATTCGATTGATTGCCTATTCGCCCCTGGCAATGGGATTGTTAACCGGCAAATACAGCCCTGAAAATCCCCCCCCTGGCGTGCGCGGCGGACGGTATAACAAAAAACTCAGTCAAATGCAACCGTTGATAAAATTGATGACCCAAATCGGCCAGGATATAGGCGGCAAAACCCCGGCCCAGGTAGCGATTAACTGGTTAATTTGCAAAGGCGCGCTACCGATCCCCGGCGCAAAAAACACGTCTCAAGCCCAAATCAATGCCGGGGCTTCCGGGTGGAGATTAAGCGAGGCGCAAGTCGCGGCATTGGATGATGCCAGCGACTGGTAAGCCGAAGCCGCGTCAGTTTTGCATCTCTATCTTGGTATCCCAAATATCCCCGTCGGTCCAATTGGCTTTTACCCAGCGGCAAACTGCTTCGAGCGCGGATTGAAGAAAAGCCGAGTCGTTGCCAATCATGGCGCACCCAATCAAAGTCTGGTTCCACCTGTCATTGAGTCCAATTTCTGCTACAGAAAGATTAAATTCACGTCGCAGGCGGCTGATGAGCGGCTTAATACGCCCGCGCTTTTCTTTAAGAGAAGCACAGCCAGGTAAATGCAAGTGAAAAGTAATGGTTGCGATCATAAAAAATATCGCCATAGTTTGCGCTATGGCGATTTTGTTTTAAGTTGTTCAAGACGAAAAACTCTTTAACTTTTCCGTCAGAATATCGTCGCCCGGCTCCACCAGAATAGAGCCATCCGGGAAAATAATGGTTGGCACAGAACGGCTGCCGCGATTGACCTGCTTGACAAAAGCCTCCGCTTTTTCATCGGCGTCGATATCAATATCGGTGTAGGACGCGCCAATCTCGGCAAAAACGCGCCGGGCGCGGCGGCAATCTCCGCACCACGAAACACCATACAGAATAATTTTTTCGGGGGTGAGAGAATATAAGTCAGCGTTCATGGGTTCAAGGATTCCAATTTGGCAATTAGGGATTCGTTGGATGGCTCAATCATAATCGCGCCATCTGGAAAAATTATCGTCGGGATTTTAACGCGCTTGGTCAATTTCTCAATGAACAGAAACGCATCATTGTCCTTGCCAATATCCACCAGGTGGTAATGTACGCCGCGCGAATCAAGCAGGTTTTTGGTGCGTTTACAATCCGGGCACCAATTGGCGCTAAAGACTGTCATCACTTCAGGAAAATTAGTGTAATTTTCGCTCATAAATGCGTTCTCCCAACCAAAATTATACCTGCACACGCCGCGAGATGCAACCGCGCAACAATCTGGGCAACAATGATGATACTATCAACGACCTCGTAAAAATGAAATAATTGTCCCAAAACCGCCAATCATTGCCAGCAGAGCAATAATCAGCCCCATAGGAACCGCACTACGCGCTGGCGCTTCGCTTTCGTAATTTGGAACGGCTAAAGGGCCAGGCGGGGTAAAAGTAGGCAGGCGCGTTGGGGTATACTGCGGCAACAAAGCGGCAGCCAGTGTGGGGTCTATGGTGGGGGTGGTAAGCGGCGTAGGGGTTGGAGGCGGTTCTACAATCGGCAAACTGGCGCCTGGCGGCCCGATCACAACCAACTGCGCGTACACCCAACCAACATCACCGGGAACGCCAGGGTACGAAATCTGAATCCAGTCGCCGCCTGGCGAACGCCCCAGCGCAGGCGCTTGCTGATTCCATAACAAAACCCCGATGGAAGGATAAAAATAAGAACTTGGCCCTGAGCGCACATTGATTTGCGGGTCGGTATTATGCGTTACGCGGATATAAGTTCCAAACGGGGTGCCAGTAACGGTGGGAACAGAGCCCGTTGGTTGCTGGGCCGCAGCCTGATGAACAGGTTCAATACTCAACAAAATAAATAAAGAAAGGCCGATTACCATTGCGGGAATAAGCCATCGTAAACGTAAAATCATTTTTCACCTGCTTTGTCAAAAGAGTGATAATTTGCAAATTCAAAAGCAATTTTCGCAGACGTGTTTACACAAATATTGGCAGGGCGATTATAATCTAAACTATGGAGAAACGAATTTTCTATGGCGATATCACCCCCAGCGATTTTGCGGATGCGCTTAACGCTCATTTTCATCGCGGAAACATGCGAACGCAGGCTGTGGGAGAGCCAAACAACCTGAAAGTACAGATCGCCAGTGTGCGCAACACATCCATCGGTGGTCAAACTGCCCTTACTGTTCATTTACGGACGGTTGAGGATGGGATTATGATTAGCGTTGGACAGCAAGCCTGGCTGGGCGTTGCCGCAAGTTTGGGGCAGTCAGCCATCGCCACGCTGATGAATCCCTGGAACTTACTACATCGCCTCGACGATATTGCCCAAGATATCGAAAGCCTTACGCTGGTTGAAAACGTCTGGAAGGTAATTGCAAAAGTTGCCCGCGCGCATGGCGCCAGCCAGCAATTATCCAAACGGTTGCGGCGCTTGAATTGCGAATATTGCAATACCGCCAACCAGGTTGGCGCGCCATCTTGCGTAGCCTGCGGAGCGCCGCTTGGCTCTCTGCAACCGAATACCTGCAATCATTGCGGATTTGTGCTAAAAGCAGGCGAAACCGTTTGCCCCCAATGTGGAAGAGTAAACATTTCAAAAAGATAATAGTAACAATGTCTCATGCCTGTACCGGTAAAAAAGTGTAAAATAAAAGTGGATGTTTACTAATGCGATGCGCCTTGATGGGCTTCACCAAACAACGATACCATACCCCCTTATTTTGTAGAAAGAACGGATATAAGTGTTCCGGGGAGTCAGCAAAGAAATGAAAATGAACCTTGCCAACATCGAACAAAGAATAGAAAACTTAATTGAAGTTCATCTGGTGAAATTTCTCCCTGGAGGCAAATGGCATGACAGAATTGCCAAAAGGCTGACAGAATCTCTCAAAAAAAGTCTTGAATCGGAAGCCTTTGATCCTGAAGTAACCCCCAACTTTACCCTTTATGTTCACCCCACGGTGCTAACTGAATGGCAAAAAGAACCCCGGCTGCTGGATGGGCTAACAAAAATTTTTCGTCTTGCAGTTAACGAAGCCAATATCCACTTTAAATCATCGCCTGTGCTAACGCTTGCGGGTCTGGAGAGCCTGGGGCCTGAAGAAATCGAGGTTCAGGTCGGCGATAAAACCATTGCTGAAACCCAAAAAGCGCAAAATCTGGGCTCATCTCTGGGCAACGATGCCCTTCCTGTTGCATTTTTGATTGTGGGCGGCACGAAGGTATATACCATTGAACAAATGGTGATCAATATTGGTCGCCGGCTCGACAATCAAATTGTGGTGGACGATCCACGCGTTTCCCGCTATCATGCTCAGGTGCGCTACGTGCGTGATAAATTTATTGTCTTTGATTTAAATTCCACCGGTGGAACGTTTGTAAACGGAGATCGTGTCAACCAAAGCGTGCTATACCCTGGCGATGTAATTTCACTGGCTGGCCTGCCCATTATTTTCGGACAAGATGCCCCGCCAAAAGGCCTGAAATCAAGCACGGGCGACACCGCGCCGCTTTCACCCACAAGCAGTGAGCGTAAAACAGCCGCATTGCTTACCCCAATCCCAGATACAAACAAAAAAAATGAGTGAAATCGTTTTTCTGGCCCTGCGTATTCTGGCAGCAGTTTTGCTATACGCGTTTTTGGGCTGGGCTTTGTATTTAATGTGGAAGTCGCTAAAAGTCCAGATGGATTTTCTGTCGTCCAAAGGCGTAACCACCATCAAACTTGGCATGATTTCGCTCAGCGGAGAAAAGCACATCGTAGAGTTTGGTCAACCAGAATTTTTCATTGGACGCGACCCCGATTGCGCGCTCCTGCTCGATGATGCCGCGGTTTCAGCCCAACATGCGCGCTTTTCTTTCCATCACGGGCATTGGTGGATCGAAGACTGCCGCTCAAAAAACGGCACCCGGCTCAATGAAACTCAACTAACCATGCCCGTCATTCTCGCAAATGGGGATACAATCAGTTGCGGCGATACCACTATTGAAATAATTCTGCCTGAACCATAAACCAAGGAGAAAAAATGCGTGAAAATCTGGCGTTTGCTGTTATTGGCGGATCCGGGCTTTATCAGATGCAAGGTCTTGAGAACGCCCGCGAATACAACCTTGAAACCCCCTTCGGAAAACCCAGTTCGCCCATTATCGTCGGAGAGTTAGAAAGCAAACAAGTTGCCTTCCTGGCCCGACACGGAATCGGACACTTTATCTCGCCCAGTGAAGTGAATTATCGCGCCAACATTTATGCGCTAAAAAGCCTGGGAGCCAGGCATGTCATTAGCATAAGCGCATGTGGCTCTCTGCGTGAAGATTATGCCCCAGGCCACATCATCATTCCGACCCAATTATTTGATAATACCAAAAATCGCGCGCGTACCTTTTTCGAGAACGGACTGGTCGCCCATGTCGGCGTGGCAGACCCATTCTGCAATCAACTCTCAGACGTGTTGCACGAATCGGTGAGAGCCAGCGGCGCGCAAGCCCATAAAGGAGGCACCTTCATCACCATCGAAGGGCCGCGCTTCTCCACCAAAGCCGAATCGCACGTTTATCGCGCCTGGGGCATGTCACTCATTGGTATGACCGCCTGCCCCGAAGCCTTCCTCGCTCGTGAAGCCGAAATTTGTTACGCCACCATGGCCCACGTTACCGACTACGACGTGTGGCATGTCAGCGCCGAGCCTGTCAGCGTCGAGATGGTTATTCGCACTCTGAACCAAAACACCGCGCATGCCCAGGAAGCGTTGCGAATATTAGCCAGAAACTTTATATCTGATGAAACTTGCGCCTGCCATCAAGCCCTCAACGGGGCGCTCATCACCCAGCCTGAAAAAGTCCCCGCCGAAACAAGCGCAAAACTTGGCCTGCTCATACAAAAATATCTCCAGTAAACCTTTTGCAAAACAACTATCTCACTCCCGCCCAGATACAAGGCCGCTTGCTCACCCTTGCGGCCTTGTTTATATTGACACTTGGCATCACCCTGAGCATTGCGCCCGCCGTCCGTGAACAAACCTGGGACGCAAATTATCGTCTTAACCACTGGATTGGCATTTTGGCCTGGCTCATGCTGGTTTATGGCGCGCATTGGTACACTTCAAAACATCTGCCCGAAGCCGACCCCTATCTGCTGCCAATCGCATCACTGCTGGTCGGCTGGGGCATGCTCAGTATTTGGCGGCTGACCAACACCTTCGGAATTCGCCAGGCAGCCTGGATCGCCATCGGATTCATTCTTTTGATGATTTTTCTTCGGCGCGCGCTCATTCTTGACTTTCTCCGCCGCTACAAATACATCTGGCTAACCAGCGGACTGCTTCTCACCGCCCTGACCTTTATTCTGGGCGCCAATCCAATGGGCTTTGGGCCGCGTCTGTGGCTGGGTTGCTGCGGAATCTACCTGCAACCTTCTGAGCCACTTAAATTGCTGCTGGTGGTTTACCTGGCCGCCTACTTTGCAGGCAAAATGCCCTTCAGCAAACGAATTTTTCCCCTGATTTTGCCAACCCTATTTCTTTTTGGATTGGCCCTTTCCATCTTAATTATCCAGCGCGATCTCGGCACGGCTTCGCTTTTCGTGGCCCTGTATGCCGTCATGGTATACCTGGCCTCAGAAAAACGCCGTATCCTGCTCATCAGCGCCACGCTGCTTATTGGCTTTGGGCTGGCCGGCTATTACTTTATCGATTTAATTCAGTATCGGCTGACCGCCTGGATTGACCCCTGGCAAGACCCCAGCGGACGATCCTACCAGGTGATCCAATCGCTACTCGCCATTGCCAATGGCGGCCTGTTCGGGCGCGGAATGGGCCTCGGCGCGCCCGGTCTCGTCCCCGTCGCCCATTCCGACTTCATCTTTACCGCCATCGCTGAAGAAACCGGCATAATCGGCTCAATGGCGCTCTTCCTGCTGATTGGCGTTTTCGTCTGCCGCAGTTTTCTGGTTGCGCTAAAAGCCGAAAGTCACTTTGAACGCTTGTTAGCCGCCGGCCTGGGCGCATACATTGGCATACAAAGCATAGTCATCATCGGCGGAAATCTGCGCCTTTTGCCGCTTACCGGGGTTACGCTGCCTTTTGTTTCTTATGGCGGCTCATCGCTGCTCACATCTTTCATGGCCTTACTCTTACTGCTCCAAATCAGCAACAAAAACGAACAAGACCCCGCCCCGCTCAAAAACAGCCAGCCCTACCTTATTGTGCCAGCACTCATCAGCCTCGGCCTGATTGCCCTGACGCTTGTTAATGGCTGGTGGAGCCTTCTCCGCTCAGAAGACCTGCTAACGCGCTACGACAACCCACGCCGCGCCATCGCCGATCTGTTTGTCCCTCGTGGCAGCCTGCTCGACCGCCGCAACCAACCCATTAATCAAACCGAAGGTTCCCCCGGTTCTTATCGACGAATCTATGCTTATCCCGATCTATCATCAATTACCGGCTATACGCATAACGCCTATGGACAGGCAGGCCTCGAAGCGCAACTCGACCCCTATCTGCGCGGCTTGCAAGGATACCCCTACCGACAAATCTGGTGGCAGCGACTCTTGCGCGGCACGCCACCCCCAGGGCTGGACGTGCGCCTGAGCATAGACCTTGAACTCCAGCAACAGGCAGATGAACTGCTTAAATCTCAAAAAGGCGCAGTTGTGTTGCTCAACGCCAGCACAGGCGAAGTGCTGGTAATGGCCTCCCACCCCACCTTCGACGCCAATCTGCTCGATGAAATTGGCCCCGCGCTACAAACCGATAGCAACGCCCCCCTGCTCAACCGCGCCAATCAAGGACAATACGCCCCCGGCACTTCGCTTTCCCCCTTCTTGCTGGCTGAATTTTTTGAAAATAATCAAAACCTGCCTGAATCGCCGCCAGCCCTGCTCTATCAATATAACGACCGCCTCATCCGCTGCACCCAGCGAACAGAACAGCCACCAACCTGGCAAAATGTGGCCCAAGCCGGTTGCCCCAACCCACTCATCGGCCTGGGGAAGGCGCTCGGCCCGCAAACCACCATAGACCTGATGAAAAAACTCGGCCTGGCCTTCAACGATTCTCAGTTCGAAAGTCTGACCCTCGGCCAAAGCCAAACCATCACCCCGCTCAACATGGCCCGCCTGGCCGCCGCCATCAGCAATCAAGGTGTCGCGCCGCCAGCCCTGCTTGCCCTGGCTGTCAACACCCCGGCTCAGGGATGGGTCAACCTGCCCCCACAGACGCAACCACAGACAATTTTTTCGGCATCGGCAAGCGCGCAGGCAGCGCAACTGTTGCAAGTATCGCAAAAATCTTACTGGGAAAGCATGGGACAGTTCGAATCAGACTCCGGATTCCTGGTCTGGTACCTTGGCGGAACCCCACCCAACTGGCAGGGCGCGCCGCTCGCCATCGCCGTCATCATCGAAGCCAATCAGGCCGAACTGGCCCAAAAAACAGGTCGGGCAATATTAGAATCTGCCATTGGGCCATGATCGCTTTTTGACGCTTTTTTGACGCTCAACAGATAAAAAGAAACGTGAACGGAAAAACCGTCACGTTTCTTTTTTTGAAAGGTGTCAAAATGGACGATATAACCCTTAGCATTCTCGTCATCCTGGCTACCGGCCTGCTCGTCGCGCTGATATTTTTTATCAATCATCGTCGCAACCGCTCCAACGAAGAATCCCTGATTCAAATCGCCGCCGAAAACGGCTGGCGGTATGAACCCATCCGCAAGCCGCTCGCCAGCGGCTACCGCATGACCGCGCCCGGCTGGACTCTCGAATCGATATCTGAATCGAATGGCGAGCCAACCTCCTCAGGTTCATCAAATATCACCCAAACTACGATTTGGCAGGCTAACTTACCTGGCTCAACCTTGCTGGTTGGCCCGCGTCTCTCGCAAGCCAATCTGGGCGCGCTCGGCGATATGCTCCTGCAAAAAGTATTCGACCGCTATCTGGGCAGCGACGGGCAAGGAATAAGCGAAGTGCAGGCTGGCAGCGAACCATTCCGCAAAAACTACATGGTTTATGCCCAAGACCCGCTCGCAATTCGCATCAGTCCCGCCCTTGAATCGGCCCTGCTCAACTGGCGCGGCCCCAAACCACAGATCAAGCGCACCTCCAAAGGGCTGGAAATCGAAACCAGCAAATTGCTCAAAGCCGATGAACTCAAGCAGGTCACAGACCTGGGAAAAATTCTTGTATCCTACCTTTCGTGAGACGGAGACAAAACCATGAAAACCACTCGAACCCCCATCTGGATTTTTCTCGGCATTCTGGCCCTGGCCTCGCTGGCCTGTCAGTTTGCCTACCGCGCCATTGGGCTGGATACGTCTGCGCCAGATACCAATCAGGCCCCGGAAGCAATCGTCACCCGCCCGGCAGAACCGGCATCCAACGACACTGCCCCGCAGCCCCCGCCGGTTGCATCCGAACCGGAATCTGAGCCCCAACCCGTCGGCAATTACAGCGGCTGGATGGCCGGCCCAACCTACCAGGGATACGTTCAAGTCACCATCGGCGAAACGCGCGTAGAACAACTCGACTCCCTGATGGGCATAACCGGCAAGCGTAGCACCGACTCATGGAAACCGCGCGAAGACCACGCCGATACCTTTATCTACGACACCGGGCAAGACGACATGGTCATCTACATCGGCGTCATCACCGATGGGACGGTTTACAAAAAATCAATCTCTCCCAAAACCCGCCCCGGCGATTACAGCCTGCCCACCGTTACCCGCCAAAACTACGAAGAACTCGACACCATCTACAAACGCGACAAAGTCATTCCGTACCCCGTCATGGCCGAACTGCTCGAATCGCCGGGATTCCTGCGCGAAGAAATCATGCAGCAAGACGGACGCCTGAAAACCGTCTACGA
>DAOUML010000094.1:0-4214 GCA_034411635.1 Anaerolineales bacterium
TTCAATTGGTAAGGTTCGTTTTTTACACTTTTGTGCCGCTTTTTATGATTCGGCCACTGATTGCACAAAAGCTACGTTAGTGTAAGAACGTATTTGATACCAGATCAACCAATTTCCTTTATTGACCTGCAACCTGTTTGGTCTCCCGATGGAACCCAAATCCTGCTGGCGCAATGGGACGCTGACAGCAGCGCAAAGCAACGCAAATATGGCGTTTGGGTGGTGGATGTTCCCAGTCTGACGGCGGTAAAAATTGACGAAAACAAACAGCCCGCGGGCTGGATGGTGAAAACGCCATAAGATGTCTTTTCCCAACCATCACCATCGACGAACCAGGCCAGCCTACAGCAATTCTCAATTTGAGATTAGTGGTTCTACCGGGAAAATCTTTTCAAACATAAAGTACACAAAGGTCACGAAGAAAAACACCCGTAAAAGCGCGTCACGTTCCCCCCTTGTGTATTTTGTGACCTTCGTGTTTAGGCTTTTTCCCGCCAAGTACGAGAGAGCCCCAAAAATTTATTGACACTTTCCCCCAATTCGAGTATCCTTGCCAACTGTCCGGGCAGGCCCGGCGCGGCGGGACTTTGTGAACCACGTCAGGTCCGAAAGGAAGCAGCGATAAGCGAACGTTCCCGGGTGCCGCCGGTATCCTGCCCGGATATTTTTATTTAAAGCGGTGGGCTCGATACGACGGCGGTAGTTGAATAGGGCGAAGTCCGTATCGAAACCCGCCGTCTACTCGACCACCGTCCTAGCCGCTCTTCCCCAGCATCTCATCGCTCAACTCATCCAGGCGCAAACTAATCACCTGGCTGGTGGTATCGCGACCTTTGGTGATACCGTAAATCACATCCGCCGCTTGCACGGTGTTGCGATTGTGGGTCACGATGATGAACTGGGTCTGCTTGCCCAACTCGCTCAACAAATCGCGAAAGCGGCCCACATTGGCCTCGTCGAGCATGGCATCGACTTCGTCCATCACGCACAGCGGGGTGGGCGAAACTTTTAAGAGCGCGAACACCAGCGAAATCGCCGTCAGCGAACGCTCGCCGCCCGAAAGCAGCGAAAGCCCCTGCTCGCGGCGGCCCGGCAGGCGGGCTTCGATGTCGATACCGGTATCCGTCAGGTTGTCCGGGTCGGTCAGCACCAGACGGGCCGACCCGCCCCCAAACAGACGGGTAAAAATCGACTTAAATTCAACCGCCACCAGTTCGAAAGTCTTAATAAATTCGCGGCGGGTCAATTCGTCCAATTCGGCAATCACCTCGCGCAAATCCGCTTCAGCCTGCTTCAAATCCTGCACCTGGGCGGTCATAAAATCGTAACGCTCACGCACCGACTCAAATTCCTGCTGGGCATCCATGTTGACTGCGCCCATGCGCCGCAGTTGGGCGCGTTTCTGGTTCAAACTCTCGTCTAAATCGGGGGCCAGTTCGGTAACAACCGGCAACTGCTCAACCATTTCGCCCAACGGCAACGGCACCGGGCCAGATACGTCGGTGTGATAGTCAAATTGCACCAGACCAAAATCTTCCTCAATCCGGCGGCGCAAACTTTCAAGCGTCTCCTGCTTACGATTCAGGTCAATTTGCGCCTGGGCGTTATAGCGCTCCACCTGGGCCAGCGCGCGCTGGGCCTCGGTTTCGCGGCCCTGCAAGTCGGTTTCTTCGCGCTCGGCCTCGGCCAGGGCTACTTCAGCGGGTTCAATTTTCAGGCTGAACACATCCAGACGGCCTTGCAACTCGCTTTCCTGTTCCAGGAGCGTCGATTTTTCCTGCTCCAAACGCTCAAAAGCCGCATCGACCTCCACCACCCGCCGCCGGGCAGATTCCATGCGCGCCGCAACCGTCTGAATAGCCTGTTCGCGCTCCTTGCGGCGCGCGCGCGCATCAGAAACAGCGCGCTCTGAAACCTGCACGCGCGTACCCCAATACGTCACCTGCGAACTCAACTCGTCCAGCGCGAGAGCGGCCATTTCACCGTTCAACCCGCGCATTTTTACCTGAGCCTCGTCCAGTTTTTCTTCAACTTCTTCCAGTTCCAAATCGACGCGGCTCGAATCTTTTTCTGATTGGGACAACTCGCTCTTAAGCGTATCCTTTTGCCCGGCCTGCCAATCGCGCTGGCGGCGTGCGCTTTCAGCAGAAAGCCCGGCTTGCTGTTCCTCGCGGGCGGCTTCATTCAGACGTTTGCGCGCCTCGCCAAGTTTGCCATCCTGCGCCGAAATCTCCTTCTGCGCGGCAGCGATTTCAGCCGTCAGCCGGTTGAGAGCCTCGTAGAGCGTCTCCAGCCCGGCGTTGGCGGCGTTCAGGGCCTCGACCAACTCCCGTTTTTCACGAGTCCGGCTCAGGGTCGCCGCGCGCGTCTCCTTGCCAGCCTGAATCAAACCGTCCGGGCGGAAAACTTCGCCCTTGAGCGTCACCAGACGCATCCCGGGCAGGTCATTCCGCAGACGTTTGGCGGCGGCGCGGTCACGCACCAATACGGTTTTGCCCAGCAGGGCATCCAGCGCGGGGCGCAGTTCGTCGGATGTCTGGATAAAGGCTGCGGCCAGGCCCAGAATATCCCCGTCATCGGGAATTTTGGCTACACGCTCACCATGCACCGTTTCGACGGGCAGCAGGAGCGTTCTACCCGTTTGCTTTTGTTCGAGATATTCGAGGGCCGCTTCGACGCCCCCGGCGTTTTCAAAGACAACCGCATCCAGCCCGTCACCCAGGGCCGCGGCGATGGCGGTTTCATATTCAGCAGGCACTTCGAGCGCGGCAGAAAGCGCGCCCTTCGCGCCCTGCAATTTGGCCTGAATGAGCGCGCGCGCGCCCTCGGCATAACCGGTGAGCGAGGCTTCGGCCTTTTCAAGCACATCGAGTTGGGCTTTCAGGCGGGCCTGCTCGGCCTGACGCAGATTGCGTTCATCAAGCAGTTTGCGCCGCTCGGACTCTTGTTCGCCCAGCGTTTGGCGCAATGCCGTTAAAGCGGCTTCAATCTCCTGAAAGGTTTTTTCAGCCCCCGCCCGCGCCTTTTGGGCCGACTGATGCTTTTTATCGGCGTCTTTGGCGGTTTGTTCGGCGGTGGCAATGGCAATATCGGCCTGCTGGAGTTTCTGACGCTGTGAGTCGATGCGGTTTTTGAGTTCGTTCAGGCGCGCCGTCAGTTGGGCGCGGCGCGAATTCAACTGGTTGAGTTCCTGCCGGGCGCTTTGCAGTTTTTGCTCGGCTTTGGCGCGCTCCAATTGGCGGGCGGTAAGGGCGGCTTTGGCTTCTGTTTCTTCGCGTTTGGCCTCGACGGCCTCGGCCTGAATGCGTTCCAACTCGCTTTCGGCTTCGGTCAGGCGTTCACGCGCGGCGCGTTCTTCATCGGCCAGGCGTTCCTGTTCGGCCAGGCTGTTCTGGCGGCTTTCAGTAAAAGAGCGACGGCGCTCTTCAAGGACGGCCAAATTGCGGCTGACGGCCTCGCGCTGGCTATGCAGTTCCGCCGACTGGCGGTGCCATTCGTTGAGTTGTCCGCGCAGTTCGAGCAGGCGTTGGCGGGTGCTGCCAAATCCCTCGGTCAGGTTGGCGTAATTGCGGCGGGCTTCCTTCAGGCGGCGTTCCTGCTCATGGGCAATTTCGCGCACTTCAGAGAGTTCTTTCTGCGCCAGATGCCAGTGATAGCCATACCATTCGCGCAGAATCATTTTCAGGTCGGCCTGCACTTGCAGGTATTCCTGCGCCCG
The DNA here is from genome assembly GCA_034411635.1 of Anaerolineales bacterium. Taxonomy (GTDB): domain Bacteria; phylum Chloroflexota; class Anaerolineae; order Anaerolineales; family Villigracilaceae; genus UBA8950. The sequence continues at coordinate 3,719 of DAOUML010000094.1, forward strand.
GCGCGACTGACGTTCAAGCGAGCGCAGGCGCGGTTCGAGTTCGGCCAAAATATCGAGCACGCGCTCAAGGTTGCGCTGGGTGTTTTCGAGGCGGCGCAGGGTCTCTTCGCGGCGTGAGCGGTACAGGCCGATACCGGCGGCCTCCTCGAACAGGCGACGGCGCTCGTCGGCTTTAAGAGCCAGCGAGGCATCGACCATGCCCTGGCCGAGGATGGTGTACGTCCGCTCGGAAAGGCCAGATTGGGCCAGCAGTTCGTTGATGTCTTTCAGGCGCACCGATTGTCCGTTGAGCAGATATTCGTTACGCCCGTCACGGTGGGCGCGGCGGGTAACGGCCACTTCGCTGAAATCGACCGGCAGCCAGCCCACGCTGTTGTCAAACGTAATCGTGACCGAAGCCATGCCCGCCCGCGGACGCTGTTCAGAACCGGAGAAAATCATATCTTCGGTCTTTTTGGCGCGCAGCAGGTTTTGCGATTGCTCACCCAACACCCAG
>DAOUML010000095.1:0-3235 GCA_034411635.1 Anaerolineales bacterium
TGCGGTACAATATTCTCCATGACCACAGAGAACATCGGCACCATTCACTCGGTGCGCGGCAGTGTGGTGGATGTACACTTCCCGCGCCTGCTCCCTGACATTTACTCCCGCCTCGTCACCGATAGCGACCCGGCGGCGGAAATCGAAGTCATCAGCCACCTCGACCAAAACCTGGTGCGCGGCGTGGCGCTCACCCGCACCAGCGGCCTGCAACGCGGCATGAGCGCGCGCGACACCCGCGCCACCTTCCGCGTGCCGGTCGGCGAGCGCGTGCTGGGGCGCATGATGAACGTCTTCGGCCAGACCCTCGACGACGGCCCCTCGCTCGAAGGCGGCGACTGGCGCTCCATCCACCAGCCGCCAGTGGCAATGACCCACCAATCCTCCCAAACCGAAATCTTCGAGACCGGCATCAAAGCCATCGACGTGCTGGCCCCGCTCGAACGCGGCGGACGCGCCGGGCTGTTTGGCGGCGCGGGCGTCGGAAAAACCGTTCTGATTACCGAACTCATCAACAACCTGGTCGGCCAGTATGAAGGCGTCAGCCTGTTCTGCGGCATCGGCGAGCGCTCGCGCGAGGGCGAAGAACTCTACCGCGAAATGGGCGAGGCCGGGGTGCGCGACCGCACCGTCATGATTTTCGGACAAATGAACGAACCCCCCGGCGCCCGCTTCCGCGTCGGACACGCCGCCCTGACGATGGCCGAATACTTCCGCGACGACGTCCGCCAGGACGTGCTGCTCTTGATGGACAACATCTTCCGCTTCATCCAGGCCGGCACCGAAGTCTCCGGCCTGCTCGGCAACATCCCCTCGCGGGTCGGCTACCAGCCCACCCTGGCCACCGAACTGGCCGAATTGCAGGAACGCATCGCCAACACCCGCTCTGGCGCGATTACCTCCGTCCAGGCCGTCTACGTCCCGGCAGACGACTTCACCGACCCGGCGGCAGTCCACGTCTTCTCGTATCTCTCGGCCTCGATTGTGCTCTCGCGCAAACGCGCCAGCGAGGGCCTGTATCCGGCCATCGAACCGCTCCAATCCGGCTCGAAAATGCTCGCCCCGCACATCGTCGGGGGGCGGCATTATGAAATCGCCCGCCGCATCCGCCAGACCCTGGCGCAATACGAAGACCTGAAAGACTTGATTGCCATGCTCGGCCTCGAAGAACTGACCCCCGAAGACCGTCAACTGGTCTCGCGCGCCCGCCGCCTCGAACGCTTCCTGACCCAACCCTTCCACACCACCGAGCAATTCACCAGCATCCCCGGCAAAACCGTCCCGCTCGCAGAAACCCTGAACGGCTGCGAACGTATCCTTAACGACGAGTTCGCCGACGTGCCAGAGCGCAAACTGTACATGATTGGGCGCATCGAGGAGCACGAGCAAAAAGCATGAACGCCATGCGCCTGCGCATCCTCCTGCCCGAAGAAATCCTGCTGGATGTCGAAGCCCGCAAGATTACCGCAGAAGCGGCCAACGGCGCCTTTGGCCTGCTCCCGCGCCACGTCGATTTCGTCACCGCGCTCGCGCCTGGGATTCTGACATTCGTCGGCGTCGATGGCCGCGAAGAGTTCGTCGCCGTCGACGAGGGCATCCTGCTCAAACGTGGGAAACAGGTACAGGTCTCCACCCGCAACGCAGTCATCGGGCAGGAATTGGGCGAACTCAAACGCCTGATAGCAGAACGATTCCGCAATTTGAGCGAATACGAACGCAAATCACGTGACGCGCTCTACAAACTCGAAGCCGACCTGATTCGCCGTTTCATGGAGTTGTGATTGTGAACAAACATCCGCAGGAAAAATGGCAGGCCGATGTCACCGGCAAAGAATCCCGCAAAATCCGCGCCCGGCGCGAAAAGCGCCGCAGCATCTGGTTTGGGCTGGGCACCTTCGGCATGGTCGGCTGGTCGGTCGTCATCCCAACCCTGGCGGGCCTGTTCATCGGCATCTGGATTGACAGCACCTGGCCCAGTCCATACTCATGGACGCTGATGCTCTTCCTGGGTGGCCTAGCCCTCGGCCTGTACAACGCCTGGCGCTGGGTGCAGTTCGAGAGCGGACAAATCGACAACGAAAAAGAGAACAAAGATAAAAATGGATAGCACCCCGCTCGCGCTGGCCCTCTCCGCCCTGGCCGGAATCGTCCTCGGCACCCTGTACTTCGGCGGCCTGTGGCTGACGATTACCCGAATGCGTGCCAGCAAAAGCCCCGGCATTTTCCTGGCCATCAGTTTCCTGCTGCGCACCGTCCTTGTGATTGGCGGCTTCTACCTGATTACCGATGGAAAACTGGAACGCCTGGCGGTTGCCATGCTGGCGTTTTTTGTGACCAGATTTGTGTTTATCAGGTATTTCCAACCGCAGGAAGAAACAGGGAAACAGGCGAGAAAGTAAAGATAATGCTCACGCAAAGTCGCAAAGCACGCAAAGAAAAACAAAAAAACTTGACGTTCGTTGTGGCTCTCCAGCACTGCCCACCGGGCATGAGTGGCGCAAGAAATTTTCACAAGAACGCAAAGGCGCATAGTGTGCAAAGAGAAACAAAAAAACTTGGCGTTCTTGGCGGCTTTGCGCGAAAGATTTTCACATAAACGCAAAGGCTCAGTTTGTGCCAAAAGAAAGGAACACCCAGCATGGAAATCAGCCCCGACGCAATCATCCTCTGGGAATCGGGCTTTTTCAAAATCAACGCCACCATCCTGTTCACCTGGTTCATTATGGCACTGATGACCATCGGCTCGTGGCTGGTGACGCGCAACATCAAGGGCACGCTCGAAATGTCACGCGGGCAAAACGTGCTCGAGGTGATCGTTGAAGGCGTGCTCGGCCAAATTGAAGAAGTCAGCCAGCAGAATCCGCGCCCGTATCTGTCCTTCATCGGCACGCTATTTCTGTTCATCGTCGTCTCGAATGTACTGGCAATTGTGCCGGGATTCCAACCTCCAACCGGTTCGCTTTCGACCACCACCGCGCTGGCCCTGTGCGTCTTCCTGGCCGTGCCGATTTTCGGCATCCGCTCCCAGGGATTGGGCGGCTACCTGCGCCAGTACATTGAACCAACCCCGGTCATGTTGCCTTTTAACATCATCGGCGAACTCTCGCGCACTCTCTCGCTGGCCGTGCGTTTGTTCGGCAACATGATGAGCGGCGGACTGATTGCCGCCATCCTGCTGACAATTGTGCCGCTCTTTTTCCCGGTCATCATGCAAGCCCTCGGCCTGCTCACCGGG
>DAOUML010000096.1:0-8258 GCA_034411635.1 Anaerolineales bacterium
GTGCTGATGGACTTGCGCATGCCCGGCATGGACGGCATCACCGCCATCGAAAAACTGCGCCAAACCCACCCAGAAATCGCCGTCGTCATCCTGACCACCTTCAACGAAGATGAACTCATGCTGCGCGGCATCCGCGCCGGGGCCAAAGGCTTCCTGCTCAAAGACACCAACCGGGGCACATTGTTCGACACCATCCGCGCCGCCGCGCGCGGCGAAACCCTGCTCAAGCCCGAAATTATGGCACGTTTACTGAATGTAGCCAGCGCACCCGCCGCCACCTCCTTCAACCTGACCGAACGAGAAAAAGAAGTTCTGGCGGCTGTTGCACGCGGCGAACGCAGCAAAGAAATCGCCGCCAAACTGCACATCACCGAACGAACCGTCAAAGCCCACCTGGCCAGCATCTACCAGAAAATGGGCGTCGATTCACGCGCCGGGGCTATCGCCGTCGCCGCCCAAAACGGATTGCTGTAAACCATGCCCGCCCCCTACCTGCTGCCGCTCGAAGAAATCCGGCGCGAAATCATTGTCGTCAACTCGCGCTTCATCGCCACCCTAACCCCCGTCGCCAGCGCGGACGAGGCGCGGGCCTTCATCAAACGCCTCCGCGAGGAATTTGCCGACGCCAGCCACAACGTCCCGGCCTATATTCTGGGCGGCGGCAACAGCATCAGCGAATACTGCTCCGATGACGGCGAACCCTCCGGCACGGCTGGCCGCCCGGCGCTGACAGTTTTACGCGGCTCCGGCCTGGGTGACGTGGCAGTGGTCGTCACCCGCTACTTCGGCGGGACGCTGCTCGGAACCGGGGGACTGGTAAAAGCCTATACCGAGGCGACCCAGGCCGTCGTCCGCAATGTGCCGCGCGCGCAGCGCGTCCCCGTCCACATTGCTCTGTTGGCAATCCCCTACAACTTATTCGAGCGTGTCAAGATATTGACTACGCGATATAACGGGGCCATCCTGGATGAAGATTTCGCCGCCGATGTCACCCTGACCCTGCGCTTCCCCATCAATCAACTCGACAAATTCCAAACTGACCTGCGCGAACTCTCGGCAGGCCAGTTGCAGGCGGAAATTATCGAAACAAACGAAATGCTGGTTGCGGTCAATTAGCCCCCGGCCCAAACCTTGCCCGCCGGAAGGATGGTCTTATCTGGCACGTCGGCGTGGATGACCGCGCCGTTGCCAATTCGGACCCCATCGCCGATCTTAATGCCAATCGCGGTGGTCACACCCATCCCGACCAGGCTGCGCTCCCCGACATGCACATGCCCGGCCAGCATCGCGCCGGGGGCAATATGGGTATATTCGCCAATTTCACAATCATGCGAAACAATCGCGCCCGTATTAACCATGCAGCGCGGATGTAAAATACTCGATGAACCAACATAAGCATTGGCAAAAACCTGCACACCCGCGCCCAGGCTGACGCTCGGCTCAACAGTAGCGCGCGGATGCGCCAGGGGCGGGAAATCGAACCCGGCTGCGGCCAACATCTCGAACAAACGCACGCGCACAGTAATATCCAAAATGCCGCCCACGCCGTTGGCCGCCAGAGCCAGGCCTTTTTCGCGCAGGAGGGGCAACAACTCGCGGCCACCCAAAACCGGAATGCCCAAAACCCGTTTGCCTTTCAAGGCCGGGTTATCGTCCAAAATACCGGCGATTTGATTCGCGCCGAGAGCCTGCGCCATCTCCATCACCGCTTTGGCGTGCCCGCCCGCGCCGTAGATGAGGAGGTGGCTGGGGCCGAAGTCGGGTAATTCGATTGGGGTCAGCGACGCGGCGATTTGGCGGATGGCGGCTTCAGTCAGCAAGCGGTCGGTGGGCAGGGAGGCCAGGTCCAGGCCCAGACTTTCGGCCAGGGCGCGAGCAGGTTTGGTAATGCGCAAATCGCCAGGGGCGGGGTCGCCAGTTTGAACGGAAGCAGGCGCAAGGGTCGGTAGTGATTCATCTACCGATTCGGTCAAATAGGCGAGGGTGTCGCCCACAGCGAGGGTATCCCCCTCCGCCGCAACCAGACGCACAAATCCGGCGGCGGGGGCTTCTACGTCACTGGCGGCTTTGGTGGTTTCGACGGTAAAGAGAATATCGCCAGGTTCAACGCGCTGGCCTTCGCGAACATGCACATCTACCAGGCGGGCTTCGGGTTCATTGGCGTTCAGGAGCGGGACGGTGATGGGGGTTGGAGTCATACGAATTTCCTATTTGGTGGTTCATCGGGCTGATTTTGGTCTATAATTGCGATGTCATTTTAATTGAATTCTAACAAAGGAGAATATTATGAATTTTGGTCTTGCTTTTTCGTATCCATTTCAGGATGCCGACTGGCTGAAGAAGGTCGGCATTGCGGCGGTGGTATTGCTCATTCCGTTATTAGGGCCAATCGTTGTGCTGGGCTGGTCGCTTGAAATTATGCGCCGGGTAATTAACGATGATCCGCAACCCCTGCCCGACTGGGATGATTTTGGCGGTTTTGTCGCCAAGGGTTTTCAGGCTTTTGTGGTGCAACTGGCTTATGCCCTGCCAGTAATTCTGGTGGTTATCTGTGGGCAGATTGCCATTATCGTACCCACCAGCCTGGCAGGCGAGATTGACGGGGAAGCGGCCGGTATCATCGTTAGCGCGCTCATGCTCTGCGTTTCATGCTTTGCGATCATTTTTGGCCTGGCTGCGGCAGCCATTACCCCGGCAGCGCTGGGTAATCTTGCGGCAACCGGCGAATTAGGCGCAGCCTTTCGCTTCAACCAGGTCTTTGGCCTGCTACGCGCGGCGGTGGGACCGTATATTCTGTCTGTGCTACTGATCGGCGGCGTGGCAATTTTGCTCTCACCAATCGGCTCGCTCATTTGCGGTATCGGCGCTCTGATCACTTCTGCCTACATCGCAGCCTTGAGCGGCCACCTGTACGGGCAAGCCTATAAGATTGCCAAAGAAAACATGGATATTGCCGTAGAGTAAAAGATTTCTATCCACCAGACACTTTTTCAGCAAGGTGGTCGAGTAGCCCCAATAGGGGCGTACACCTGCACTTGCAGCGCAGGTGCAAGTGTCGAGACCAATTTTTGCCAAATTAACAGCTCTTTTGGTCTCGATAGGTGGTCGAGTTTATCGAGACACGGCGAAAAATCGCCGCCTGGTCTCGATAAACTCGACCTACCAACTCGACCAACTTGAGCAAACTGTATGGTGGCTAGAGAGATTTTGATTTTGCCTGCCCGAAAGGTTTCCAAACCTTTCGGGCTTTTTATTTTTGGAGCAAATCCAGTACATTCTGGATGACTTTCTTTGTCGAGGGCAATATCTCGTCTTCGAGGGATTTGGCGTTGGCGATGGGCAGGTCGAGCGCGCCCAGGCGATGGATGCGGACTCCGCTCGGGCCGCGCTCGGCGGTTTGAGCGGCCACTTCCGCGCCCCAGCCGAGGGTCTGCCCGCCTTCTTCGAGGGTCAGCAAATGTCCGGTTCGGGAGAGCGAGTCGAAAAGCGGATTCAGTTCAAAGGGGCTGAGTTGGCTGAACAAGACAATTTCACAAAAAATCTCGTACTCATACATCAATTCGCGGGCGGCTTCGCGGGCCAGTTCGAAGTTGTAGCCGTAGGTGCAAATGGTGATATTCGATACTTCGATATTCGATACTCGGAGCGTGAAGGTGGGGTATGGGTCGCCAGAGTCGGTGACTTGCCAATCAATCAAATCTTTCGCTTCGAGGATGGGGCGGGTGTAGAGCAATTTATGTTCGACGAACAGGACGGGGCCGTCGTCGGCGATGGCGGCCAGCAATAAATCGGAGGGGTTGCCCAGGCTGTTGGGGGTGACCGCTTTCAGGCCGGGCGCGCCAAGCAGGTGTTTTTCAAGCGACTGGGAATGGGTCGGGCCGTAGCCGCGCCGTCCGCCCATCGGCAGGCGCAGGACGAGCGGAACGCGCGCCTGGTCGTTGTACATCCAACGGAATTTGGCGGCGTGGTTGATGAGTTGGTCGGCCATCAGGGTCACAAAATCGCCGAACATGACTTCAGCCACCGGGCGCAGTCCGCGCAGGGCCATGCCGTTGCAAATGCCCAGGATGGCCGCTTCAGAGATGGGCGTGGTCAGGACGCGCTCCGGGAAACGCGTCGAGAGTCCGCGAGTGATTTTGAACGCGCCGCCATACGGGTCGAGGATGTCTTCGCCAAGGATGTAGACACGCGGGTCGGTTTCGAGGGCGGTATGCAGGGCGGAGTTGATGGATTCAAGAACCGTTTTCCGGTGTTCCGGTGTTCCGGTGTTCCGGTTATTCGGTTGGACGGTTCGCGCGGAAACTGGAGAACTGGATAACTGAAGAACCGGATAACTATCTTTCTCCGCGCGGGTGAAGGCGTCGTCGATGAGCGCGTCGATTTCGGTTTCGACGGAGGCCCGTTGAGCGGAATCGATTCGCGGGGCGTGGATGGTCAGCGGATCGTGTTCGGCGCGGATTTTTTCGATTTCCGCCGGGTCGCGCGGGTCGTCGCCTTTGCTGTGGGCCGAGAATCGGTAGGTGTGCAGGATACAGGCCCCGGGTCGTCCGCTCCGAACGTGATCAACCGCCTCGCGCGCAACCGGGACGAGGGTCAGGACATCACTTGAAGCCGCCTCCCAGGTCTGTATCCCAAAAGCCTTAAAACGGTCTGGGATTGAGCCGGCGACACCCATTTCGGTGGGCGTGGTTTGGGCGTAGCGGTTATTTTCGACGACGTACAGGACGGGAATTTGCCACAGGGCGGCGATGTTGAGGCTTTCGTAGAGCGCGCCCTGACCCAAAGTACCATCGCCGATAAAAACAACCGAAATTGCGCCGCTGCCCCTGGCTTTTTCAGCGAAACCAATGCCGGTGGCGACCGGGATGATGCCGCCCTGAATGCCATTGGTGTAAAAATTGCGCCAATAAATGTGCTGGCTGCCGCCGCGCCCACCGACCAGACCGGTGGCGCGTCCCATCAGTTCGGCGGCCAGGCGGTAGGGGTCGCCGCCATAAGCCAGGAAATGGCCGTGACAGCGATGGTTGCTGAAAATGACATCGTCGGGGCCGAGGGCGGCGAAAATGGCGGCGGCGTCGGCTTCCTGACCGATGTAGGCGTGGGTGGTGCCAAAGAGTTTGCCGGTGGAGAATTCGGCCAGGGCGCGTTCTTCAAAGCGGCGGATGAGGTAGAGGGTGCGGTAGAGGTCAAGGTCGGTGGTCATAACGGGGGTGATTATACCCGGAGGATGTTGAATAGGCGTGTTTGTCATTTCGAATGAGCCGTGGAACGGCGAGTGAGAAATCTTAACAAGGTGTACAAGATTTCTCGCCAAAGAACGGCTCGAAATGACAAAAGCGACAAAACAAAAAAGGCCGGGCATTGCTGCCCGACCCATTTGGAAACTGATTGATTATTACGGCTGTTGGTTGAAAAAACCACCGCCCTGCCCGCCGTGCATCATGCCGCCAGGGCCGCCGCGTCGGAAGCCGGGAGTCTTGGCCGGGCGCTCGCCATCGGGGTCACAACCGTTTTCCCAGCGGGACTGCATCCGTTCTTTCATCTGATCGGCCTGCTCCTGGGTTAGCGCGCCGCCAGCCACTGCCGCATCGAGCGCCGCCAGGTGAACTTCCTGCATAAAAGCGGGCAGGTCTTCTTCGGTGACGCCGTTATCGAGAGCAATCTGGTGCAGGCGGGTGCCGCCTTCGAGCAGGGCAGTCACTTCATCCACCGTCAGGTCGAGTTGGGTGGCAAAAGCCTCCACTTTGTAAACGCGCATCGTTCCGGCTTGTTCGCGCATTGCGCCGCGTCCAAAGGGGGTGCCATCGGTGGGCGGTTCTTCAGTCTGGGCAAAGGCCACGCCAACGCCCAGCGCGCCAAGCGCCAGCACGAGGGCAAGCATTGCAAAAATTGTCTTTTTCATAGTTTTGTCTCCTTTTCGATTGTTTCAGGGTCACGGCCCTGACTGTCTAAAGGATACAACTTTTATGTAAAGAGATTGTAAAGAAGCGCGCAAGGTTGTTGAAAGAAACAACACGACTCCAAATGCAGACAAGGCCTGAGCGGAGGGCGTAGCCCGCAGTCGAAGGGCGGTTTTGCGCAAAACGTCCTTCGACTACGCCGCGCAAAGAACGCGCGGCTCCGCTCAGGACTTGAAAATCACAGTTGACAGCAGTAACCAATCAGCGCGCCAAATAACACAACCGCAAAATCTTCAACTCATCATAATTAACGCGCCCACCCAACTTATCGAACACCGGCTTGAGATACTCTGCGCCGAGTTCTTCAAAAGCAGTCAGCGCGGCTTTCTGGTCATCGGGGGAGGTGGATGTCAGCGACTGGAATTCTTCCCCGTTTCGCAGCCGGTTGCCCGCCAGGGCGTACCTCGCCAAATGGTCGATGACCGTTCCCACTTTCAACTGATACCGTTCCATCAGGTCTTTGAGCGACTCCCCGGCATTATACGCTTCGCCAATCAGCGTGGTGCGCGCTCCCAGGCCAGATTCGGCGCTTTTGGCGGGTTTCTCCCTTTTGGCGGATGCCGTTTCACGGGCTTTCTCGGCGATTTTGTGCTTCTTGCAATACGGCACAAGCACATCCAAAAACAAATCGCCAAACTTCTCCAGTTTCACCTGCCCGACGCCTGAAATCCCCAGCAAAGACTCCTTCGACTGCGGGTAATAGGCCGCCATCTCGACCAGCGTCCGGTCTGAGAAGATGACATAGGGCGGCACACCATCGGCATCGGCCAGTTCCTTGCGCTTGGCGCGCAGCAGGGCAAACAGGGCGTGGTTGTATTCGAGTTCTTTCTTGTTGTCCTTCTTTTTGGCGCGTTCTTCCACTTCCTGCAACTGACCGAAGATTTTGGCGCGGGTTTTGAGCGCGGCGCGGGCTGAATCAGTCAGACTCAGGGTGCGGTATTCGCCGTCCTGGTTGAGATAGCCCAACTGGACGAGTTGACGCGCCAGATGCATCCACTGCTTTTGGGTCAGGTCCTTGCCGATGCCATAGGTTGAAACCTGTTCATGCCCAAAGCGTAAAACTTTTTCGTTTTTCGAGCCGAGCAGCACATCGGCCACATGCCCGGCCCCAAATCGCTCGCCCGTGCGAAAGACGCAGGAAAGAAATTTCTGAGCCGCCAGGGTAATATCTTCAAGGATTGGGGCTTCGGCGTTGCAATTATCACAAGCGTCGCATTGATCAGCAGCGAATTTCTCGCCAAAATAGGCCAGCAGCGGCTTGCGGCGACAATTATGCTCATCTTCGGCGTAGCGGACGATGGCATCCAACTGCTGGACGGCGGCCTTGCGCTCGTCGCCTTCTTTCTGGTCGATGAAATAGCGCAGTTTGGCGACATCGCCATAACTGTAAAGCAGCAGGCAGTGGGCAGGCAAGCCATCGCGCCCGGCGCGGCCAATTTCCTGGTAATAGCCTTCGATACTCTTGGGCAAATCGTAGTGGACGATGAAGCGCACATTCGGCTTGTTGATGCCCATGCCGAAGGCAATCGTCGCCACCATGATTTGCGCGTCGTCGCGGATGAAGGCTTCCTGGTTGCGGCGGCGTGCCTCGTCATCCAGGCCGGCGTGGTAGGGGCGCGCGGCGTATCCGCGCCGTTCGAGGTAGTGGCTCAACTCGTCTACCTGGCGGCGCGAGAAGCAGTAGATGATGCCGGATTGGTCTTTGAAGCGTTCGAGGAAACGCGTCAGTTGGATTTCGCCATCGCGTTTGGGGGTAACTTCGATAAACAGGTTTTCACGGTTAAAACTGGCAACAAACTCATTCGATCCCTTCAATCCCAGGCTACGGGTGATGTCGGCACGCACCCTGGGCGTAGCCGTCGCCGTCAGAGCCAGGCAGACGGCCCCGGGGTAGCGGCGGCGCGCATCCGCCAGTTGACGGTACTCAGGCCGAAAGTCGTGTCCCCACTCTGAGATGCAGTGGGCCTCGTCAATCGTCAGACAATCGACCTTGAGTTCGGCGAGCAGGCCGAGGATGCGCGGCATGAGCAAGGTTTCGGGCGCGACATAGAGCAGTTTGACCTGTCCGCGCCGGACGTAGTCCATGTTTTCGTTGTAGGCTTCGGGCGAAAGGCTGCTATTCAGGAACAGGGCCGGGACGCCCGCCGCGCGCATTTGCTCGACCTGGTCTTTCATCAACGCGATTAGCGGCGAGACGACGACGGTCAGGCCGTCGAACATCAGGGCCGGAATCTGGTAGCAGAGCGACTTACCGCCGCCGGTGGGCATGATGGCGAGACTATCGCGCCGGTTCAGCAC
>DAOUML010000097.1:0-5548 GCA_034411635.1 Anaerolineales bacterium
AATTTTATGGATAATTTAGGTCATACATAGCAATTTAAAATAAGGAAAAAGTCATGAGCGAAATCATCAACAACCGCCAACAGCGCGTCGAAATTATGAAGAATCTGGTGCGTCAACTGCACAACGGCGTCAGCGAGGAGCAGGTCAAGCACCAACTCGAAACCATGCTGGATGAAGCCGATTACAGCGACGTCTTCATCATGGAAGTCCAACTGGTGCAGGAAGGCATCCCGGCAGAAAAAATTCAGGAATTATGCGACACGCATACCCGCGTGCTAAAAAAACACCTCGACCTGAGCGAAACCCCCGAAACGGTGGCCGGGCACCCGGTTCATACCTTCGTGCAGGAAAACCGCGAACTGATGAAAACCACCGGCCAAATTCGCCTGCTGATGAAGAAACTGGAATCCCTGCCCGATGAAGCCGACGCCACCGAGCAAATGCGCGCCATTCAGGGCCTGCTCAACGGCCTGATGGACGTAGACAAGCATTACCGCCGCAAAGAGTACCTGCTCTTCCCCTACTTCGAGAAAAACGACCTGCCCGGCCCGCCGATGGTGATGTGGGGCAAGCACGATGAAGCTCGCAAGCTTCTCAAAGAGACCATCGCCGGCCTGCAACAGACGGAAAGCATGAGCGCAGCCGAAGCCAAAGCCTACAACCTGTTCACCGTCAGCCCGGCCATCGAAGCGATTGACGACATGATTTACAAGGAAGAAAAAATCATGTTCCCAACTGCGCTCGACCTGCTGACCGAACAGGAATGGTACGAAATCTACCTGCAAAGCGACGAATACGGCTACTGCCTGTTCGCGCCTGAATTCGAATGGACGCCTGAAGGCGGTTTTCACAAAGAAATCAAGAAAACAGCGGCAGCGGGCGGACGCATCCAGATGCCGACTGGCAGTTTCTCGGTCGAGGAACTGATTGCCGCTTTCAGCGTGATGCCCTTCGACCTGACCTTTGTCGATAAAGACGACACGGTGCGCTATTTCAGCCCCGGCAAGGAGCGCATCTTTGACCGCTCACGCGCGATTTTGGGGCGCAAGGTGCAATACTGCCACCCGCCCAAGAGCGTTCACATCGTCAACCAGATTGTCAAGGACTTCAAAGCCGGCAAGCAGGATATCGCCCGTTTCTGGATTAATATGCGCGAACGCATGATTTACATCTGCTACTACGCCGTGCGCGACGCTCAGGGCGGCTACATGGGCACGCTCGAAGTGACCCAGGATCTGACCGATGTGCGCGCCCTGGAAGGTGAGCGCCGCCTGCTCAAATACGACGAAGCGGAGTAGACGATGGACATTACCCGCCATAGCAAACTTTTTGACGTGCTGGAAGCCTATCCGGCCCTTGAAGCGCAAATCGTGAACATTGCGCCGCCTTTCCAGAACCTGAAAAACCCGATTTTGCGCCGCACGGTTGGCAAAATTGCCACGCTGGAAAAAGTGGCCGAGGTTGGCGGCATGGACGCTGACAACCTGGTCAATACCCTGCGCCGGGCGGTGGGACAGACCGAACTCGCCCCGCAGGTGCGCGAAAACTTTCGGGTGCAACTCCAGCCAAGAGCAGATGACCCGGACTGGATTGCCGGGGAGCCGCAGTTTACCGTCAACGGGACGGAATTGATCCAGCGCGGCGAAGTGCCGCTTGGCAAGGTCAATGAACTGTTGGGAAAGTTGGAAGCGGGGCGATTCATCCTGCTCGTCACCAATTTCGAGCCGAGTCCCATCATGGACGCAATGGGCAAGCAGGGGCGGCGCGCGTTTCACAAAGTCCATCCCGATGAATCCGGTCAGCACCTGACGTTTATCCAGTAAGATTTCATGTCAACAGGTGGCCTTAAATGCAGTATAGTAAAGGGTATGAGCAATCATGCCCTTTTTGAGTCTGTGGTTAGAAATGTAGCGATCTTTAAAGACGCCAGCGATGACGACATTCAAGCCATCGCGCTCCTGGGCATTGAACGCGCTGTGGAAGAAGGCGCGTTCTTCTTTATGCAGGATGACCCGGCAGAATATCTCTACATCATGCTCAGTGGACGCGCTAAACTTTGCCAGATTGCGCCAGATGGACAACAGGTGAACCTGCGAACGCTCAACCCGGGTCAACTGTTTGGCGCAGTTGGCGCGATTGATCCGCTGGCAACCTATCCTGCCTGCGCCCAGGCGATTGAAGATAGTGCTGCAATCGCCATCCGCAGCGACCAATTTCGGAAACTGCTTGAAGAACATCCCCACCTATCTTTTGGCCTGATGAAATTGATGACCGGCTACATTGCTGAGATGCAAAATCGCTATCGTGAGATGGCAACCGAAAAAGTCGAACAGCGCATCGCGCATGTCTTGCTGCGCCTGGCTGGACAATTAGGGGTGCGCGTGGAGGAAGGCGTGTTGATTGAACTGGCCTTCTCGCGCCAGGATTTGGCCGAAATGGCCGGAACAACTCTGTTTACGGTCAGCCGGGTGTTGAGCGCCTGGGAAAAACAGGGACTGATTTCCACCGGGCGCGAACGGGTGATGCTCACCAATCCACATGGGATAATGAGGATTGCAGAAGGCCAGTAGCAAAATCTACATCAACATCAGATTCTCAACAGCCACTTAAAAAGTGGCTGTTTTTTCTATCCACCGTACAGTTCGCGCCAGATGGTCGAGTTGGTAGGTCGAGTTTATCGAGACCAGGCGGCGATTTTCCGCCGTGTCTCGATAAACTCGACAACCTATCGAGACCAAAATAGCTATGTCATGCTAACGAAAAATGGTCTCGACACTTGCACCTGCGCTGCAAGTGCAGGTGTACGCCCCTACCGGGGCTACTCGACCACCTTGCTTCAAAAGTGTCTGGTGGTTAGTTTTTTTCTTCTTTGCGCAAGCGCAAAGAAAATATGCCGCAAAATAAGTAACATTGGAAACATGAACTCAATTCTGGATTCCACCTGGACTGCTGCGCAAGCGATGCAAGCCTATCCTGAAACAGTTTCAGTTTTTCTAACCTTGAAAACCGACTGTGTTGGGTGCTACCTGGCGCGTTTTTGCACCCTGAACGAAGTTGCCAACGCTTATCACCTGCCGCCAAAGCAATTACTCGAAAAACTAGAAGAATCCATCAAAATTCCACACAAGGAGCAACATGATGAAACTAATTAAGTTAGGGATTCTATTTTTACTGGCTGCTGCCATTCTTGCGGCTTGCGCGGGCGCGGCGCAGCCCGATAGCACCCGCGAATATGTCCTGACAACAGGCATGGAAGATGGAAAATTCGTCTTTCTGGGCGTGGGCGACCCAATCAACGGGCAAACCAACCCGACCCTGGCCGCCAATCCCGGTGAAACCATCACCATCACCCTGATCAATGGCGGACATGCGCGCCAGCAAATTGCCATCAAGGATGTTCGCGCCAAGAGTGATGTGCTTAGCGAGAAGGGACAGATGACTTCGGTAACCTTTACCCTGCCCAATCACCAGTCCGAAGTTGAGTATTACGACCCGCTCGATAACAATGCCGAACTGGGGATGAAGGGCAAGATTTCAATGAGCGCGGAAGCAAGCCCGGTCATATCGCTACCCGTCGAATCATCTGGCCCGGCAGACCCGGGACTGTATGACCGCGAACTGGCCTTTTCTGCCTTCCAAAAAGGCGGATGTACCGCCTGTCACGCCATCCCCGGCGTGGCCGGGGCAGGGACGATTGGCCCGGATTTGAGCGAAGCCGGCCTGGCCGCCAAAGCGCACCTCGAAAGTGCGGATTATGCCGGTTCCGCGACCACAGTGGAAGCGTATTTGCGCGAGGCCATTGAAAACCCCGAAGCCTTCACTGCTCCCGATTGCCCGACCGGCCCGTGTGGCAAGGGCATGATGCCCGCCTCGTTGGCCGCCATGTACAGCCCCGAAGAACTTAACGCCGTCATCAAGTACCTGGCGTCGCTTCCGGGCGGGGCAGTGGCGCCGGTAACGGAAGCCAGCCCGGTTGAGTCCGCGTCCGCCGCGCCCTCGGGCGAGGGTTTGCTGACCGAAGCCGAGTTTGACTGGGCCAGTAAAACCTATTTTGAACGGTGCGCGGGTTGTCACGGAACCTTAAGAAAAGGCGCCACCGGCCCCGGCTTGACCCCAGACTTGACCCAGCCCAAAGGCACCGTCGGTTTGGCCGCGATTATTTTCAACGGCACCACGCGCGGCATGCCCGAATGGGGCAAACAGGGCATTTTGACCCAGGAACAGACCGAAATGATGGCGAAATTCCTGCAAATGGAGCCGCCCGCCCCGCCCGAAATGTCGCTGGAAGAGATGAAGGCCTCGTGGCAGTTGATTACTCCGGTTTCGGAGCGCCCCACCAGCCCGCAGACGACGCGCAATATTGAAAATTACTTCATCGTCACCCTGCGCGATGCCGGAAAGGTCGCGATTATTGATGGCGACACCTACGAAATTGTCAACGAAGTGGAAAGCGGCTACGCGGTGCACATTACGCGCATGTCGGCCAGCGGGCGCTATGCCTATGTGACCGGGCGCGATGGCCGCCTGGCGCTGATTGACCTGTGGATGGAGAAGCCCGAAGTGGTGGCGCGCGTGCAGACCTGTTACGACGCCCGCTCGGTGGAAGTGAGCAAATACGATGGCCCCGAAGGCGATTTCCGCGATAAATACGCGATTGCCGGCTGTTACTGGCCGCCGCACTTCGCCATTATGGACGGTGAAACCCTTGAGCCGATAAAGGTTGTTTCGAGCCGCAGTTATACGATTGACACCGGCGAGTTCCACCCTGAGCCGCGCGTGGCCGCCATCCTGGCTTCGGAATATAAACCGGAATGGATTGTGAACATCAAAGAAACCGGCCAGATTTGGATTGTGAACTACACCGACCCGCTGAACCCGACCATCAAGATGATTAACGCGGCCCTGTTCCTGCACGATGGCGGGCTGGATTCGAGCCATCGCTACTTCCTGGTGGCGGCCAATCAGTCAAACAAAATTGCAGTGGTGGATTTGAAGACCGGCGAACTGGCCGGAATCGCGGATGTGGGCGCTGTTCCGCACCCCGGACGCGGCGCGAACTGGGTTGACCCGGAATTTGGCCCGGTCTGGAGCACCCCGCACCTGGGCGAGGCTTCCGTCATTTCTGTTGGCACCGACCCCGAAGGGTTTGCCGCCAACGCCTGGAAAAACGTTCGCCGCACCGAATTGCCCGGCTCTGGCAGTCTGTTTATCAATACTCACCCCAACAGCCAGTGGATTTGGGTGGATATGACCCTCAACTCTGACCCGGTTCTGGCGCGCACCATCTGCGTCATCGCCAAGAGCGACCCGACCAAAGTCCACAAATGCTGGGAGATTGGCACCTACGGACGCGCCGTGCATTTTGAATTCAACAAAGACGGCACCGAGGTGTGGGTCAGCCTGTGGGGCGCAGCCGATAAACCCGGCGAAACCGGCGCAATCGTCATCTACGACGACGTCACGCTCGAAGAAAAGCACCGCATTGATAACCTGATTACGCCAACCGGCAAATTCAATGTCAATAATACGGTGAATGACGTTTACTAAA
>DAOUML010000098.1:0-9753 GCA_034411635.1 Anaerolineales bacterium
TGAAAGCAAATTCTCAAATGTCTTGCTCCCAACGCGACTTGAAAGTCGCGCTACGGTAGGCAGTTACAAAACGAGCCTGATTTGAATAAGTAGCGCCGCCTTCAGGCGGCGCTACACTGGCATATTGAGAATTGCTACCTTAATAACCGCCTTTTTCTATTCAATTTTACACGCGGTATAATGCCTTTTGTATCTGAAAGGAAACCGTATGAAAAAACAACTAAAACCCTTTACTGTTTGGGGGATGATTCTCGTTTTTGTTTTGATGGCATGCGCCCCGGAGTCTGAACCCACACCCGATGCTGCCGCGATTGCCACTTCTGCCGTACAGACTGTCGAGGCGCGTTACACCGAACAAGCGGCGGCCCTGGCTACCGAGCAAGCCATCCCCACCTTTACGCCTGAATTGGCCTTTGAAACACCTGAAGCCACAGCCACTTTTGCGCCATCACCTACGGCGGTGGTGGCCCAGGATGGCTCGCAAACGGCCTGTTATTTCGCCCAATTTATTGCCGATGTCACCGTGCCAGACGGCACCATCATGCTGCCTGGCACCACGTTCACCAAAACCTGGCAAATTAAAAACATTGGCTCCTGCCCCTGGGATACATCGCACCGATTGTTCTTTACCAGCGGCGAAGCCATGACCACCTCGACATCCATCCCGTTGCCGCAAACGGTAGCGCCCGGCCAGACGATTAACCTGTCTGTGCCAATGACCGCGCCGCAGGCCGAGGGGATTTATACCGGCTACTGGCGGATTGCCACTCCTTACGGCGGCAGTTTTGGCGTTAATGTAAATGATGCGCCGATGTCGGTAAAAGTGACCGTTGCTCAAAAACCAGATGCAGCCTGGGCTGTGACCGATGTTTTCTATTCCCTTTCACGCGAGCCAGCAACAGGCTGCACAAATGGCGGGGCAAAATATCATGTTACGGCAACCATTGTCACCAACGGGCCGGGGACGGTGCGTTATCAGTGGTACCAGCATCCTTACGATGGCGGCATTCGTGAAGGCGGCAAACTGGTCTTTACCCAGGCCGGCAGACAAACCATCTCATGGACCTGGAATTTGAAAGAAGACGCCGTTAAGGACCCGAGTTTTGAGCGTAAGGTCGCTGTCTATATTCTCGAACCCAATGACCGCGAATTTCGCGAAGGTTGGATTCCGTTCTACCATACCTGCCCGTAAACTTGAGCGGATTGATAAAACAGCCAGGAAAAAAGCCTGGCTGTTTTGATTTTGGAACTTTTCTTTTGAGAAATTCGTCTATAGTTGAGGTAAGACGATGGTCTTTACTCAGGAGAATTCCCATGAAAAAAATTTTTCTCGTTTCTATTTTTGCCCTTTTGCTGGCAGGTTGCAACCTGCCCAACAGCGCGCCCGATTCTGCCGCAACCTTGCAGGCCATTTACACATCGCAGGCGGTTACGTTGCAGGCTTTGCAAACCCAGGCCGCCGCAACGCCTGAAGCCCCGGCTACGATTGTCTTGCCAACCATCCCAGCGATTGAGAGTACGCCCAGCGAGACATCCACGTTGCCCATGCCAAGCGCAACCTTTCTCCCTACCGCCACGCTGCCGCCCATCACCCGCTGCGACCAGGCCGCATTTGTCGCCGATGTCACCATTCCAGATAATACCCTGTTGGGTTCGAACGCCACATTTACCAAAACCTGGCGCATTCGCAATACCGGAACCTGTTCCTGGGTCGGTGATTACCGGCTGATATTCTCCTCTGGCGCGCAGATGGCCGGGCCTGTGGCAGTCACGTTGCCGCGGGTTGTTCTGCCTGGCGAAACGGTGGACGTTTCAGTTAACCTGACCGCTCCCGCTGGAACGGGAACCTATCGCGGCAATTGGATGCTGCGCAATGGGGCCGGCAGCGTGTTTGGGGTTGGCAATCAGGCCAATGGGCCGCTTTTTGTTCAGGTTCGGGTTCAGGCAGAAATGCAGCCGGTTTATGATTTTGTTACCAATCTTTGCGCCGCCGATTGGCATAATGCCAGCGGGGATTTGCCTTGCCCGGGCGTGTTGAATTCGGCCAATGGCTTTGCGCTTAAACTCGATAACCCGAAAATGGAAAATGGCGTTACGGAAACCCGCCCTGGCTTGCTGACCGTGCCTCAAAATGTCAACAATGGTTACATTCGCGGACGGTATCCGGCCTTTGAAGTTAGAAATGGCGACCGGTTCCGCGCCTCGCTGGGCTGTGAGTTTGGCGCTACGGGTTGTAATGTCATCTTCCGATTGGATTATCGGATTGGCGATGCCCCGGTGAAAACCTTTTGGAAATTTAACGAAGCCTACGAAGGCAAAGTTTACAATGCCGATGTCGATTTGAGCGCCCTTCAGGGGCAGACGGTTAAATTTTTCCTGGTGGTGGATGCCAACGGCTCGCCCAACAATGACCGCGCTATTTGGATTGCGGCGCGCATCGACCGTCTGAAAAGCCTGGTGACACCCACCCGAACGTCTACCGCTACGTTTACTTTTACGCCAACCGCCAGCCCGACCCTTACATGGACCGTAACGGGCACCGCTGTTTTTACCCACACCCCAACCCCCACGCAAACTTTTACCAACACCCCAACTGTGACCAATACCGCCACACCAACGGCCACTGACCCTGCTACACCCACTGAAACTCCATCGCCAACCCCAACCCCAACAGAAACGCCGACACCTACGCCAACGCAGACAGAAACGCCAGGGCCTTAAAAGTAATCGTCCCGAAGGGTTCAAACTCCTTCGGGACGATTACTTTTTTAGAACAAGTCTTGGTTTGCCTTAACCCATTCAAATAATTGGCGCACGCCTTTTTCTACATCATATTTCGGCTGCCAGCCCAGTTCGGCTTGCGCTTTGCGGATATCGGCCACGAAAACCTTTTGGTCGCCGGGCCGCCAATCGCCGCGCGAGATCGAAATTGGGCGGCCAAGTAACTTTTCGAGCAAGGGGCCAAATTCGGCCCAAACCGAAAGTGTGTTTTGCGGGCCGCCGCCCAGGTTGTAGACTTTTCCACTGGCGATGTCAATTTTTTCGAGGGCCAGGTCGTAAGCATCGAGTAGATCGTAGACGTGCAACAGATCGCGGATTTGCTTGCCATCGCCATAAATCGACATTGCGCGGCCTGTCACTGTTGCGATTAAAAACCAGGCTACCCAGCCCTGGTCTTCAACGCCAAACTGACGCGGGCCGTAGATGCAACTTTGACGGAAGACAACCGCGCGCAGGCCGTAAATGCGTCCATAATCGCGGACGTATTGGTCGCCGGCGCCTTTGGAGCATCCGTAGGGGGAGTGAAAGTCAAGCGGTTGGGTTTCAGGGCAGCCAAAAGGCAGGTCTTTATATTCCCAGCGGGTATCCTTTTCAACGACTTCGACATCGTCCATGCCGCCGTACACTTTGTTGGTCGATGAATAGAAGAGAATCGGGTTGCGTTCGCCCAGGCGGGCAGCCTCCAGCACATTGAAGGTGCCGAGGGCATTAATCTCAAAATCTTCGCGTGGATGCGCTACCGAAGTGGTGACGGCAACCTGCCCGGCCAGGTGAACAATGACATCGGCCTGGCGCGCGGCGGCGGTCAGCAGAGATGCATCGCGCACATCACCCTGTATCAGTTTGAAGGCATTTTTGCCGAAGGTTTCTTCAAGCCATTTCAGGTTGCGCGGCGCGCCGGCGCGGCTCAGGTTGTCGTAAATGGTGACGTTTTCGCCGCGTTCCAGCAACCGGTGGACGTAGTTCGAACCAATAAAACCGCCACCGCCTGTGATTAGGAAATTACGAGACATGCTCATCCTCCTCTTTGTTTTTTCGTTGGGTAAGTTTTTCGTAGATACTGAGCAGGCTTTCGCCCTCGCGTGAGAAGGCGTACATGCCAATCAGCCCTGAGTAAATGAAGTGCATTGCGTGGTGGGTGGCCGCAAAAGCCAGCCCCACTCCCGATGCCACGCCAACCACTCCCAGAGCGACCACCACCGCGCCATGATACACGCCCAGGGCTGAGGGCGCGGAAGGAATTGCGCCGCCGAAGGACGAAATTCCCAGCGCAAAGGTGGAATACAAAATTTTGGCATCAGGCAAAAAGCCGAGCAGCAGGGCGTATTGGTTGGCAATCGCCAGCAGCCAGGCCAGGGCCATCCAGGCCAAACTCGTGCTGAAACTTTTCAGGCTGGTGAGCACGGCCAGGCCGTTCAGGAAGGAATCGATGCGCGGCAAGATGTAGCGCTCAACCAGTTTGATGCGCCCGGCGTTTTGGTGAGTCCACGCGGCCAGCGGGGCGCGGAAGCGGGCCACGAGGTGAAGCGAGACCAGGCCAACAATCACCAGCCCGAGGGTGGTCAGCGCGGTTGGACGCGCCCATTCCACCTCGCTAAACACAAAGGGCAGGGTGCTGATGACAATCAGGGCGGCAAAGGCCAGGTCGTAGGCGCGTTCGATCATAATGGCCGGAATGGTGAAAAACGTGCCGGTGCTGGTTTTTCGTCCGAGCAGGTAGGCGCGTCCGAGTTCTCCCATCCGAAAGGGCAGAACGTTGTTGAGCAGGTAGCCCTGCATCATAATCAGGAAGGAATCGCGCAGCGTGGGACGATTTTCGAGCAGGATGCGGGCAGACATGGCCCGGGCGGCGATGGAGAGCATGTAGAGCAGGCCATGCAGGAAGAGAAAGCGCAGGTCGATTTGGCGGAAGGCATCCAGCACTTGCTCCCAATCGACGACAAAATACAAGATGGCGAGAACCACCAGGCTGACGAGGATGCCGGGCAGGGCGCGGCGCAGGTCTTTTAGAGAATTGGACATAATCGCTCATTTCATGCGGATTGAAAATATGCCCAAATATAGCATATTTCGCCGTCTCTGGTTTACATTCAATCGCTGAATTTTGGAGTATAATTCAGCGACTGAATTTTGATTATGACGACTCCCGCTGATTCATCCCACGATTTATCGTTGCTCGAAAAAATTGAGCGCGACCCAGACGTAACCCAGGCCGATCTTGCCACCCAACTTGGCGTAGCGGTCGGGACGATTAACTGGCACCTGAAGCGGCTGGTTGAGAAGGGTTATGTCAAGGTTAAGCGCGCTGAGCGGCGTAAGTTGAAATACATCATCACGCCTGAAGGCCTGGCCTTGCGCGCGCGCCTGATGGTTGATTATGTTGAACAGCAGTTCAATATGTATCGGCGCATTCGTCAGAAGGTGAAGGATGCCGCCCTTCAGTTACGCGGCGAGGGGTTTGAGCAAGTTTGTTTGCTGGGCGAGGGCGACGTGGCCGATATTTGCCGCCTGACCTGCATCGAGCAGGGGCTTGAAATCACGGACGACACATCCCTGCCAGCCTTTGAAGTGCGCGGTTTAAGCGTGGTGCTGGTTCGACCTGGAGAGAAAAATGGCTGAAAAACATATCATCGTCACCGGCGGGGCGGGATATATCGGATCGCTGCTGACCGGGGAATTGCTCCGTTTAGGGAACCGGGTAACGGTCATCGATTCGCTCCTTTATGGCGGCGAATCACTCGTCCCGTATCTGCCGCACCCGAACTTTCACTTCGCCAAAGCGGACGTGACCGAACCCCGCAGTTTGCGCGATTCGCTGCCACGCAGCTGGCAAAAACCGGATTCCATCTTCCACCTGGCGGGGATTGTTGGCTTCCCGGCTTGCCAGGCGGTGGGCAAGCAGGCTGCCTGGCGCTATAACGTCGAGGCGACGAAAAATGTCTTCGAGCAGGCTGCCAGCCTGGGCGTGGCGCGATTCGTGTTCCCGTCCACTTACAGTAACTACGGCCTTTCGAGTGATGGACGCCCGGTAACGGAAGAATCCCCCCTGAATCCGCAATCGTTGTATGCCGAGACCAAAGTGGCCGCCGAAGAATTTCTGCAACCGGCGGGGGCGCTGATTTTCCGCCTGGCGACGCTTTACGGGCTTTCGCCGCGCACCCGGTTTGACCTGATTGTGAACCAGTTTGTGCTGGATGCCTACGCCAAACGCGAATTGCTGATTTACCAGCGTGGATACTCGCGCTCGTTTGTGCATGTCCGTGATGTGGTGCAGGGACTTCTGCTCGGCCTGGACGCGCCCCGCGAAAAAGCGGCTACCCAGATTTATAATCTCGGTAGCGCCGACGGCAATTTCACCAAAGACCAGATTGTCAGTTTTGTGATTAAGCGCCTGCCCGAGACGATTGTGCAGTATAAAGACCTGACTTTTGGCGGCGATATGCGCGATATTACCGTTTCGTTTGAGAAAATCGGGCGTGAGTTGGGCTTTTCGGCCACGCTGACGGTGGACGACGGGGTGCGCGAAATCGTCAACGCTCTGCGGCTGGGGATGATTACTCACCCGCAAAATGAGAAATATCGTAATGCGAGGTTTATTGTTCAATAAAACCTTTGTTTTCGCGCAAAGCCGCAAAGACCGCCAAGTTTTTTCTTTGCGCACTTTGCGACTTTGCGTGATATTTAAACTCTTGGCGTTAGGGCAATTTGTTTGTCGGGACTAGTTTTAAAATAAAAGGAGAAATTATGACTGAGAATTTTTGGCAAGGCAAACGTGTGGTTGTGACCGGCGGGGCGGGTTTTCTTGGCTCGTTCGTGACCGAAAAACTAAATAAGCGCGGTGTGACCGACATTTTCATCCCGCGCATTGAAAATTACAACCTGACCGAGCGCGACGACATCAAGCGGATGCTCGAAGATGCCCTGAAGGGCGAATTTGACCCCGCTAATCTGGTTATCATCCACCTGGCCGCCAACGTCGGCGGGATTGGCGCCAACCGCGAACACCCGGCGGAATTCTTCTACGACAACCTGATGATGGGCGTCGAGTTGATGCACCAATCCTGGCAGCGCGGCGTCGGCAAATTTACCGCCATCGGCACGGTTTGCGCTTACCCCAAGTTCACCCCTGTCCCGTTCAAAGAAGAAGACCTGTGGATTGGCTACCCCGAAGAAACCAACGCGCCTTACGGACTGGCAAAGAAGATGATGCTCGTCCAGTCGGAAGCCTATCGCCAGCAGTACGGCTTTAACTCGATTTTCGTCCTGCCGGTCAATCTTTATGGCCCGCGTGACAACTTCAACCTGCAAACTTCGCACGTCATCCCGGCCCTGATTCGCAAGGCCATTGAGGCTCAGGAGCGCGGCGACGCGGAACTGGTTGTCTGGGGCGACGGTTCCCCGACCCGCGAATTCCTGTATGTGGAAGACGCCGCCGAGGGCATTCTGACCGCCACCGAGAAGTACAATTCGTCTGACCCGGTTAATCTCGGTTCGGGCTACGAAATCTCGATCAAAGACCTGGCCGAAATGATCGTGCGCCAGACCGGATTCCAGGGCAAACTGGTCTGGGATACCGAAAAGCCCAACGGCCAGCCCCGCCGCGGACTGGACGTTTCCCGCGCCAAAGAACGCTTTGGCTGGAGCGCGCAGGTTTCGTTTGAAGAAGGCATGAAACGCACGATTGAGTGGTTCCGCCAGAATAGAGACAAAATTCGCTAACTTTCAAGTAAACGGAACACGCACTACGGGCAAATTAGCGCGTGTTGCGTGTTTCGTCAGGTAAAAATGTCAGACATCCACCCTCAACCCACCACCATCTACATCAAACCCTCCTCCGGCCTGGCCGCGCTCAACCTGCGCGATCTGTGGATTTACCGCGAACTGGTCTTTTTCATGATCTGGCGCGATATCAAAGTGCGCTACAAGCAGACGGCGCTCGGCGCGGCCTGGGCCATTCTCCAGCCGGTGCTGACCATGCTGGTCTTCAACTTCCTGTTTGGCAACATCGCCAAAATGCCGACCGATGGCGGTATTCCGTATCCGATTTTCTCGTACACGGCGCTGCTTCCCTGGGGACTGTTTGCCACCGCGCTCAACTCGGCCAGCCGCTCGCTGACCTCCAATCAGAACATGATCACCAAGACCTATTTTCCGCGCCTGGTCTTGCCGATGGCCTCGGTATTGGGCGGCCTGCTTGATTTTGCGATTGCCTTTATCGTGTTAATTGGCCTGATGTTCTACTACGGCATTACGCCTGGCGTTAATGCCATCTGGGCGCTGCCGCTGTTCATTCTGCTTTCCATCGTCACCGCGCTCGGGATTGCCCTGTGGCTTTCGGCCATCAACGTTCAGTACCGCGATGTCGGCTACGCCCTGCCCTTCCTTTCGCAGTTCTGGATGTTCGTCACCCCAATTGCCTATTCATCCAGCGTCATCTCGGAGCAGTGGCAAATCGTCTACGCCCTCAACCCGATGGCGGGCGTCGTTAACGGCTTCCGTTGGGCGCTGCTCGGCGTCGGCAACCCGCCCGATTTGTTGATTGGCATCTCGGCGGCTATCTCCGTCCTGATTCTTGTCAGCGGGCTGGTTTATTTCCGCAATATGGAACGGACGTTTGCGGATACGATTTAGGTACTCGATATTCGATATTCGTTATTCGGTTATCCGAATTTTGAGCATCGAATATCGAATTTCGATACTCGAGACTTTATGACAATCGCAATTAAAGTAGAAAACATTTCCAAACGCTACAAAATCGGTCTCGCCTCGCAGCGCTTCCAGTATGGCATGTTGCGCGACGTGCTGGTCGATACCGCCAAGGCCCCCTTCCGCTTTGCCGCTTCGTTGTTCGGCAAACAACTCGATAACCCCGGACGCAACGCCGATTATATCTGGGCGCTCAAAGACGTTTCTTTTGAGTTGGAAGAAGGACGGGTGCTCGGCATCGTCGGACGCAACGGGGCCGGGAAATCGACCCTGCTCAAGGTTTTATCGCGCGTGACCGAACCGACCCGCGGCTCTGTCACCGTGCGCGGACGGGTGGGTTCCCTGCTCGAAGTGGGCACCGGATTCCACCCTGAGTTGACTGGCCGCGAGAACATTTTCTTAAACGGGGCCATTCTCGGCATGAAACGGGCCGAAATCGCCGCCAAGTTCGATGAAATTGTCGAGTTTTCGGAAGTTTCCCAGTTTATCGATACCCCGGTCAAGCGTTACTCGTCGGGCATGTACCTGCGCCTGGCCTTTGCCGTCGCCGCTCACCTCGAGCCTGAGATTCTCGTTGTGGACGAAGTTTTGGCCGTCGGCGATGCCGAATTCCAGCGCAAATGTTTGGGCAAGATGAACGATGTCGCCGCGCAAGGGCGCACTGTCCTGTTCGTCAGCCACAACATGAGCGCGATTTTGCGTCTGACTCAAGAATCCATCGTCATGCAGAAGGGCCAGATGGTCAAACGCGCTCCCACGCCCGAAGCGGTCGATTTTTACCTGGCAACCGGCCAGGCCCAGGCCGGGGAACGCGTCTGGGATGCTGATGATGTTTCAGTCAATGCTGCGCCGTTCCGTCCGCTCTCGCTGCGCGTCAAGGATGCGCGCGGTTCGGTGGCCGATACCCTGCGCTCTGCCGAGCCGATTACGCTGGAGATGGAATACCGCCTCGACGCGCCGATTACCGGTTTGCGGGTGGGCGTCTACCTGAGCACGGTGCGCGGCGAATACGTTTTCACGTCTTTTGATGTGGATGACAGCGAACTGTACGAAAAACATTCTACCCGCCAGCCGGGACATTACATCTCCCGCGCCACCCTGCCCGCCGATTTTCTCAACGAAGGCCGCTACATTCTGGGCGTCAATGCCTCGTCCTTTGGCGTCAAACGCTATTTCATGGACGAAAACGCCCTGGCCTTCAACATCGACCCCATCGGCGCGCCCGGCATCCACTGGGCCGAACAGCGCCAGGGGCCGGTGCGTCCG
>DAOUML010000099.1:0-28187 GCA_034411635.1 Anaerolineales bacterium
TTCCTGTCTATCGCCGCCCGGGTCACAAATTACGCTTTGTATCAGCGTATGAGCACGGGCATTAGAAAACAGGGTTGGGCCAATGGTTGTATTGCTATCTTAAGTTTTTCCTTAATTATTGTTGTAAAAAAATATCAGCCCAACTCAACTTCCTCGCCGGTGTGGGAGGTATCGTAGCCGCGCAGGTTGCGCACGCCCTGGCGGAAAGAGCCGTTTTGGAGCATATCCAGCAGGGGCGCGAAGGGCTTGAGTTGCTCGTCGGGCAGCACCAGGTCGTAGCGTTCGGCGAAGAGCGGCAGGAAGTCGAGCCCGTGTTGGATGGCGGCGGCTTCAAGGCCCAGGGCCGCGTCGGCCTGTCCGCTTTGGATGGCGCGCGCCGCTTCGGTGTGGGTTTTGACCACCCGCTCGTAGCCGGAAATAGCGCCGGGCAGGATACCCAATCGCTGAAGTTCGGCGTCCAGCCACAGGCGCGTGCCGGAGCCGGGATTGCGGTTAATGAAGCGCAATGCGGGCTGGAGCAGGTCTGCCGCGCTGCGAATGCCTTTGGGGTTGCCGGGGGCCACCATCCAGCCCTGGGTGCGGTGGGCCAGGGTGACGAGGTGCATGAGCCGATCTGGAAACAGGCGGCTGACAAAGGGGACGTTATATTCGCCGCTGGTATCAAGCAGGTGCGCGCCGGAGGCGTTGCACAGGCCCATGCGCAGGTTGACCAGCCCGTCGAGACTGCCAACCGGGTGGAGGACAATTTCGACATAAGGGGAAATGTGCATCGCCAGCCGTTCAATGGCAAGATCATGGCTGCCTGAAAAGACCAGCACAGGTTTTTCGCCCTGCGGCAAAATCATGGCCTGAATAATCACCCCGTCGGCTTTGGCGCGGTAGTATTTTTCGGTGATGCCATCGGTGACTCGCACTTCGCCAACTTCGACCAATCCGCCAGATTCGAGGGCTTTGATGTGGTGCTGCACCCAGGCCGGGTGCTTGCCAATCACGCGCCCAATCTGGCTCAGGGTGGCGGGTTTTGCCATCAGCAGGCGCACAATTTCCATGCGGCGCGAATCAGCCAGGAGTTTGATTTGCTCAAAGGAGGTTAGCGGGGCGATGGTTTTCATGCCGGCTTTCAGATAAGAAAAAACTTAATGCGAGGCAAAAAGTTTATCATTGCGAAGAGGGGGTGTCAATGCGTTCTGGTTGGGGTGCTATTTTTGCGCTTTGAGGAGAAATATGGGGTATTCGCGTCCGTTTTTTTGAATGACCAACACCGTTGAAAAGTGGATCTGTTTGAACCCGGCTGTTTCCACCTGTTGTTGTAGAAGTTCGCGCGAGAAACCGAGGTGAATGTCGGTGGTGCCGTCGGTGTGGAAGGAGCCGTCTTCAAGGTCGAGATCGGCGATGAGGAGCAGGCCGCCAGGGTTGAGGAGCTGGTAGCAGCCGCTCAGGAAGGCGTGGGTGTTGGGGATGTGGTGCAGGGCCAGAAGCGAGTAGGTGGCGTCGAAACGGGAGGCAGGCAACGGGTGGGATGCGATGTCCAGCCGAATGGGGCTGAAATGCGTCAGTTTGGCGTCGGCTATTTTGGCGGTCAGCACATCCAACATGCCCTGAGATGTATCGGCCAGGGTGATGTGGCTGAAATCGTCTTGCAGGGCAAAACTGAGCAGGCCGGTTCCGCAGCCGATTTCGAGGGCGGTTTGGCCGGGGCGCTTGGGCAGGGCCGCGCGGATGGCTTCTGCCACGATGCGGGCGCGGGTTACTTTTTGGGGGTCTGAATCCCAGTCTTTGGCGCGTTGGTCGAAGTCTGTCATGGGGTGGTGTTATTTTTCAATGAGCCTGTGGGCCACTACTTCGGCCACGTCGAATACTTGCAGGGCTTGGTCTGATTTGGCGGCGTCGCTCATCATTGTCAGGCAGAAGGGGCAGCCAACGGCCAGAATTGCCGCGCCGGTGGTTTTGGCTTCGGCGTAGCGGGCTGCGTTAATGCGCTCTGTGCCGGGTTCTTCTTCTTTCCACATTTGGGCGCCGCCTGCGCCACAGCAGAAGGATTGGGCGGCGTGGCGCGGCATTTCGACGATTTGCGCGCCGGCGTTTTTGAGCGTTTCTCGTGGGGCATCGATAAGTCCGTTGTGGCGGCTGAGATAGCATGGGTCGTGGAAGGTAATTGGTAATTGGGGATTGGTAATTGGGGCATTTGAATTACCAATTAGCGAATTACCTTTTACTTCTTTACCAAGTTCCAATTTTCCAGCACCGATAAGTTCGTTGATGAGTTGCGTATGGTGAATTACCTGATAATTGCCGCCAAAGGCCGGGTATTCGTTTTTGAGGGTGTGCAGGCAGTGCGGGCAGGTGGTGACAATGCGTTTGGGCGCGACTTCGTTTAAGAGTTCAACGTTTCCGCTGGCCAGGCCGAAGAAAATATCCTCGCGCCCGGCGCGGCGGGCTGAATCGCCCGTGCATTGTTCATTGCGGCCCAACACAGCGTAGTTGACGCCGCCGGCATTGAGGATTTTGGCGAAGGCGCGGGCGGTCTTTTGGGCGCGGGCGTCGGTGGCCGGGGCGCAGCCGACCCACCAGAGCAGGTCGGGTTCGGGGTTTTGTTCGATGGTTGGCACTGGCAGCCCGGCAGCCCACTTCATGCGGTCGGCGGGGGAGATGTTCCAGGGGTTGGCGTTGCGTTCCATGCCTCGGAAGGCCGATTCGAGTTGTTTGGGTACGCTCGATTCCATGAGCGCCAGGTTGCGGCGGATTTCGAGGATGTCGCGCATGGGTTCGTTGCCAACCGGACAAATATCGACGCACGCGCCACAGGAGGTGCAGGCCCAGATGGCTTCTTCGGGGATGAGTTCGAGCAGGGGTTTGTCTGTTCCGCCGCCCAGGTTGAAGTTGTAGCGTTTGTTGATTTCGAGCGCGGCAGGCGAGAGAATTTTGCCAGTGCCATAAGCCGGGCAAACTTCTTGGCAGCGAAAGCACATGATGCAGGCGTAGGCATCTATCACTTGTTCGTAGCCCAAATCGGCTACTTTGGCGGCCCCGAATTGTTCAATTTTTTCATCGTCCATGTTCAGATAGCCCAATTCGCCGATGGATTTGCGTTCCGGTTTGAGGGCAAAGTTGATGGGCGCGAAGAACAGGTGAATGTGCTTGGAGTAGGGGAAATAGGGTAAAAAGGCGGCGATAGCGCCCATCGAGAGCCAGAAGGCGATTCGTTCGCCGGCGAGCATGGATTCGGGACTCATGCCAGCCCACAAACCGGCGACGGTTGAGATGAACGGCTGCCAGGCGTCGTGTCCGTGTTCGGCGACGAAGAAGGATTCGCCAATTAATCGGGCGGCGTTGTGCAGGAAGATAAATCCGGCGACGATGGCTGAATCGCGGCTGATGCCGGTTCGCGCCTGGGGCAGCAGCAGGGTGCTTTGACGGGACTCAAGCGTGGGGGGGCGTAGAACGAAGCGTCTGAAGGCCAGGGCAACGATTCCGAGCAGAATCGCTACGTTGGCGATATCGGCCAGTAGCCGGTATACATCCCCAAAAAGGCCGGTATTATCGACCCAACGCCATTTGAAGTAGGCGTAGAGCAGGTCGTTGAGGTTGATGAGCAGGAAGGCGATGAATCCCCAGCCAATTAGCCCGTGCAGGAGGCTGACAATTGGGCGCAGTTTGAAAACCGGTTGGAAGGTGAAAAATTTGAAGAGCGCGCCGCCTGCTTTACGCAGTACGGTTTGCCAATCGGGTTTGCCTTGCGCGCTGGTAATGTTGAGAATGATGCGCGCCACGCCGCGCCAGGTGAAGTAGAGCGAAACGAGTAGAGCCAGGGCAAAGATGATTTTTTCTGCCAGTGTAAGCATGGTTCCTCCCGGTGATACATGATTCCTGCGGATATAAATTGCGCGTCCCTTTCCCCGCTTCCTGAAACGGGGTGGCATACCCGCGGGAACTGTAGAAAAGGGACGGTGGATTTACGGCCTGTTTTGCATGGTTCAGTTTGCGGGGGCTATTCCGGCCAGGTTTTCGGTGGCATTACTTAAAATGGCGGCGCGGTTGGCCTGCATAAATTCCCAAAAGCGGCTTTCGGCGCGGGTCATCACCATGTTGAGATGCCGGTACATGTAAATACGTTGTTTGATTTCAAGACCTTCAATTTCCACTTGCTTAATTTTGCCGAGCGCCAGGCCGCGCGCGGCAACCATCTCTGAGACAAAAGCAATGCCGATGCCCTCCTCCACGGCCATTTCAATAGCCTCGGCATTGCCTAGTTCAAGAACGGTGTTCAGCATATCGGGCATGACGCCGTTTTCTTTGAGCGCGTTATTGACAACTTCGCGCGTGCCAGAACTATCTTCGCGGCGGATGAAGGGCTGGTCGAGCAGGTCGGCGGGCAGGGCGCGGCCATAGTTGGCCCAGGGGTGGTCTGTTGGCACAATCAGGATGACGCGGTCTTCGAGCAGGGGCATATATTCGAGGTCGCGGTGGTCTATGCGGCGGCTCATCATGCCCATTGCCAGGGTTTGGTCGAGCAGGCGTTCGACAACGGTGCTGCGCGCGCTGATGGCTACCCGGCTGCGGACAAGCGGGTATTGGCGCCGAAAAGCGGCCAGCAGGTTAGGCAGGATGTATTTGCCAGTGGTGGTGGAGCAGCCGATGGTGAGTTCGCCGGTGAGTTCGCCGGCGACTTCGCCTTTAACGTTGATGAGCGCATCTTCAAGCAGGCGCATGGCGTTCAACACTTCGCGTGCCATTGGCAAAATGGCCTGGCCTACTTCGCTTAATTGCACCGAGCGGCCATGGCGAACAAACAATTCAACGCCATAGCCTTTTTCAATCGATTGAATGTTTTGGCTGACAGCAGATTGCGAAAGGTGCAACCGCGCCGCGGCGCGACTGAAGTTCAGTTCTTCGGCGGCGGTAATAAAAACACGCAGTTCGGGCAGGTTCATGGAGGCATCCTATCAGACTCTTATCGGTATTATATCTTCTTATTATAAGCAGAACTGATACTCATTATACGTTATATTTGTCACAAACCTTGTGTGGCTCTCTGATATTTGCCGTGAAGAAGGCCTTGTGTGTAAGTTTACAAAAAACTGAAAGCATCTTGATATTTTTCAGTGTTGCCCGGCCTGCCAGGGCATGATAAACTTTCGGTATGTCAAATCCCCTTTTGGTACTATCACCGCAGAAAACATTTGGCAACTTAATTGCCCAGGGATTGCCTGAGTACGAGGTATACATTACTTCAGATTTTTCTGAAGCGATTCAGTTTGTGCGCCGCAATACGCCCACCCCGCCGGTTTTGCTGGATTCAGACCTGGATGATGCCGATATTTCGGTGTTGGATATTGGCCTGGCCTTGCGCCAGATTAAGCCGGATGTCAACCTGGTGCTGATTGCCAAAGAGGGGCAGAATACCATTCGACTTCGGGATTTGTCTTTGCGCGCGATTTTATCGAAACCGATCTCTTTTGATGAAATTCGCAGAATTTTGGAAAAATTGTCGCAACAGCCACCGCGCTCGGCGGGCGCATCTCCAACGGTTCCCCCGTTTCATGATCAGGAACTAGATTGGATGCAGGATGTCAGCCGCGCCGCCCGGCATCTGACGCGTCTGATGCTCGAATCTTCGGCCCAGGCAGCGCTGATTACCCGCAAGAATGAGTTGTGGGCTTATGCCGGTCAACTCAAACGCGAGGCGGCCCAGGAATTGGCGCGCTCTGTTCAAAAATATTGGGACACCCAAACTCAAATTGACCTGTTGCGCTTCATTCGCTTAGAGACAACCGAGGCCCAGCACATGCTCTATGCCCGCCGTCTGACGGCTTCAATGGTGCTGGCTCTGGTTTTCGATGCTGAAACCCCGTTTAGCACCATCCGCGCTCAGGCCGGGCAATTGGTGCGCTCGCTCTCTGAAGTTTCGCCGGAGCAGACCAGCCAGGTCAATCTTTATGGCGCGTCGGATGATGCTTCAGAGCCAGAAGATTTGGCCGACTTGCCGCCAATTTCCGATTTACTGGGCGATGTTCCGCCCCCCTTGCCGCCCAAATCGCCTCGCGGCAAACGCCCCGTCGGGGCGCGTCTGACTGCTGTTGAGATGTCCGCGCCGGCCCAGGCTGTGGGGGTTGAGGCAGGTTTTAGCAAAGAAAGCGCGCCAGCGGTTCGTCGGCCGGCAACCGTCGAAATGGATCTGGCGGAAACCCGCGTCAGCCGCGTTCAAGCGGAAGATACCGGGCAGGAAGCGCCCGATGATTTAGCCGAGACCCGAGCGCAAATTCCATCAGACCCCAACTCAATTATTGAAACTCGTCCGCAATCGGTGACAGAAGTGGCGCGCAAAATTGTGCTTGAACCGGCTTCGCCAACCATGTATAACCTGAATTATGCCTGCCTGCTGGTGCCGCGCTTTGATAGCCATCACCTGACCGGCGACCTGGCCGACCAACTGGCCGAATGGGTGGCGCAGGTTGCCATTGCCTTTGGCTGGCGATTGGAATATATTTCGGTGCGTCCTGAATATTTACAATGGGTGGTAAGCGTACCCCCTTCCACCGCGCCGGGGTATATCATGCGCATTGTGCGCCAACAGACATCTGAGCGCATTTTTCGGGATTTCCCACGCTACAAGAGCGAAAATCCATCGGGCGATTTCTGGGCGCCGGGTTATTTGATTATGGGCGGCGCCAACCCCCACCCGCAAAAATTAGTGCGCGATTTTATCGAACAGACCCGTCAGCGCCAGGGCACGAGGCGGTAATCAGGCAATCTGCCGTCCGGTGGGTTTTTCGCGCTGAATGGCAAAAGCCATTTCGAGTGCGTCGCGCACCGAGCGCGCTTCAATAATTTCGATGTTATCCGGCCAGGGTTCGGCCTTGCGCAGTCGCTTGGGGACAATGGCGGCCTTGAAACCCAATTTTTGGGCTTCGCGCAGGCGCGCCGGCATTTGGCCGGGCAAGCGTAGTTCACCGGCCAGGCCAATTTCGCCAATCAGAACCGCATCAGCGCGAACCGACAAATCGCGCATGGAAGATGCCACCGCAGCGGCAATTGCCAGGTCGGCGGCGGGTTCGTCGATTTTTATCCCCCCCACCACGTTCACAAAAATATCCTGTTCGCCCAGTTTGATTCCCACCCGGCGGGTGAGCACGGCGGTAATCATTTGCAGGCGGTTGTAATCGACCCCGTTGGGGGTGCGGCGGGCGTTGCCAAATTGGGTTGGGGAAGTTAACCCTTGCAACTCGACCAGCAGCGGACGAGTGCCCTCCATCGTTACCGCAATGGCCGAGCCGGGAGCGTTCACCATGCGCTCGGCCAGGAAGGCCTCTGAGGGGTTTGGCACTTCTGCCAGTCCTTTTTCGCGCATCTCAAAAACGCCCACTTCGGCAGTGGCCCCAAAACGGTTTTTAACCGAGCGTAGCAAACGGTAAGCCTGAAAACGGTCGCCTTCAAGGTATAGCACCGTATCGACAATATGCTCCAACACGCGCGGCCCGGCGATTGCGCCTTCTTTGGTCACATGCCCAACAATGAACACGCTCACGCCCTGCGATTTTGCCAGTTCGCGCAGTTGCGAGGAACATTCGCGCACCTGCGAAACC
The DNA here is from genome assembly GCA_034411635.1 of Anaerolineales bacterium. Taxonomy (GTDB): domain Bacteria; phylum Chloroflexota; class Anaerolineae; order Anaerolineales; family Villigracilaceae; genus UBA8950. The sequence goes on from DAOUML010000099.1 coordinate 7,584, forward strand.
GACCCGGCGCTTGAATCCAGTTCCGGCAGGTAAATGGTCTGAATCGAATCGACAATTAACAGATCAGGTTGAATCTCGCGCACATGTTCCAGAATGGTTTGCAGGTTGGTTTCTGTCACCAGATATAAATTTTCGGGGAAGCGGGCCGGGGCCTTGTCTTTGCGCATCAGCCTATCGGCGCGCATTTTAATTTGGCGTTCTGATTCTTCGCCCGAAACATACAGCACCCGCTTCTCTTCTGCCATGGCCAGCGTCATTTGCAGCATGAGCGTCGACTTGCCGATGCCAGGATCGCCGCTTACCAGCACAATCGAACCTGGCACAATCCCGCCGCCCAGCACCCGCGAAAACTCCTCAATCGGCACAGGAATGCGCTCTTCCGAATCGCCACTAATTTCGCCGATTTTGCGCGGCGAAGTGCGCCCCGTCAGACCACGCGTTGCATTCGGACTTTTGACCGGCCCGGCCTCGCGCACAATTTCTTCCACCATGCTGTTAAATGAACCACACTGCGGACATTTGCCCATATAAGAAGCCGAAACCCGCCCGCATTGTTGGCAGACAAATCGGCTGACACTTTTTGCCATAGTTATTCCTTACTCCAACGCCCAAAAACTGCTTGCGAAATGAGTCGCCCGGCGTTTTTCTCCTGAGTCACCAGTTCGCCAGCCTCAACGTTCCCTTTATATTTGCGCATCATCTCACTCAGCGTAGCGTGCAAATGCACCCCCGAAGCCTTCACTGCATACATTGTAATCAGCACAAACAGCGGTTGCGGACTCAAAATCGCCTGGCAAGCCGCCAGCAAAGCCGGCAACGATTGATAAACCTCCCAGATTTCCCCTTTGGGGCCGCGCCCAAACTTGGGTGGGTCGAGGGCGATGCCATCGTATTGCACCCCACGCCGCGCCTCGCGCTCCACAAATTTCAGCGCATCATCCACAATCCAACGAATCGGTTTTTCAGCCAGGCCAGAAAGTTCCTGATTTTCACGCGCCCACGTCACCGACTTTTTCGACGCATCGACATGAGTTACCTGAGCCCCAGCGCTGGCCGCCGCCAACGATGCCAGGCCGGTATAGCCAAACAGATTCAACACCCGCGCCGGTTTGCCCGCCGCGCGAATTTGCGCGGCCATCCAATCCCAATGCGCGGCGCATTCAGGAAAAACGCCCAAATGACGCCCCGGCGTGGTCATCGCCCAAAACTTGAGCGCCGGCCCGCCTTCGAGTGGGTAGGCCATTTGCCAGCGTTCGCGCAATTTACGCGGCGAATCCCAATGGCCGCCGCTTTCCTCGCTGGTTGGCCTGAAAACCGCATCGGCCTTGCTCCATTCTGCTGGGGGCAGGCGGGTAGGCCAAATGGCCTGCGCTTCAGGTCGCGCAAAACGATACGGGCCAAATCGCTCCAGTTTCAAGCCATTGCCGGTATCCAACAACTCATAATCTTGCCAGTTAGGGGAAGGAAGAAGGGAAAGGTTCATTACAAATTCATAAAGATAGGATAAAAGTCCTACACCACTTGAAATTCAGCGTAAAAAGGTGTAGAATGTGGGTGTAAGTGGGAGCAAGTGGGACGAAGTGGAGCGCCGGGCGTTAGTCCGGCGTTCCGCGCATTAATAAAGGATTAGAACAGATGTTCTTTGGTCAGTTCCGACACAATCTCGATGATAAAGGACGCTTAACCGTTCCGGCGGTCTTTCGCGATTCTGTCGGCCAGGGCGCATTCATCTCGCAAGGGTTCGACCGCAACCTGATGGTGATGACGGCTGACTACTTCCAGCAGGTTTATGCCCGCATCAACGCCATGAGCATCACCGACCCATCGGCCCGCTTGCTGCGCCGCTTGTTGCTTGCCAATGCTTACCAGGTTGAAATTGATAAAGCCGGGCGCATTCTCCTTCCGCAACACCTGCGCCATTTTTTGGGGCTGGAGGCCGAAGCAGTTGTGGTCGGCCAGGGCGAATATTTTGAAATCTGGTCGCCTGGCGGCTGGCAAGAACAAATTCAGGCCATCGAAGATACCGAAGCCAATGCCGGACGATTTGCCGCGCTCGACCTTTCAACATGAGCGCGCCGCATCTTTCAGTACTTTACAACGACATTATACACGCTCTCAACCCGCGCGGGGGCGGCCTTTATATCGATGGCACTCTTGGCGCAGGCGGACACGCCGCCGGTCTTCTCGAAGCCAGCGCGCCCAATGGCGAATTGCTCGGCCTCGACCTCGACCCGCAAGCCCTCGCCATTGCCCGCCAGCGGCTGGCCGCCTTTGGAAAACAGGCGCATATTGCCCAGGCCAGTTACCTCGAAATGGCCGCGCAGGCCAAACTTTTAGGCTGGCAGCAGGTGGATGGCATCGTGCTGGATTTGGGCGTTTCATCCATGCAGTTGGATACCGCAGAACGAGGCTTCTCCTTTTTGCAGGATGGCCCACTCGACATGCGTTTCGACCCCTCGCGCGGTTCCTCCGCCGCAGACCTGCTCAACAGCCTCGACGAAAGCGAACTGGCCGATATTTTCTTCCGTTATGGCGAGGAACGTCTTTCCCGAAAGATTGCCCGCGCCATCGTCCAGAATCGTCCCTTCAGCGCCACCCGCCAACTGGCCGACCTGGTACTAAAGACCATTGGCAAGCGTGAGCGCATTCACCCGGCCACGCGCATCTTCCAGGCTTTGAGAATTGCCGTCAACGGCGAACTGGACGCCATTGAGAGCGTTTTGCCGCTTGCGGTGGGCTTGCTCAAGCCAGGTGGCCGGCTGGCGGTCATCTCCTTCCACTCGCTGGAAGATCGCCTTGTCAAAACCTATTTTCGGCGTGAAAGCCGCGATTGCCTTTGCCCGCCCCAACAGCCGATTTGCACCTGCGCGCATCGCGCCCTGATTACCGAAATTAATCGCAAACCCATCGAAGCCAGCCCCGAAGAAATTGCCCTGAACAGCCGCGCCCGTAGCGCAAAATTGAGAATTGTCGAAAAACGATGAGCGCAACGCCAATTGACCCAAACCCCAGCGAAAACCGTGTTTTTGCCGCCTATGCTGAAGGCGCGCAAGCCTTACGGTCTGTTCGCTCGATGCGTCTGAACATTCAGCGCCAATGGGTCATTCTTTTTGCGGTTGGCATCGCAATTGTTGCCCTGGTTGCCGGCCTGTACCTGGATGTTACCGCCAGGGCAGCCATCACCGGGCGCGAAATTCAAAGCCTTGAGCAAGATATCACCATTCATCGGCGCACCAATGCAGATTATGCAACCAGTTATGCCCGCCTGATGTCTAACCGTGAAATGCAATCCCGCGCCCGAGCAGCCGGCTTTGAACTTTTGCAGCGTGATGAAATGGTTTATATGGTTGTGCCTGGCTATTTCGCTACCGATGCGGTTTTCTTTACCAGCGATGAAATCCAAACCGTTGCTATTTCTGCCTCGCCCGAATATCACGAATCGCTGCTGGATTGGTTTGCCGATGCGCTAAACGACGCATCTTCTCCGCTTGGAGTTTTGCCATGAGAGAACAAGCCATTGCGCGCGCCAAATTTTTGGCGGTTGTGTTCGCCCTTGTTGCCTTGCTTTCCGTTGGGCAGATGTTACGTATTCAATACAGCCCACAGGCAGCCGAATTGCGCAAGCAAGGCATTCGTTATGCCGGAGAGTATCGCACGCTCACCCCAGAGCGCGGACAAATTTATGACCGGCACGGCTATTTGCTGGCAGGCAACACCACAGTTTACGAAGTTGGCGTCAGTTTGAGTGAAATGCGCAACCCGCGCAGCATTGCGCTGGCCTTGAATACCGTGCTGGGCCTGGATTACGACAAAACCTACGAAACCCTTACCAATCCGCCATCCGGGTTGGTTTACCTCGTTTTGAGCAACTATGTCGATTTTGAGCGCGCCAATGAACTACGCGAAATGAAAACCAGCCTGGCAGACCAATACCAGCGCAGCACCGATTCCAGTCTGGCCGGCCTGCACTTTCGCGCTCACCTGCAACGCAGTTATCCCGAACAAACCCTGGCTTCCAATCTGCTCGGCTTTGTCAGCCGCGAAGGACGCGGGTACTTCGGGGTTGAAGAAAAATACAACGACTTACTGGCCGGCGTTCCACTCACCGTCTGGGTGCCGCAAGACCCCAATCGCGCGGTTGAATTGCCCAAAGCGCCCAAAGGCACCGATCTGGTGCTGACGATTGATCGTGAAGTTCAAGCCGCTGTCGAAGAGATTCTCGTTCAGTCGGTTGAAGATACCCAGTCCATTTCTGGCACCGCTATTGTGATGAACCCCAAAAACGGCGAAATCCTGGCTATGGTTTCAACCCCACAAATGGACTTGAACCAATTTTGGACCTATACCGAAGTCTACGAATACGCCAGCGAATTTAACCGCGCCGTTTCAACCCAGTATGAGCCTGGCTCCGTCATCAAAATTCTGACCATGGCGGCTGCCATCGATAGCGGCATCGTCGCGCCCGGCACAACCTATCTCGATATGGGCTACTACGAGATTGGCGGCGGCTACATCTACAACTGGGACAAAGGCGCCTGGGGCGTGCAAGACATGATCGGCTGCCTGCAAAATTCGCTCAACGTCTGCATGGCGCGCCTGGCCAGCCAGATGGGAACCGAAACCTACTATCGCTACATGCGCTCCTTTGGCCTGGGACGCTCAACCGGCATCGACATCGCCGGCGAATCGATTGGCCGATTAAAAAGCCCCGGCGATTCAGATTGGTACCTGATCGACCTGGCGACCAATTCCATCGGTCAGGGCGTGGCCGTCACCCCAATACAGATGTTGACCGCCGCCTCAGCAGTGGCAAACGAAGGCCGGATGGTCTATCCGCATGTGCTACATGGCATGGTCAACAACGGCAACCAATCCAACACGCCCAATCAGGTATTGGGAACGCCCATCTCGGCCCAAACCGCCCGCACAGTGAGCGAAATGCTGGCCCTCGGCCTGGAACGCGGCAATTCGCTTGCCCTTGTTGAAGGCTACCGTATTGCAGGAAAAACTGGTACGGCCCAGGTGCCAACCGCCACCGGTTTTTACAGCCCAGACGAAATCAATGCATCATTTCTTGGCTGGGGCCCGCTGGATGACCCACAGATTATGATTTATATCTGGCTCGAAAAACCTGAATCTGATGCTTGGGCCTCATACACCGCTGCGCCAGTGTTCAGCGAAATGTTTGAAACCCTGGTGGTGTTGCTCGATATACCACCCGACAAGATACGCCAGCAACTGGCTGGCCCATAGTGAAGGACATGCTGACCCTTACCGACGTTCTCGAAGCCCTGACCGGTCTCCGCCCCGCGATGAAGCCCCTGGTTCTCACCGAGGCGGCGATTGATTCCCGTCAGGTGCTCCCAGGCGGGCTGTTTGTGGCAATTCCGGGCGAGCGGGTCGATGGGCATAATTATGTCGGACAGGCCTTTCAGCGTGGGGCGGTGGCCGCGCTCATTCAACGCCCGGTTGAAGTCGAAGCCAGATTGGTCGATGCCCGTCCTGGCGCTTCCTTCGCGGTGGAGGAGCAAGCCGAAGCCCCAATTTGCATTCTGGTTGAGAACACGGTGCAAGCCCTGCAAACGATAGCCGCATTTTGGCGGCGCAAACTCTCCCTGCGCGTCATCGGCATAACAGGCAGTGTTGGCAAATCGACCACCAAAGAAGCAATTGCCCAGGTATTGAGCCAACGCTATAAGACGCTCAAAAGCCTGGCAAATCTCAACAATGAAATTGGCTTGCCGCTCAACATGTTGCGCCTGACCCCCGGCCATCAATACGCGGTGCTGGAAATGGGATTTTACGTCCCCGGTGAGATTGCCCAATTATGTGAGATCGCCCTGCCGCAGGTTGGCGTGCTGAACAATATTGGCACTGTCCATGCCGAGCGGGCCGGAACTCAAGAAATCATTGCCCAGGGCAAAGGCGAACTGGTTGAGTCCTTGCCCAAAGCCCCCGAAGGAATCGCCATTCTGAACTACGACGACCCCTTTATTCGCCCAATGAACGCCCGCACCCAGGCGCGCGTCTTCTACTACGGCCTCGACCCTGCCGCCGATTTATGGGCCGACAATGTCGAAGGCATGGGGCTGGAAGGCATCCGCCTGCGCTTGCACTACCGCAAGGAAACCCTGTTTGCGCGCGTGCCAATGATTGGCCGCCATTCGGTGCATACCGTTTTGCGCGCCGCCGCCGTTGGCCTGGTGGAAGGGCTAACCTGGGATGAAATTATTCGCGGATTACAGGAAAGCCAGGCCCAGTTGCGCCTGGTGGCGGTCCGCGCTGAAAACGGCGCATTAATTCTGGACGATACCTACAACGCCGCGCCGGAATCGACCCTGGCCGCGCTCAACTTGCTCGAAGAAATTTCAGGCCGACATGTGGCCGTGCTGGGCGATATGCTCGAACTCGGTCAGTATGAGCGCGAAGGCCATGAACGCGTTGGCGCGCGCGCGGCTGAAGTGGCCGATGTGCTGGTCACGTTTGGCGTTCGCGCCCACCTGATTGCCGAATCGGCGCGTCGGGCTGGCATGAAACGAACCAGCGTGCATGAATTTGAAGACCTGAATGAGATGATTGCCTGGTTAAAGAAAAATCTCACCGGCAACGATGCGGTGCTTTTCAAAGCATCAAACAGTATGCGCCTTGATCGCGCCGTCTCTGCCCTGGAAGTAATCCAATGAAAGACTCGACCCTTGCCATCAGCCTGGCGGGCCTGAGTTTTATGCTGACCGTCATTTGGGGAGGCCCGCTGCTACGGGTGCTGCGCTTTTACAAAATTGGCAAATTGATTCGGGTCGAAGAACCCGGCAAGCACATGGTCAAAATGGGAACGCCCACCATGGGCGGCGTGATGATCATTCTACCGGTTCTCCTGCTAACCGTTTTGCTCAATGCGGTTGAATTACTTGGCCTGAAACTGGCCGGGCAATCGGTGCTGGTTCCACTGGCAACCCTGGTGGGGTTTGCCCTGCTGGGCGCCATCGACGATTGGGAAGGCATTCGCGGCAAACGGCGCGGCGATGGCCTGAGTATTCGGGCCAAATTCATCGCCCAATGGGTATTGGCGGCAATTGTGGCCTGGGCCTTGAAATACATGCTCGAAGCGCCAGATGTGCTTTTCCCCGGCATGGAATTGGTCATTAACCTCGGCTGGGTTTATGTGCCAATCGCGGCCTTCATCATCGTCGCCATGTCCAACGCAATCAACTTCACCGATGGGTTAGACGGCCTGGCTGGCCTGATTTCGGCCACCCTGTTTGCCGCTTACGGCGCGATAGCCCTGTTACAGGGACAAATCTTCCTGGCCCAGTTTTCATTTACGGTGGTAGGCGCGTTATTCGGGTTTCTGTGGTTCAACGCCCACCCGGCGCAATTGTTCATGGGCGACACCGGCTCGCTGGCCCTGGGCGCGACCATTGCCGTCGTGGCCCTGATGACCGGCCAGTGGATTTTACTCCCCCTGATTGCCATCATCCCGGTCAGCGAAGCCCTGAGCGTCACCATTCAAATCTTCTACTTCAAACTCACCAAAGGACGCCGTTTTTTCAAAATGGCACCCATTCACCTGCATTTTGAATTGCTCGGCTGGAGCGAAACCCAAATTGTGCAACGTTTCTGGCTGATCGGCCTGCTGGCCGCCCTGATTGGGGTCGGCCTGGCAATGGCCTAAGGAATTGGTACGAGCGATGGCAACAAACTGGCAAAATAAAAACGTGGTCATCATTGGCGCGGCCCGGCAAGGGCTGGCCCTGGCGCGTTACCTGGCCCGACACGGGGCGCGGGTGATTCTCAATGACCGCCGCCAGGCCGCCGACCTGCGCGACGAGATGGAAACCCTCGCCAAATTCAACCTCACCTGGGCCCTGGGCAACCACGACCCGCAACTTGCCACCGCTGCTGATGCCGTTTTTGTCTCTGGCGGCGTTCCGCTCGAAAATCCGATTATCGAGGCGGCTCGTCAACGCGGCATTCTGGTTTCAAACGATACCCAGGTCTTTATGCAGGCTGTTCCCTGCAAAACGATTGGCATTACCGGCTCGGCAGGCAAAACCACCACCACAACCCTGGTGGGCCGCATGGCCCAGGCCGCATCCGAAGGATTGTATGGCCGCGCCTGGATTGGCGGCAACATCGGCGACCCGCTGATTAATTATGTCGACGAGATGCAGGCCTCCGATTTGGCAATTCTGGAAATCTCCTCTTTCCAATCTGAATTGATGACCTCCGCCCCAGATATTGCCGCCATCCTGAACATTACACCCAACCACCTCGACCGGCACGGCACAATGGACAATTACATCGCCGCCAAAGCCAATGTCGTGCGCCATCAAACCGCCTCCGGCATTGCCATCCTGGGCCGCGACGACCCCGGTGCCTGGGAATTGGCTTCGCAGGCGCGCGGCAGACTGTTTTCTTTCGGCTTTTCGCCCCTGCCCACAGGCGCAGACGGCGCCTATGTGCAGGACGAGCAGTTTTTCATCCGCGATGGCGCGCAGGTCATCCCCTTAACAGTAGCCGAGGCCATCGAACTGCGCGGAGAACATAACCGCCTGAATGTGCTGGCGGCCTGCCTGGTCGCCCATGCCGCTGGTTTTAACCCCGAAGCCATGCTGGCCGGCGTGCAGGGTTTTCGCGGCGTACCACACCGCCTGGAATTCGTGCGCACCTGGCGCGGGGCGCAGTGGTACAACGACTCGATTGCAACCGCCCCGGAGCGTACCATGGCAGCCATCCACTCGTTCAGCGGCCCGCTCATTTTAATGCTCGGCGGACGCGACAAAGACCTGCCCTGGGATGACCTGGCCGCCCTCATTCACCGCCGGGTCGACCATGTCGTCTTGTTCGGCGAAGCGGCAGATAAAATTGAAGCCGCGCTGGGGCCGCGCGTGCCGGGCAACCGGCCCTTCAGCCAGGCCAGGGCTGCCAATCTCAAGGATGCCGTCCTGGCTGCTTCGCGGGTGGCCCAACCGGGCTTTGTCGTCCTGTTTTCGCCCGGCGGCACAAGTTACGATGAATTCAAGGATTTTGCAGAACGTGGAGAAAGGTTCAAAGAATGGGTGCTGGCATTTTCAGAAGAACTGCGATAGACCCCGGCGAGAACCAGGCGTCAGAACGTATGTCCGCCTCCATGCTCAATTTTGGCGGAACGATTGACCTGCCCTTGTTGCTCATCATGGCGGCCATGCTCACCTTTGGCCTGATCATGGTCTTTTCCGCTTCGCCAGATTTTGCGCTTCAATATCATCTCAACCCCTGGCACATTTTCCTGCGTCAGATCGTTTGGGTTGGTCTTGGCATCGCGGCGGCTTATGTGGTTTCGCTGCTTAATTATCGCCACTGGCGTCGCCTGATTTTGCCAGGCATGTTCTTGACTGTGCTCATGCTGGTCTCGGTTTTGTTTTTTGGCGAAGAACACTTGAACTCCATTCGCGGCCTGTTTCGTGGTTCCATTCAACCTGCCGAACTCGCCAAATTGATGACCGTGATCTATCTTTCGGTTTGGCTGCATTCCAAACGCGAGCAATTCCATGACATCACCTGGGGTCTGTTGCCCATGGCGGTCATTCTGGGGTCAATTGGCGGCCTGATTTATTTGCAGCCCGACCTTTCGGCCACCGCCACAATTTTCATTCTCGGTGGCTTGCTCTTCTTTCTGGCTGGCGGCGATCTGCGACAAATACTTTTTCTCGTGGCCGTTGCGCTGGGAGTCGGATTTCTGATTGTCCAAATTAGCGCAACAGGCCAAGAACGGCTCGATGCTTTCTGGCTGGGCTTGCAAGACCCCATGCAGGCTTCCTACCATGTGCGCCGCTCACTCGAAGCAGTGGTGAAAGGTGGCTGGTTTGGGGTTGGCATTGGCCTGGCAGATACCAAATATCTCGGCCTTCCGCTCGCCGCCACCGATAGCATTTTCGCCGTCATTGCCGAAGAACTGGGCATTATGGGCGCGGTTGGCACAATTTTGTTATATGCCGCCATTGGCTGGCGCGGACTGAGAATCGCCGCCAAAGCCCCCGATCTGCTGGGCAATTTGCTGGCAACCGGCCTAACTTTTTGGATTATTACCGAAGCGACCATCAATATTTTGGCAATGGTTGGCTTGCTGCCCTTTGCGGGCAATGCCCTGCCTTTCATCAGCGCAGGCGGTTCAAGCATGACCGTTTCATTGTTTGCGATTGGCATTTTGTTCAGCATTTCAAGACATTCAAAACCTGAAATGCAGGAAGAACGGAGAGATTACGGTGCGGTACTTGATTTGCGCAGGCGGAACCGGCGGCGGAGTATATCCCGCCCTGACCGTTCATAAAGCGTTGCTCAAACAAGACCCACAGGCCGAAGTGCTGTGGGTTGGCGGCGTGAATGGCATGGAAGCCAGCCTGGTTCAACGGGCGGGTATTGCTTACGATTCCATTCCGGCAGCCGGTTTGCATGGCATTGGCTTGCGGCGGTTGCCTGGCAACTTGCAAGCCATCCTTAAAGGCTTCCTGGCCTCGCGCCGTATTTTGCGCGCTTTCAAACCCGACGCGCTCTTTTTTACCGGTGGGTACCTGGCCGTGCCAATGGCCCTGGCAGGGATAAAACTGCCATCCTTGCTCTATGTGCCAGATATTGAACCCGGTTGGGCCTTGAAATCCCTGGCTCATTTCGCCTCAAAAATTGCTGTCACCGTAGAAAACTCACGCGTGTATTTTCGCAATCAGGAGAAAATTATCCCTACAGGCTATCCCGTGCGAGCAGAACTGATGACCTGGCGTGAAAAAACACAGGCGCGCAAAAAAAACGAGATTCCCCTCTTGCTGGTCGTTGGCGGCAGCAAAGGAGCGCAATCGATCAACCTGGCGCTGGTCGAACACCTGCCTGCGCTCTTGGAACGCGTCAAAATTATCCACATTTGTGGCGAGGCCAATCTGGATGAGATGAAAGAAAAAACGGCCTCACTCCCAGAAGCGAGCAGAAAACGCTATCATCTTTACCCTTATTTGCACGAAGAAATGGGCGCCGCCCTGGCCGCCGCCGATCTGGTCATCTCGCGCGCTGGCGCGTCTGTTTTGGGCGAACTTCCGCTCTTTAGCCTGCCGGCGGTTCTTGTGCCATATCCTTATGCCTGGCGTTACCAGCGCGTCAATGCAGAATACCTGACCCAGCGCGGCGCAGCCCTAATGATTGAAGATGCCAAACTGAAAAGCGGTTTGTACCTGACCGTTGAAAAATTACTTGAAACCCCTGAAAAATTGGAAGCCATGCGCAACGCCATGCGCGGCTTGTACCAGGCCCAGGCGGCGGAGAAAATCGCCAAATCGTTAATCGAATTGGCTGGAGGAAGCAAAAATGGTTAGTCTTACTTTTTTGTTCTGGATGTTTGTGATTCTGTTTGGCATTATTGGCGCGATGCGCGGCTGGGCCAAGGAATTACTGGTGGCTTTCAGCATGATTTTGTCTTTGGCATTTATACGCCTGCTTGAAAGTAACGTGCCTTTTGTAAGCGACTTGATTACCGCCCAAAGCGTTGAAGCGGTTTTTTGGATGCGCGTCATCATTGTGATTGTGCTGGTATTTTTTGGCTACCAAACCGTTGCCCTGCCGCGTTTTGCATCAAAAGCAGCGCGCGAAAAACTGCAAGATATTCTGCTTGGGTTCATTTTTGGCGCCTTCAACGGCTACCTGATTGCCGGAACCTTATGGTTCTTCATGCACGAAGCCAATTACCCTTTCTTAACCTATATTTTGCCGCCCGACCCAAACACGCTCATGGGACAATCTGCCACAGACCTATTGCCCTACCTTGCGCCGCGCCTTTTCAGCGATTTTGCCATTTATCTTGCCGTGATCCTGGCTTTTATTTTCGTGCTGGTGGTTTTCATTTAGAAGGAAAAGATGACACACATTCACCTGATCGGCATTGGCGGCAGCGGCCTTTCGGCCATCGCCCGCCTCCTGTTGGAGAGCGGTTATACCGTCACAGGGTCCGACCGTGAACTTTCGCCGCTGGCAGCCCGTTTGCAGCAGGCTGGGGCGCGGGTTTTCGTGGGGCATGAGGCCAGCCAGGTTATTGGCGCAGATCAGATCGTGCGCTCCTCCGCCATCCCAGATGACAACCCCGAAGTGCAGGCGGCGCTCTCGCTGGGAATTCCGGTTTACAAACGGGCCGAATTCCTCGGCAAGTTGATGCAAGACAAAATCGGCGTCGCCGTTGCCGGTACGCATGGCAAAACCACCACCTCCGCCATGATTGCCTGGATGCTGACCGATCTGGGCGCAGACCCCTCCTTTATCGTCGGCGGCGTGCTTTCAGACCTGGGCGTCAATGCCCGCGCAGGAAAAGGCCCAACCTTCGTGATTGAAGCCGACGAGTATGATCGTATGTTTCTTGGCTTGCGGCCCGTTTACGGGGTTGTCACCAACATTGAGCATGATCACCCCGATTGCTACCCCACCCCCGAAGATTTTCGGGCCGCTTTTGTCGAATTTTCGTCCCTGATTCCTGAGCATGGCGCTCTGGTCGTTTGCGCGGAAGATGTGGGCGCGCATCACTTAATCAACCAGGCCCGGCAAATTGGCAAACGGGTGGTTGGATACCGCATTTCAGCCGATGGCCGCACGGAGGCTGGCGAGGGCCTGATTGCCCGCTCTCTGCGCCCCAACGCGCTTGGCGGTTTTACCTTTGACGCGGTGGCGCGTATTGCCAGCGAAGTCAAATACATCTCTGGCGTTGAAATGCGCGTTCCTGGCCTGCACAATGTGCGTAATGGACTGGCCGCCCTGACCGTTGCCGCCCTGCTGGGAATCGACCTGAAAGCCGCCGCGCAGTCGCTTTCCAAATTCAGCGGCACGGGCCGTCGTTTCGAGGTCAAAGGACAGGTAGACGACATTATCATCATTGATGATTATGCCCATCATCCCACTGAAATTCGGGCCACGCTTGCGGCAGCCCGGGCCCGTTACCCCGGCAAGCGCATTTGGGCCTGTTGGCAGCCACATACTTATACCCGCACGCAGACTCTTTTCGACGAGTTCCTGATTTCGTTCAATGACGCCGATGAAGTGCTGGTGAGTGAGATTTATGCTTCGCGCGAAGCCTGGCAAGATTTCTCCTCGGCGCAGGTGGTGGCTTCCATGCGCCACCCTTCGGCCCGTTTTATTGGCCCGCTAAACGATATTCGTGATTATTTGCTCGAAAATTTGCGCCCCGGCGATGTTTTGCTTGTGCTTTCTGCCGGAGATGCAGATAGCGTCAGCCGTGAAGTATTGGCTGTGCTGGAAGCCCGAACAGCAACAGATTGAAAGAGATCATGCAAGGTTTATGGAAAGGCAGGAGAAGATGTCTGACAAGAAAAAACGCCAGTATGAATCCAAAGTGATTGGTTTGCCGCCGCTTACGATGGTGCTCGGCGGCGTCCCTGAGCCTGATCCCGGCCAGGAGCAACGTCCATTTCGCGTTTTTGCCAATGAGCAGCCCGAACAGGCTCGCCATACCTTAAATAAATTAATTGGGCACTTACAAGAAAAAAACAAGTAAAGGACACCCATGCCTGATTTTGCCACCCTGCGCGAACATTTTGGAGAAAAGGCCCAGCAGAACGCCCTGCTTGCGCCTTATACCTCCGTGCGCATTGGCGGCCCGGCAGACCTGCTCCTAACCATCTCCAGCGCCGATGAACTGGCCGAAGCCGTAACGATTTGCTGGCGCGAGGCGATTCCCTTCCACCTGTTTGGGGGCGGGTCGAACGTCCTGGTCAGCGACAAAGGCTTGAGGGGCGTCGCGCTCCTGAACCGGGCCAAAGCGGTGGAGTTTCGCGAAGGGCCAGAACCAGGCCTCAGGGCAGAATCCGGCGTGGTCTTCTCCAATCTGGCTAATCGTGCTGCGGCCAAAGGGCTTTCGGGCCTGGAGTGGGCCGCCACTGTGCCTGGCACGTTGGGCGGCGCGGTGTATGGCAATGCTGGCGCCTTCGGCGGCGATATGGCCCGCGACCTGTTGCGCGCCGAGGTGCTGTGCGAAACCGGGCGCGAATGGTGGCCGGTGGAGCGTTTGGCTTATGGCTATCGCACCAGCGCATTGAAACGCGGCGAAGTACGCGCGGTGGTGTTGGCGGCAGAATTAAGATTAAAAAATGCGCCGCCTGAAGAAATTCGGACTACAATTGACCAATTTATTGCCCGCCGCAAGGCTACCCAGCCGCCCGGCGCGAGCATGGGGTCGATGTTCAAAAACCCGCCGGGTGATTTTGCCGGGCGATTGATTGAGGCCGCCGGGCTGAAAGGCAAACGGATTGGCAACGCGCAAATCAGCCCGGTGCATGGTAATTTTTTCGTCAACGAAGGCGAAACCAGCGCAAGCGATGTGCGCGCGCTGATTGAACTGGCGCAAAAGACCGTTTTGGAAAAATTTAGCGTTTTACTGGAACTTGAAGTGGAATTAATTGGAGAATGGCAATGAACGCAGCGAGCAACCCGAAAAAGACCGTCGCCGTGCTGTTTGGCGGACGTTCAGGCGAGCATGAAGTCTCGCTCATGTCGGCGCACTCAGTGCTATCTGCGTTAGATCGTTCCCGCTATGAAATTCTCGAAATTGGCATCACCCACCAGGGCGGCTGGTTGGCCGGCGAAAACGCGCGCGAGGCCTTCGTGAGCGGCGACGTGGGCCGCCTGACCCCAGCCTTCCTGAGCGCCGACCCAACCCGCCCCGGCCTGTTCCTGCTCAACGACGATGGCCGCGTCGAAAAACTGGCCGAGGTGGATGTCTATTTCCCCGTGCTGCATGGCACCTACGGCGAAGATGGCACCCTGCAAGGCCTGTTCGAGATGGCCGATGTCGCTTACGTCGGCGCGGGCGTGCTGGGCTCCTCGATCGGCATGGACAAGGCCCTGTTCAAGGATGTCATGCGCGCCAACGACATCCCGATGGTCGAATATCTCACCGTGCTGCGCGCCGACATCGAGAACGACATGCCATCTGTCATTCGCCGCGCCGAAGCCCTGGCCAACTACCCGCTCTTTGTCAAACCGGCCAACCTGGGTTCCTCAGTCGGCATCACCAAATGCCGCACCCGCTCCGACCTGGCCGAAGGCCTGATGGAAGCCGCGCAGTATGACCGCCGCATTCTCATCGAGCGCGGCGTGAACGACCCGCGCGAAATCGAAATCTCGGTGCTCGGCAACGACCATCCGCAGGTTTCGGTCGCCGGTGAAATTGTGCCAGGCGCAGATTTTTACTCCTACGATGCCAAATACATTCTCGATTCGTCTGAACTGCTCATCCCTGCCGCGCTCAGCCCGGAACAGGCCGAAACCGTCGGGCAGATGGCAATCAAAGCCTACAAAGCCTGTGATTGCTACGGCATGGCGCGCGCAGATTTCCTGATTGAAGGCAAAACCGGCGCAATTTACCTGAACGAAATTAACACCATTCCAGGTTTTACCAAAATCAGCATGTACCCCAAACTCTGGCAGGCCTCCGGGCTTTCATACCCCGAATTGGTTAACCGCCTGATTGAACTGGCCTTTGAACGCAAAGCCGACCGCGACCGCACCGTGCGAGAATTTCGGAGGAGCGAATGAGCCGCGACCGTGTCACCATTACCCGCGCCGAGGCCATTCGCCGCCGGCGCGAGGAAGACGAAAAACAGCGGGACAAAGAAACGCGCCAGCGTGTTCTCAACCCCAAACCCGCTTCCACGCAGGCAAGAACAGAACGCCCCACCCTGAGCGCGACTCCTGCCTCGACAAGCCGCTTGCGCCGCCGTTACGATATCGCCATGAGCGCGCCCTATCAACGAACTGCTCCGCGTGGTGGCCCGCGTGCCATTCAACTGCCTGAAATTACCCTGCCACGCCTGAGTTACGGCCCGCGCTGGCTTTCTTTCTTCCTCATGCTGGCCTGCCTGGTTTTAATTTATGGCATGTCTACCACCGATGCCTATCTGGTGCAGGATGTTTCCATCACCGGCAACCAGCGCATTCGTAGTGATGAAATTGAAATGGTACTCGGCATCTGGAACCAGCCATCCTTCCTTGTCAATCCGGCCCAGGTCGAGTACAACTTACTGGCCTCGTACCCCGAACTGACCAGCGCGCGCGTGTATGTTGGGCTGCCGGCTGAAATCAGCATTCAAGTGCGCGAACGCCTGCCAGCCATCTCATGGGAGCAGGCCGGGCAAGTGGTTTGGGTCGATTCTTACGGCTACTCCTTTCCGCCGCGCGGCGCGATTGAAGATCTGGCAATTGTGACGGCAATGGGTACGCCGCCCCTGCCCCCCAACGCCGAAGAAATCACCTCCACCCTCGGCGCGCGCCCTTTTATGACGCCCGAACTGGCGCGGGCCGTGATGACCCTCTTCCCAACCATGCCCGAAGGCGCCAACCTGGTCTATGACCCGCAATATGGCCTGGGCTGGCAAGACCCGCTCGGCTGGCAGGTTTATTTTGGGCAGAGCGGCGACGATATGAAGGCCAAACTTAACGTTTACCTGACCCTTGTCGATTATTTAATCAGGCGCAATATTCAACCCGCGCTCATCAGCGTTGAATACCCCTCCGCGCCGTTCTATCGCATGACAATCGAGTGATTTTGCCCGCAAGCCCTGAGCAGAGGCTCTTATGGACGATATTGTAGTAGGAATTGACGTAGGCACAACCAAAATTTGCACCCTGATTGCCCGCATTGAGGACGATGAAAACCTGCGCATTATGGGCGTGGGTATTGAACCCTCAGAGGGCATTCGCAAAGGCGTGATTGTCGATCTGACCGCCGCATCGCAGGCGATCTCCCGTTCGGTTGCCAAAGCCGAGCACACTTCGGGGTTCAAGATTGATTCGGCCCTGGTCAGCCTGGCTGGCGCGCATGTTTCCTCGGTCAATAGCCGGGGCGTGGTGGCTGTCTCTGGCAACGTCGTCGATGAATACGACGTGGAACGCGCCCTCGATGCCGCCCGCGCGGTGGCCATTCCCAGTAACCGCGAAATTATCCACGTCATTCAGCGCGGATTTGTGCTGGATGGCGAAGATGGTATTCATCAGCCAATGGGAATGCGCGGCTACCGGCTTGAAGTGGAAGCGCACGTCATCACCGCAGTTTCGGCAACGATTGAGAACATTCGCCAGGCGGTTGCCAGTGCCGGGGTTGAAGTAGCCCAGTTCGTGCTGAATCCGCTCGCTTCTGCCGAAGTGGTGCTTACGGATACCGAACGTCAGATGGGCGCAGTCGTGTGTGACATTGGCGGCGGCACCACCGACCTGGCAATTTACGTCAATGGCGATGTCTGGCATACGATGGTGCTGGCGGTTGGCGGCAATCACATCACGGCAGATATTGCGCACGGGCTGCGCCTGCCCCTCAACCAGGCCGAAGATGCAAAAAAACAGTACGGTCACTCGCTGCGCGCCGAAGTATTGGCCGATGAATCGTTTACCGTTACACCCTTTGGCGAAGATCAACCGGTGCGCATCAAACGCCAGGATATGTCTCACATTATCGAGGCGCGCGTTGAAGAAGTGTTCGACCTGTGCTTGCAGGAAATCAAGCGCTCGGGCTACGATGGACTGCTGCCAGCCGGAATGATTCTTACCGGCGGCGTTAGCCTGCTGCCCGGCATTCGCACCCTTGCCACCCGCGTTATGGGCATGCCCGTGCGCACTGCCCAGCCTGAAAAACTGCGCGGCTTGGCTGATAAACTTAATTCACCCGCTTACTCCACCAGCGTGGGGTTGTTATACTGGGCGGCGGCTTTGCAATCGCTTCCCGCCAGCGATATGCCGCGCAACAAAGCGCGCGGCCAGCAGAAAGGAGAAGGCCGAAGTTGGACAACCATGAAAAACCTGCTCAAACGCCTGCTGCCGTAAGTAAAACTGCGCGAAAACAACCGCGCGCCGCTCAGAACAATCTTGATTTAGAAAACAAAGCAACACATTCAATCCAGGAGGAACCTATGGAACCCAACAAACATGAAGATTCTTTTGCCCGCATCAAAGTTGTCGGCGTTGGCGGTGGCGGAACCAATGCTGTCAATCGGATGATTGAAGAAGGCATTCAAGGCGTCGAATTTATTGCCGTCAATACTGATGCCCAGGCGCTCACGCTCACCAAAGCCCCGCAAAAAATACGCATTGGCGAAAAACTGACTCGCGGCCTCGGCGCGGGCGGCAACCCTGAAACCGGGCGCAAATCTGCCGAAGAATCGGCAGAATCCTTGTATTCTTGCCTGAAAAATGCCGACATGGTCTTTGTAACCGCTGGCCTGGGCGGCGGAACCGGCACGGGCGCGGCCCCCATTGTGGCCCAAATTGCCAAAGAGTGCGGCGCGCTGACCATTGGCGTTGTCACCCGCCCGTTTACCTTTGAGGGCGCCAAGCGTCAGCAATCTGCCGAAGCAGGCATGGACGCTCTGAAAGACCATGCCGACACCCTGATTGTTATTCCCAACGACCGCCTGCTCCAAATTGTGGACAAGCGCGCCAGCCTGAACGATGCCTTCCGCATGGCCGATGACGTTCTGCACCAGGGTATTCAGGGTATTTCGGAATTGATTACCGTTCCCGGCCTGATCAACCTAGACTTTGCGGATGTCAAGGCGATTATGTCGGAAGGCGGCGCGGCCCTCATGGCGGTTGGACGCGCCTCCGGCGACGAGCGCGCCCGCAAGGCTGCTGAACAGGCCATTTCGAGCCAGTTGCTCGACATCACCATTGATGGCGCGCGCGGCGTGCTGTTCAACGTGACCGGCGGCCCCGATATGACCTTGTTCGAGGTCAACCAGGCGGCGGCCATCATCCGCGAGACCTCGCACCCGGATGTGAACATGATCTTTGGCGCGGTGATTGACCCGAACATGGGCGACGAAATTCGTATTACCGTCATTGCAACCGGCTTCGAGCGCGCTGGCATTCCGCGTCGGATTGTTGAGCGGCCGGCCGCGCAGATTGAAACCCCGCGTCCGGCAGTGGTACAGTTACAGCGTCCCGCTGAGCCCGCGCTGGTCACTTCCACCCATTCGGCTGCGCAACAAGCCCCCTCCATGCCGGCCCAGCCCTCGGTAAAATCTGCGCCGCAGCCTGAATTCAAGCCCCAAACGACTTATCAGGAAGACCTCGATATTCCGACCTTCCTGCGCAATCGTCGCTAATTTGTTTTTGCTGGCAAACCAGCCATGCATCAGTCTGTTGCGGCCCTGAGAAATGGGGGGCGGCGGGGCGTTTTGCGCCGCCGCGCTGTTTGCCATGCCTGCCCCTGAACGTTATTGTCCATCCTCCTGGACAGTACGAAAAGAAAGACGCGCCTGCGGGGGCGCGTCTTTTGCTTTGGGCGGCCAAAACAGATAAAGCGCGAAAAAATAAGACGCGCCTCCCCTTGACATTAACGTTACGTCAGGGTTTATATTGGGGGCATGTTCACCATCAAACAATTATCCAGTTTGGCGGGTATCACATCCCGCACCCTGCGCCACTATGACCAGATTGGGCTGCTCAAGCCGTCCCGAATCGGCGATAACGGCTATCGCTACTACGGGGAGGAGTCCCTGCTATGCTTGCAGCAAATCCTGTTCTACCGCGAACTGGGTTTGCCGCTTAATGAGATTCGCAAAATCATGGGACGCCGTGATTTCGATGCGCTCACGGCGCTGGAAAACCACAAACTGGAATATGATTGCCGCCATGCCACAGGGCGCGGCCTCCGCCGAGGCCCAGTCAATTGTCGAACGCTGGCGGGCGCACACGAACTATTTCTGGACGCCAAACCTGGAGCAGATGCTCGCCCTGGCAGACGGCTACGTCGAAGATCCGCGCTTTCGCGCCAACTTCAATGCGATGCACCCAGGGTTGGCTGAGTTCATGCGCGAGGCGGTCAAGGTTTACGTGGATGCGCGAAGGTAGCAAAAAGAGCCAGTGGAAAAAATCCACTGGCTCTTTTCTGGTTTGTCTATTTGGTCTTGTTTGCTGTCAATAACTGGGTAAGCAGTTCCTTATTCGGCGGAATCAGCGTCAACTGACCTTTTCCATCCAGAATATTCTGCGTTTCCAGAATCTCGAACAGAGCCGCGCCAACTTCGGGGTTGGCCGAAATCTTCTGCATGGCCTCACCCACAATGCGCGGACGAATGGCCCCGGCCTTGGCAAACTCAACCGCCGCCTGACGCTCCGCTGTGCTGGCAATAATGTTGACCTGATTGGCCCCGTCCTGCTTGATGGCCGACGTCACCTGGCGCAGGCGGTTAACCACCTTGGCTTCGATTTGCTGAATCATGCCAATATCGCGAAAATGCACTTTGCGGATATAAACCGAACCCAACTTATATCCCCACTCATTCGAGCGTGGCGAAACTTCTTCGCGCACGGTGCGGCTCATGCCGTGCCGGTCAATCAGCATCTGTTCAAGCGGCATGTTACTGAGCGAGCGCACCACCGCGTTGCTCACATTGGCGGCCAGCGAACCGCGCGGGTCGGCGTTTTTGAACAGGTACGAAACCGGGTCGCTGATGTACATCTCATACCAGATGCCCACGCCCATCGGCGCGCCTTCTTCCGAGTTAACCGGGGTACTGCGCAGGTATTGCTGGTCGATGCGCATATCAAGAACTTTCCGGCTGCCCAGCCAGTTAACCAGAAAGGCGC
>DAOUML010000100.1:0-3147 GCA_034411635.1 Anaerolineales bacterium
ATGTCCTTCCCCTTCACCCCCTCGATCCAATCAGCGGATACTGAAACAGGCGTTGGATTTTATCCAGATTTGCCCGGTTGGGCCTTCACCCCCTCGATCCAATCAGCGGATACTGAAACTGAGGCATGGATTACCATTCCAAAGGGGTTGAGATTTGCCTTCACCCCCTCGATCCAATCAGCGGATACTGAAACCAACGACCACCACAACCGCCAACATGCGCTTAATTCGCCTTCACCCCCTCGATCCAATCAGCGGATACTGAAACGCACTGGCTTCCTGCACTGGCTTCCCTTCACCCCCTCGATCCAATCAGCGGATACTGAAACCGATATAGTACAGTGCATTTCTCATACACTACTTCACCTTCACCCCCTCGATCCAATCAGCGGATACTGAAACGATTTGCACAAATTGCCGAGCGGCACAGTCTTAGCGTCCTTCACCCCCTCGATCCAATCAGCGGATACTGAAACGCTAACGGCTGGCTTCACCTGCTTGCGGGAGGGCGTCCTTCACCCCCTCGATCCAATCAGCGGATACTGAAACTGACTGCCAGGTCGATGATTGCCTGAATTGTGCGTGCCTTCACCCCCTCGATCCAATCAGCGGATACTGAAACGCTGTGTGAACTGCGCGCCCAGCGATGGGGTGATGACCTTCACCCCCTCGATCCAATCAGCGGATACTGAAACCGTGCGGGTCGAAATACTCTTGGCTGGTTTTTATACCTTCACCCCCTCGATCCAATCAGCGGATACTGAAACATTTCAGCACGCTTTCGCTGCGCGTGGTCTCGGCTGCCTTCACCCCCTCGATCCAATCAGCGGATACTGAAACAAGTTGCGGATTATAGTACGAATACTCAAAGATAATCCTTCACCCCCTCGATCCAATCAGCGGATACTGAAACGATATGTACGGGTGCAATCCAATTGACCAATGTTGCCCTTCACCCCCTCGATCCAATCAGCGGATACTGAAACGCTGAGCTGGGAGATGGAAGGGGAAACTTGTTTGTACCTTCACCCCCTCGATCCAATCAGCGGATACTGAAACGATATGTACGGGTGCAATCCAATTGACCAATGTTGCTTCACCCCCTCGATCCAATCAGCGGATACTGAAACAGAGACGAAGAAGGGAAAAAGCAAAATCTTGGATGACCTTCACCCCCTCGATCCAATCAGCGGATACTGAAACCCAAGAGCGGTGGAAAGTTGGTGCAGCGTTTGCGGTCCTTCACCCCCTCGATCCAATCAGCGGATACTGAAACCAATACTTGTGAACCCTGACAAATCGAGGATAGAGGACCTTCACCCCCTCGATCCAATCAGCGGATACTGAAACTAGAAATGTCTACCGGAGGGATAAGTGGGTAACACTCCTTCACCCCCTCGATCCAATCAGCGGATACTGAAACGCGGTCTGTCGATTTGTAGCATTTTATCCTCCGTTACCTTCACCCCCTCGATCCAATCAGCGGATACTGAAACGACCACATAAGAACCACGCTCATTGGAATTTCTATAGCCTTCACCCCCTCGATCCAATCAGCGGATACTGAAACGCACTGGCGACCTGGGCTGGCGACCTGGGCTGGCGACCTTCACCCCCTCGATCCAATCAGCGGATACTGAAACGTGTGATGCTCATGGTAACGACTTCGCGGCCGACGGCCTTCACCCCCTCGATCCAATCAGCGGATACTGAAACTCATTTGCAACAGCATCACCAATCTCCCGCAGGAGTCCTTCACCCCCTCGATCCAATCAGCGGATACTGAAACCAAACTTGAGCGCGGTCACAAACGATGGGTTATGGTACCTTCACCCCCTCGATCCAATCAGCGGATACTGAAACAACGTGTCATAAGGACTGGCGATTGACACTTGGGACCTTCACCCCCTCGATCCAATCAGCGGATACTGAAACCAACTTGACGCTGTGGAGCAAAAGATAATCTTGCTCGCCTTCACCCCCTCGATCCAATCAGCGGATACTGAAACACTGGCGGCAAACAATCTCGTACCTGCGCGCCAAAACCTTCACCCCCTCGATCCAATCAGCGGATACTGAAACCTCTAGAAGGATTTTTAAGAATAAGGATATATTTTCCCTTCACCCCCTCGATCCAATCAGCGGATACTGAAACCCCGCTGGTAACTTATCACGGTTCGCACTTCGTGAACTTTCACCCCCTCGATCCAATCAGCGGATACTGAAACACCTACGTCTATTATATGGATAACCGGTCACGAGTCCCTTCACCCCCTCGATCCAATCAGCGGATACTGAAACTCGTTGATGTTTGGGATATCTTTCAATTTTGTAATCCCTTCACCCCCTCGATCCAATCAGCGGATACTGAAACCTTATAACCTCCGCTTATACTAAACGGTAAAGGTACCTTCACCCCCTCGATCCAATCAGCGGATACTGAAACACGAAAGCAACGGACAAAAGTTACCTTGTTCTGATGCCTTCACCCCCTCGATCCAATCAGCGGATACTGAAACTCGCGATGAGTACGGCATGAAGTGGGCAGAGATTGCCCCTTCACCCCCTCGATCCAATCAGCGGATACTGAAACCAAGTAATCGTCGAGTTTTTCCAACTGGAAGTTAAGCCCTTCACCCCCTCGATCCAATCAGCGGATACTGAAACGGTCAAGCCTGCGCCCAAACTGATCCGCTCGATTTCCTTCACCCCCTCGATCCAATCAGCGGATACTGAAACAACGCCAGCGCGAAGAAGTTGTAGGGAATCCCCCACTCCTTCACCCCCTCGATCCAATCAGCGGATACTGAAACGCAAAACGCCGCGGTCGCGCTGGCGGCCCGGGAAACCTTCACCCCCTCGATCCAATCAGCGGATACTGAAACGTGTCCTGAATGCTCCGCTCAGGTCAATTTGGCGGTTCCTTCACCCCCTCGATCCAATCAGCGGATACTGAAACTTGTTCGGCTTTTGAGGAAATAATCATGGCTCTGTTCCTTCACCCCCTCGATCCAATCAGCGGATACTGAAACTTTGTTTACTGCATTGATTCTACTAGTGCTTGAATTCCTTCACCCCCTCGATCCAATCAGCGGATACTGAAACACATGGATTATGACATCCTGTTCAGCAGTGCGACCTGCCTTC
>DAOUML010000101.1:0-6172 GCA_034411635.1 Anaerolineales bacterium
GGTGGGGGTGGGGGTGAAGGTGCTGGTGGGGGTGAGGGTGTAGGTCGGTTTTTCGATTTGTACTTCAGCCCAGGCAACGCCGCCCTGCGGCGCAAGCGGGTTACTGGTGAAGAAGGCCAGGGCGGGGGTGGCGCCCATCCAGATTGCGAAGGGGATGAGCAGGCAAACGAGCAGGATGAGCAAGACCAGCGGGGAGGCAAAGGAGAGTTTGCGCTGGGTTTCGGGTGCGACAGGTTGGGGGGCGGGCGCAAGGATGCGCGCCGGTTGGGTGGCGGCGATTGGCGGTGGGGCGGGGGCAATGCGCCGGGGGGCGGTTTTTTCGAGGTTTTGGGCCTGTATGCGTGAACGCGCCCAGGCCATGCCTTTGCGGGCGCGTTCGCTTTGCGGATTGATTTGCAGGGCTTTTTCGAGGTAGGCCAGGCTGGCGCGCGGGCTGGCGACTGCGGCCATCATTAGCCAGGCTTCTTCCAGTTCGGGGGCCAGTTGGGCGGCCTGAACGGCGTAGCGACGGGCCAGTTGTTTGTTGTGGTCTTTGAGGGCCTGTTGGGCGTTTTGAATGGCGGTAAATGCGGCGAGGCGATTGGGGTTCATGGGGCTGCCGGTAAAATACTTTCGTTATTGACAAAACAGAGAATGCCATCGACCACGCCCGCGGCGATCAGGTCGGGTTGTTGGGTGAGAATTTCGTAGTCTAAATACATAAAACCGGTTTCGATGATGGCCGCCGGGGTGTTGGGGCTGACTTCGTCGAAGGCGTGGTAGTAGGTCATGTCGTTGGTGATGCTGTCGTGCCAGGGCAGGCCGGTGGCGCGCTGATAGCGGTCACGCAGGCAGAGGGAAAGACGATTGGCGAGTTTCATATCGCGCGCGCTCATGGCGGCGGCTACTTTGAAGCCAGTGGCCTGGTCGTTGACGAAGATACAGGAGTCGTTATGGATGGAGACCAGGGCCGCGGCGCGGTAATTGTTCAGGCGCGGGTCAAACTCTTCCAAAACATCGGCCTGAAAGCCCTGAGCGACCAGTTTTTGCTGAACGATGGTGGCGAGTTTGAAGTTGATTTCTACTTCGGTGATGCCATTTTCACACACTGCGCCGGAATCATAGCCGTAATGCCCGGCGACAATCCCGATGCGTACCTGGGGCAGGGGCGTTCCTTGCGCATCGAGGCCCTCCGGCTGGCCGGTTAACATGCCTGATATTTGTTCTGAAATGTTGCCAGAAAACAGGCCTTTGGGTGGAAAGGCTGTAAACAAGGTGGCGATCAATGCGGCTACCAGTAAGGTGGTTTGCAAAATGGCCGGGAAGCGCGCGAGGCGGTGGGAGGATGTTTCGCGGGGGGTATCCATAGATTGATATTATAGTACCTTAAAAGGAGGTTGGCTGGCAAGTGTTTTGGAGTAATTTGGTCGTTTTTCAAAACTCTAACAATTCTCTGACTTGACTCGGCCCTGGCGGGCAAGTATTATCTTTGAAAAAATACCTGGGAGTATTATGACCGTAGAACAAGAACTTTTCCGCCAGGCCATGCGCTCGTGGGCCACTGGCGTAACCATTGTCACTTCAGCGCACGCAGGGACGCAGCACGGCATGACTGTCAGTTCGTTCACTTCGTTATCGGTAACGCCGCCGCAGGTGTTGGTGGCGATCACGAACAATGTCCGCACGCATGGGTTAATTCGTGAATCGGGCATTTTTGGCGTGAGCCTGCTGGCCGAAACCCAGCGCGAGATTTCAGACCGGTTTGCGGGACGAATCTCGGATGCGCTGAGCCGATTCGAGGGGCTGGAAACCCTGCGCCTGCAAACCGGCGCGCCGTTGCTGGCAGAAAGCCTGGCCTGTTTCGATTGCCGGGTAGTTGATAGTTTTGAATCGGGCGATCATACGATTTTTATCGGCGATGTGCTGGCTGCCAAAAATCTGAAGGAGGGCTGGCCGCTGGTATATTTTAACCGTGATTACAGGCAAATAGCGAAATAATAACGCTACAAAACTTCTCCGGGGCTGCGTTTCAAGAACTGTCCTTCACCCGATTTACCGAGCCATTGCTCGCCATCAACAATCAATTTGCCGCGCAGGAAGACTTTTTCGGGGTAGCCGGTTAATTCCCAGCCTTCGTACAGGTTGTAATCGGTGCGCTGGTGGCTATGGGCCACGCCGTAGGTCACTTTTTTGGCCGGATCCCAGAGGACTATGTCGGCATCGGCGCCGGGGGCCAGCGTGCCTTTGCGCGGATACAGGCCAAAAATTTTGGCCGGATTGGTCGAAGTCAGGGCGACGAACTGGTTGGGGGTAATTCTGCCGCTGTTGACGCCGGTGGTCCACAAAATCGGGAGTCTGTCCTGCACGCCGGGCAGGCCGTTGGGGATTTTGGTGAAATCGCGCGCGCCAAGTTCTTTGCCAGGGATGGCAATTTCCTTACCTTCATAAATAATCGCTTTCGTGCCATCGAAGAAGAAGGGGCAGTGGTCGGTGCCAACGGTCTGGATGTCGCCGTCTGCAAGCGCGTCCCACAGGCGGGCATTGTCGGCCTCGCTGCGCATGGGCGGCGAGCAAATCCACTTCGCGCCATCGGGACGTTTGAGATGTTCCACGGTAAAGAACAAATACGGCGGACAGGTTTCGCCCATCACCGGCGCGCCGCGTTGGCGGGCATATTGGAGCATATCGGCCTCGCCGCCGGCGTTCATGTGGACGATGTAGGCCGGGCACTCGGCCTGGGCAGACATGGCAGCCAGGCGCAAGGTCGATTCAACCGCGCCCCAGGCCGGGCGGGTGTGAGCGTGCCATTCGGGGGTAGTGTGCCCGGCGGCCAGGGCTTCGGCGATGAGCGGCTCAATGACATCGCCATTTTCGCAATGGGCCATGACCAACATGCCATATTTTTTGGCCTCGCGCATGGCCCGGAAGATGGCCCCATCATCAAGGCGCAGGCGGTTGTTGTAGGCGGTGAAAACTTTGAGGGTGGTGATGCCCATTTCGACCAGAGACGGGAGTTCGGCGGCGATGTCGTCGTCGAATTGGGTCAGGTTCATGTGGAAGGAGTAGTCGATGGCGGCTTTGGCGGATTTTTGGAGCCACTCTTCTGCCCCCCCCTTCATCCCCCCCCATTTGCTTCGTAAATGGGGGGGGGCAGGGGGGGGCAGGGGCGCAAAGTCCATTACGGTGGTGGTGCCGCCGAATGCGGCGGCTTTGTGGCCGGTGTAGTGATCGTCAGAGGAGACGGTGCCGAACATGGGCAGGTCGAAGTGGCAGTGTGGGTCAATTCCGCCGGGAAGTAGGAATTTGCCCATCGCGTCGATGACCAGGGCGTCGGGTGGGGCGGTCAGGGACGAGCCGATTAAACGGATTTGTTCGCCTTCGATGAGAAGGTCTGCTTTGAGGGTATCGGCGGCGGTGATGATCGTCCCGTTTTTGATGAGGGTGGTTTTCATAGCGGTTCACTCCTGTCCTGATATTTTTCGGCGCATTTCGCTGGCTTTGGCTTGCAAGAATTTGAAGTATTCGGTTTCGGTAATTTCGGCTACCTGGTGAGCGCGTCGGGTTTCGTCGATTTCGATGCGTAGTTTGGCGATTTCCTGGCGCAAACGTTGTTCGCGGATGTAGCCATCGAGGGCGGCGCAGGCGAGCATAACCAGGCTTTCCAGAACGTCGTCGGGTTGGAAGGGGATGATTTGACCAGTTTCGGGGTCTTTGGCGTTGATGAGTTGCAAAACGCCAATGACTTTGCCGGTTTGGTTTTCGAGCGGGAAGGCGAAGAAGGATTTTGAGCGGTAGCCGGTGCGCTGGTCGAATAGTTTTGTGCCGGTGAAGTCGAAGCCTTCGGCCTGGTAGGCATCGGGAATGTTGACTCGTTCGCCGGTGAGGGCGGCATAGGAGGCAACGTTGGCGCGGTTTTGCTGCCCATCGGGTTTGTAAAGTGGGATGGGCAGGAATGTGACCGGGTTGCCGCTGGTGCCGCCGGTGGCGAGGTTGAGGGATGTGTTGCGAACAATCATGAAGCGCAGGTGCTGGTCTTCTTCGAGCAGGTAGAGGGTTCCGGCGTCGGCGTGGGTGATTTCCTGGGCCTGCAAGACGACGGTTTCGAGCAGGCGGTTGAAGTCTTTTTCGGCAGAAAGGGATACGCCAATGGGGATGACGGTGCGCAACAGTTGGCGCTGGCGTTCTTTGAAGAGAATCTCGCGGGCCATTGAATCTAACATGCGCGCAAGTTCACCCACTTCATCGCGGCGGGCCAGCAAGTCTACAATCATTGCGGGGCGGTATGCGCTTTTTGGAATGGCGCGCAAGGCTTCCATGATTTGCCTGAGATGGTCGGGGGCGATGGGTTCGGGCTGGTTCATTTTTTTTCATCCAATGGGCTAAACCCGCCCCCGTACACTGATTGGGCCGGCGAAACGATGACAAAGGCGTGTGGGTCGACCTGGGCAACCAGGGCTTTGAGTTGGGTAATTTCGGTGGCGGTAAGCGCAACCATTAGAACGCTATGGGGCTGGCCGCTGTAAGCGCCTTTGCCATCGACAATGGTTGCGCCGCGGCGCATGTCGCTTAGAATGGCGGCAGAGACAGGTTCGGGGCGATTGGTGATGATGAAGGTGAGCAGTTGCTGACGGCGGGCGGAGGGCCGAAACCAGGCTTTTGGACTGCCCAGGTTAAGATGGGGCAGGTCGAAGCGCGGCAAAACTTCTCCGCTGGCCTGGCGCAGATTGAGGGTAAAAATGGCGAGGATGGCGAGCGCGAAAAAATAAGCGGCAACCAGGCCGAGGACAATCTGGCCGGAAAGCCCGCCAATGGCGGCGCGTTCGATGAAGTGCGGCAGGTCATTAACCGGGGTGGGCATCAACCACAAATTGGCAACCCACGATAGGCCAACAATCGCGTAAATCCACAGGTAATTGCGCCGCAGGCGGCGTCCGATGGCCTCCCAGGAGGAGATGGGAAAGTGCGGGGTGAGCAGGCTTTCGGCCAGGCTCTCGGCCCAATCGGGCGAGGGATGAAAGGGCGGAACGAGCATGGCGGCGTAAAAGTCGGTTTCCATCAGGCGCACGCGCGAGGCCCACAGTTCGTAATAGCGATAGCGGCGGGCTTCCATGATCAGGAAAATCGTTACCAGTAAAATATTGAGCAGAATGACAATATGACTGCCCTGCGCCTGGGTAAACGCGAAGGAAATCGCCGCGCCGGTGGTAACAACCGCCCAGTTGGTGGTGGTGTCGAGGCGCTGCCGCCAGACGTTGGCGCGTTGAATTTCAGCGCGAAAGAGATGCACCATTGCGGTAGTAAACTCGCTTGACTTAAGTTGGTAGCCGCGATAAGTCCATACGGGTTCAGAAGATGGTTGTTGGTTGGGTTCTGGCACGTTATTCCTTATTGGGAGCATATTGGCCGGCAAAATCCTTGATTCCCAGCAAGGCCAGCAAGAGTTCCGGCGGCAGATCGGCTTCGGGCAGGTCGGCGGCGGTACGGTATTGAGCCGATTGGGCGCGTTCGCGCAGCGATTTCCAGAGCAGGGCGCGTTCATCGTCGCGGACAATCAACTCTGCCAGGTTGCGGGCTTGCAGCAGATATTCGCCGGTTGAATAGAAGAAAGTGACCCGCCGCCATTTTTCAGCCGAAATGGGGTTTTTGAGCCTTTCGAGCGCGCCGAGTTGCAGTTTGTAATATTCCTCGCGCGCGCGGGGATGATCGGCCTCGTCGCGCAGCAGGTCGGCGCGGGTGGTCAGTTCGTGTCCGCGCAGGGGGGCGATGTACTCGATGCGCGCGCCGCGCTCGCCGAAACTGGCCGGCTGGTAAAAGGCCAGGTAATCGACGCTGACAACTTTGGGCGCCGATTTGAGCGGAATGCGGTACCAGCCCAGCAAGCGGGCGATTTCCATATCGCGCGGTTGGGGCAGGAAGCAGACCAGGACAAGGGAGGAGGGAGAGAGCATGGAAATGCAGAATGAAGAATGCGGAATGAAGAGTGCAGAATGGAGGATGGTTAATAGAGAATGGTTAATCTTATCATCGAGTTGATTGTTTGCTGCGAGAGTTTTGTGTTTCTGAAATTCGGCGACGACCCCAGACCTACCCGGCTAAACTATAGATGTTAAGAAAATGAATTTTACATATCGGCCCTTCGACTACGCTGAAGAACGCTCCGCTCAGGGCCTGCGTGTCAAAATAATTACCTTAA
>DAOUML010000102.1:0-8466 GCA_034411635.1 Anaerolineales bacterium
GAGACCCGGCCTCGCCGTTCGGTGGGCCAGAGATACTTTACCCTACAAACTGGTGGCTCTGGTATCGGCCACCTGCAAATTTCATGATACCAGGAGAAACCATGAGCAATTACGATATTAAAGACGCTTCCCTGGCTGAAGGCGGACGCCGCCGAATTGACTGGGCCGAGCGCGAAATGCCTGTTCTGCGCCTGATCCGCGAACGCTTCGAGAAAGAGAAACCCCTCAAAGGCGTGCGCATGTCGGCCTGTTTGCATGTCACCGCTGAAACCGCCAACCTGATGCGCACCCTGCAAGCCGGTGGCGCGGACGTGGTGCTGACCGCATCCAACCCGCTTTCGACCCAGGACGATGTCGCCGCGGCGCTGGTCAACATTTGGGAAATCCCGACCTTTGCCATCAAGGGCGAAGATAACGTGACCTACTACAAACACCTCGGCGCGGCCCTCGACCACAAACCGCAGATGACCATGGACGATGGCGCAGACCTCGTCTCGGTTCTGCACAAAGACCGCCGCGACCTGCTGCCCGGAATCATCGGCGGCACTGAAGAGACCACCACCGGGGTCATCCGCCTGCGCGCCATGGCCGCCGACAAAATGCTCAATTTCCCGGTCATCGCCGTCAACGACGCCATGACCAAGCACTTCTTCGATAATCGCTACGGCACCGGCCAAAGCACCGTCGATGGCATTATTCGCGCGAC
Source organism: Anaerolineales bacterium (assembly GCA_034411635.1). Lineage (GTDB taxonomy): Bacteria > Chloroflexota > Anaerolineae > Anaerolineales > Villigracilaceae > UBA8950. The sequence continues at coordinate 707 of DAOUML010000102.1, forward strand.
CAACGTTTTGCTGGCTGGCAAGAACTTTGTCGTGGCCGGCTACGGCTGGTGCGGACGCGGCCTGGCCTCGCGCGCGCGCGGCATGGGCGCCCAGGTCATCGTGACCGAAATCGACCCGCTCAAGGCCCTCGAAGCCGTGATGGACGGTTACCAGGTCATGCCGATGCTCGATGCCGCCAAAGTCGGCGACATCTTCTGCACCGTGACCGGCGACCTGAACGTGATCGACGGCCACCACTTCGCGGCCATGAAAGACGGCGCGATTGTCTCGAACAGCGGCCACTTCAACGTTGAAATCAACGTCCCGGCCCTGGCTGCCATGAGCAAGGGCGAGCCGACCCTTGTCCGCCCGTTTGTCGACCAGTACGAGACCAAAGACGGACGCAAGATTAACATCCTCGGCGAGGGCCGCCTGATCAACCTGGCCTCCGCCGAAGGCCACCCGGCTTCGGTGATGGACATGTCTTTTGCCAATCAGGCCCTTTCGGCGGAATACATGCTCAAGAACGCCGACAAACTCGACAATACGGTTTACTCCGTGCCTGCCGATATCGACGCCGAAATTGCGCGCATCAAACTGGACGCGATGGGCGTCAAGATTGACACCCTGACCGAAGAACAGGTCAAGTACCTGAACTCTTGGGAAGAAGGAACCTAAGATTTTTGATTGCTGATTTTTGATTGAAGAGTAGCCTCGTCTTTTGGCGGGGCTTTTCGCTTAAAATCAATCCTATTCTCGATGTTTATTGGAGCCTTGCCTTATGTATGCAAAATTGACCTGCCTGCATCAACCTGAACATGCAAACAAAAGCCCGGTGGTTTTTATTCACGGTTTTCCCGATTCCCCGGCCATGTTCGCGGCGTACTACGCCGAAGCGGAGCGCAGCCAACCCTGGCTGGCCGGACGCAGCATCTACACCTACGCCTTCCCGAACCGGCACGACAACCCCAACTTTCCGCCGTTGGGCGAGTTGGCGCGGGGCGTCATGGCCCGCGAATTTGACGAAACCCTGGATGGCCTGGCCCGCCAGAGCCCGACCGGTAAATTGCTGATTCTGGCTCACGATTGGGGCGCGACCCACACCTGGCGCTGGGCGCGCAGACGAGAGAACCCGCCCATTGAGAAATTGGTCGCTTTTTCAGTCGGCTCGTCTTTTCGTTATGATGTTTTTGAACACGGTTTAAATGCGTTTACCTGGCTGTACGGAATCTGGTTTGGCGCGGCCTGGTATTTGCCTTTTTTGCGTAAAGCGGTTGCGAATTCGATTGTACGCGCGGCCGGCTATCGCGCTGAAACGGCGCTGGATTTGTGGCAGGACGCCTACCATTACTGGGATCGCCCCAGTTTGTTCCTGACCATTCTGCCGCAGGCCTTGTTCTTTCTGTTTTATCGCCAGGAGTACCTTGATTTTCCCTTTCCGGTTTTATACCTGCGCGCCCGCCTCGACCGCATCGCCTCAACGGCTGCCTTCGAGCGGCATCTTCTCTCCCGGCCCGATTGCCGCATGATTGTCTACGATCAGTTTAATCACTGGTTCCCCGAACAGCAAAGCGATGTGGTTCTGCCAGAAATTCGGAGGTTCTTGGGGTAAGCGGGTAGCGAAAAAAACTTCATCTTTTCGGGCGGGGCTTTTTGTTCGGTATAATGGGCCTATCTTGTCCTGCCTTGCACCGGGGAGTGGTTATGAGTGAAAAATTAGCAAAATACGCGACACCGCAACTTTTGTCAGACCTGCCGATTGAGGCAGAGAAAGACAGAAAGGCCAACGAGGTTGCCAACTTCGATTTCAAACAATATGCCATTACCCTGGCGCGTTTGGTGGCCGCCACAGGCACAAAAACCCCGCTGACCATTGGCGTGGACGGCCTTTGGGGGGCGGGCAAGACCACCCTGTTGAAACTGATTCGCGAAATGCTTGATCAGACCAGCCTGCTTGCTCCCGGAGTTGAGGGCGTCCCCGATTTTATCGGCATGGACGAGTTTTATGAGCAAGAGTTCCGACGCTGTAAAACGGTCTGGTTTAATGCCTGGAAGTATGCTGACGAAGACGAGTTGCTGGTGGCCCTGGTGCGCGTCATTGTCCAGACCATGTACGCCGACGATTTTATCAGCAAGGGCGCGGCGGCCATTCTCGACCCGCTGCAAGACCGGCGCGATGTGATTAATACTGTTTTGGGCTGGTTCTCGATAAAAACGCCTTTTGGCGATGTTCAGCCTTCGACTGGCGAAGCCAAAACTGCGCCGCTGGCCGAGAAAACTGCCACGCTTGACCTGTTTGATGAAGCCTTTGACCGCCTGATGGCTGCCTGGGTGCATCGTCAATTGGATAAGACCAAAATCGACCCGGCCCAGGGCGTGCTGGTGGTCTTCATCGACGACCTGGATCGTTGCCTGCCCGAAAAGACTGTGCAGGTGCTGGAAGCGATCAAACTCTTTCTCGATAAGCCCGGCTGCGTTTTTGTATTGGGCGCGGATGTTAATCTCATTCAGCAGGCAGTCCAGCAGCACTACAAAGACATCAAAGACCACAAGACCGATGATTACATCGAGAAAATCATTCAATTGCGCTTCAAACTGCCACTGATTCCCCAAAATCGCATGGACGAATATGTCGAGTCGCAAATCAGCCGCGATTCGCCGCTTTACCGGCATTGGAAAACCGTGGTGGCCGGGGCCGAAGCCAACCTGCGCAAGGTCAAGACCTCGCTGAATGACTTGCAACTGCGTTGGGCCATCCTGCAAAACACCGGCCAAACCGAGGGCATTGATTTCGATACCTTTGTTTCGTGGGAAGTGCTGATGCGCTCCTCATTCGCGTTTCGCAACCGGGTGTATGGGATGCGCCCGGAACGCGAGATTGATTATGAGTTGATGGGCGAATTGATTGAAAACGCCTTCAAATGGGCCGAAGGGGACGAAGCCGCCAGCGCCAGTTTCAAAAGCGACCTGACCGACCAGATGCGGCGCGTCTTGCGCGAAATTCAGCCGATGCGCGCCCGCTTTGACCACCGCACTCTGGAGAGTTTGCTCTACATGAGCGCGCCGCGGGAGGCAGGCCCGCCAAAAGCCGACCAGGCTTTGCCTGAATCGCTGGAAGAAATTTCCGAAAAATCAATTTCCGTTGAACCTGTAGCGCAAGATGACATCACCCGCCACGAGAAAAGCCCCGTAACGCGAGATAGTATCTCGCGCAACGCCGACCGCCTGACAGTTGACGGCATCGAACTTTGCCGCATTCCGGCGGGCAAGTTCCTGATGGGCAGCAAGGACGCGGACAAGGATGCCTACGATGACGAAAAGCCCCAGCACACGGTCGAAATCCCGTATGATTACTGGCTGGCGCGTTTTACGGTTACGAATGAGCAGTTTGCCACGTTTGTAAAGGCCACCGGATACAAGACCACTGCCGAAGAAAAAGGCTCTGCCTGGGCCTATGATGGCAAGGAATGGAAAGACACCAAAGGCGCGAACTGGCTGCACCCGCGCGGGCCGAAAAGCGGCATTGAAGAAAAGGCCAACCACCCGGTGGTCGCGGTCACCTGGCAGGATGCGATGGAATATGTTCGCTGGTTGACCAGGCAGGAAGCACAGACTCTTTTAGCCGAGGAGCGTTTTGGTTCCTTCGTTTTCCGCCTGCCTTCCGAAGCCGAATGGGAGAAAGCCGCCCGCGGGCAGTATGGCAATATTTACCCCTGGGGCAATGACTTTGACCCCAAGCGGTTGAATTTCTACGAAAACAGCAAGATGGATACCGTATCGGTGGAGGCTTACCCACAGGGCGCTTCGCCGTATGGCGTCGAGCAGATGTCTGGCAATGTTTGGGAGTGGACGCATAGCCTGTTTGAGAAATATCCCTATAAATCGCAGGATGGCCGTGAAGATGAGAATAAATCTGGCCACCGCGTGCTGCGCGGCGGTTCGTTTTTCAACTACCGTCTGAACGTGCGCGCGGCGCGCCGCTACTGGGACTATCCGTACCTCCGCCTCGACCTCTACGGGTTTCGGGTTGTTCTCGCTCCCATGCTCTCATGATATCTCTGAACTCTGTATCTCTGAACTCTGAAACTCTGATGGGTTTTGCCTGCCGCCGAAGGCGGCCGAATTTTTTTTTTGCTGGCAGTCCGCGGCTTCGGCTGCTTAAAAACTGCAAGGGGCCGGTCAAAAGCAACCGCGTGCTGCGCGGCGGTTCGTTTAACAACAACCGTCAGAACGTGCGCGCGGCGCGCCGCAACAGGAACAATCCGAACAACCGCAACGACAACAACGGGTTTCGGGTTGTTCTCGCTCACAACTCTCTATTCTTGAAAAATCCTCGAGGGCTTTGCGCCTTTGGGATTTGCCCGCCGGAAATTCTGCGCGGCTACGGCTTTGCAGACGAGGCATTCACATGAGAGATGGCCGACCGTGCTCCTGTCCGCGCCATTAAAGATGGCCGGACAAATATAAAATAGCCCCACCCGTTGTGGAAACCGTCAGGTGACCGTCCGGGCGGGGCGCTTTTTGTGCGAAATCTCGTGTATTGGGAAGGGGTGGGCCAGACTCCTGTATGGTGCTTTTAGCGCTGATACAACCAGTTGAGTTCTTTCAGCCGCCCCATGAGCCAGTCGCTCAGGTGGCTTTCGTCCATGCGCCAGGCCCAGTAGCCGCCCACTTTGCCGGGGAAGTTCATGCGCGCTTCGCTGCCCAGGCCGAGGAAATCCTGTAAGGGGGCAATCGCAAAGACAGCCACGGAAGACCAGATGGCGCGAATCATGTCGCCTGGCACGTTGGCGTTATCGCGGCCCAGGTAGCGGTGGTAGAAATCGCGTTCGTGGTGCGGGCAGGTGCGGTACCAGCCCAGGGCGGTGTCGTTGTCGTGGGTGCCGGTGTAAACGATGCAGTTTTCGGGGTAATGATGCGGCAGGAAGGGGTTATCGGGGCCAGAAAAGCCGAATTGGAAGATTTTCATGCCGGGCAGGCCGAGCGCGTCGCGCAGTTCGATCACATCTGGGGTGATTTCGCCCAGGTCTTCGGCGATGATGGGCAGGCCTGCCCCGAGTTTTGAGGGGTCGCCCAACGCTTTGCCGATGGCGTGGAAGAGTTCGATGCCGGGGCCGGGAACCCAACGTCCGTTTACGGCGGTTTCGGCGTCGCCGGGAACTTCCCAGTAGCCGGCAAAGCCGCGAAAGTGGTCGATGCGAACGATATCGACGGTGGACAGGGTGGCGCGGATGCGCTCGATCCACCATTGGTAGCCGTCGGCTTTGTGCGCATCCCAGCGGTAGAGCGGGTTGCCCCATAACTGGCCGGTGGGCGAGAAGTAATCCGGCGGGACCCCGGCCACGACGGTTGGTTGGCCGGCTTCATCGAGGTAGAACAGTTCGGGGTTGGCCCAGGCGTCGGAGGAGTCCATGGCGACGAAGATGGGGATGTCGCCGATAATCTGAATGCCTTTTTCGTTGGCGTATTGGCGCAATTTGTTCCACTGACGGAAGAAGAGGAATTGGCGGAACATCTGGCGGCTGATCGAATCGGCCAGCAGTTTGCGGGCTTCGCGCATGGTTTTGGGGTCGCGGTCACGTTGTGGGGCGGGCCATTCGTTCCAGGATACGCCGCCGTTGGCGTCTTTGAGGGCCATGAAGAGGGCGTAATCTTCGAGCCAGGCGGCGTTGGTTTGACGGAATGCGGCCCATTCGTCGCGCAGCGAGTCGCTGGCAACGCTTTCGAAGCGGGCAAAGGCTTTATCGAGCAGTTTGGGCTTCCAGAGGTAGATCAGTCCAAAATCTACCTTGTTGGGGTCCCATTGGGGCATGTCGGCCAGGTCTTCGAGGTTGAGCAGGCCTTCTTCGATCAGGAAATCGGGGCTGACGAGGTAAGGGTTGCCGGCGAAGGCCGAGAAGCACTGGTAGGGTGAATCGCCGTAACTGGTGGGGCCGAGCGGTAGAACTTGCCAGAGTTTGCTGCCGCTTTCGGCCAGGTAATCGATGAAGCGGTAGGCGAAGTGGCCCAGATCGCCGATTCCGTAGGGGCCGGGAAAGGAGGTGGGGTGGAGCAGAATGCCGGAGGAGCGGGTGAATGTCATAAGTGCCTCGTAGAGAGAATGTTTTAACCAATCAACTGCTGATACAACTCAGCGTATTTCACGGCTGATTTTTCCCAGGAGAAATCTTCATACATGGCGATGCGCTGCATTTCTTCCCATTTGGAGCGTTTTTCAAAGGCTTTGAGGGCGCGGCGCAGGGTGGCGGCCATGACGTTGGGCGATGAATCGGCGAAGAGGAAGCCGGTGCGCCCGTCGGCGATGGTGTCGCGCAGGCCGCCGGTGGCGCGGGCCAGTGGGATGGCGCCGTAGCGCATGGCGATCATTTGGGCCAGGCCGCAGGGTTCGTAGCGCGAGGGCATGAGGATGATATCGGCGGCGGCGTAGATTTGGCGTGAGAGTTTGGCGTCGAAGCGGATGATGGCGGCGATGCGGTTGGGGAAGTCGGCTTCGAGTTGACGGGCCTGCCATTCGAGTTCGGCGTTTCCGGTTCCGAGCAGGATGGCTTGCCAGGGTTGGTCGGTGATTTGGCGGAGCGCGCCCAGAGCAATATCGACGCCTTTTTGGTAGTCCATGCGCGTAATCATGGCGAGCAGGGGGGCGTCTTTGTCCATATTGAGGTTGAACTGGGCTTTGAGGGCGGTTTTGTTGGCGGCGCGCGCGATCAGGTCGTCGGCGGAGAATTTTTGTTCGAGGCTTTCGTCGCTGGCGGGGTCCCACAGGCTGTAATCGATGCCATTGATGATGCCGGTAACGGTTTCGCGGCGGCTTTGCAGGAAGGTTTCCAGTCCGTAGCCGTATTCGGGGGTTTGAATTTCGAGGGCGTAAGAGGGGGAGACGGCGATAATTTCATCGGCGGCCCACAGGGCTTGCGGCAGGGGCTGGCGGCAAGCCCATTCGGGGTAGAGCGGTTCGGGGATGGGCGGCAGGCCATAGGCTGGCAAGACGTTTTCGGCCTCTGCGCCCATGTAGCCGAGGTTGTGAACCGAGAAAATGGTTTTGACTCCCTTCCAGAAGGGGTCATCCTGCATTTGGCGCACTTTGTAGACAGCGGCGGCGGTGTGCCAGTCGTTGGTGTGAACGATGTCGGGCCGCCAGTCGAAGACGCGCGCCATTTGCAGGGCAGCCAGCGAGAAGAAGGTGTATTTTTCTCCGTCGGCGTAGGGGTTGGGGTCGTATACTTTTTGCGAGCCGGTGATGGGCGCGCCAGAAATGAGATAAACCGGCAGGCCTTTGATATTGGCGCGAAAGACCTGGGCCGGCACTTCGAGTTCATTGCGTTTGATTGTAAAGACTGCTTCGCGGCTGAGGGTTAGTCCTTCGCCGCGAATGGAGGCGTGAAAGGGCAGCACCAGGCGCACGTCCAGTTTGTGGCTGGGCAGGGAGCGCAGGGCATAGGGCAGCGACCCGGCGACATCGCCCAGCCCGCCGACTTTGACAAAGGGGTCGGCTTCGGAGGCAAGAAAGAGAATTTTTAATGGTTTAGACATGGGTTTATTTTACAATAAAAATCGGGTGAAGTTGGTTTCTGCTTGAAATTTCTGGTTGTCAATATTGCAAGTTGATTTGGTGATAGAATTTATTTACAACAGCAATTCCAAATCTAAAAGTCGTTTTTGTGCTAATAGTGCCAAGACAAGTGTCCAAGTCCTGAGCGGAGCGTCCTTCGACTGCGGGCTTCGCAAAATAGGCTTCGCCCTCCGTTCAAGACTTGGCAACTTTGGCAAAAAAGCGAAGTCG
>DAOUML010000103.1:0-23573 GCA_034411635.1 Anaerolineales bacterium
CGCTTCGCCCTCCGCTCAGGACGGCAATGCTTTATGCAAAAAAGCGCAGTCGAAGGACACTTATAGGCTGCCATTGATGACTTTTGCAAGAGGTCTATAGAATAAGCACAACCAACTCTCTTGACATTATATACGTTCGTGGTACTATATCATCAATGACATAGTACCACGAACGTATATTTTTTACATACAGGAGAATCCCAAATGACCACTGCCTCCCCCCAATCCATGCGCCCCGTATCGAAGAACGAGCGCATCGACATTCTCGACATCCTGCGCGGGTTTGCCATTTTCGGCATCCTGGCCGTAAATATCTACGGCATGTCCAGCCCCAACTTCCTGCCGGGGTACGTTGAGCCGGAATGGCCCTGGCACGATCAACTTGCCAAAACCCTGATGTTGTTTTTCACCGAAGGAAAGTTCTACGTGATTTTTTCCTTCCTGTTCGGGTTGGGATTTTCCGTCCAACTGGCCCGCGCCGAGACCAAAGGCGCGGATGTGCGCTCATTCTACCCGCGCCGACTGTGGATTTTGTTTGGCTTTGGCCTGCTGCACGCCGCGCTCTTTTTTGTCGGCGACATCCTGCGCCACTACGCCCTGTTTGGCTTCGCCTTATTAGCCTTCCGCAAACGCACTGACCGCACCCTGCTCATTTGGGCGGGCATTTTCTTTGTGATCGGCTTCCTGTTTCTCGGTTTGCTCGGCGGCCCGGCCGGCAGCGGCGGCGAACTGCCCGAAGGTATGATGGACGTGGTTGGCATGGCGCGTCAGGTTTACAACAACGGCTCATTTTTGGAGGTTGTCCTTTTTCAGATTTGGGGTGCATTGGCATCCTTCTTCATCATTGGCCTGACCCAGGGCGGGACGGTGATGGCCCTCTTCCTGATGGGCCTGCTGGTGGGACGCACCAAGTTCTTTGAGCGATTGGGCGAACACCGCGCCTTGCTCCAAAAAATCGCCCTTTGGGGGCTGCTGGCCGGATTGGGTTTCAACGCGCTGTTCGTTTTTGTCGAAGACGCCTGGCTGTCGAGCCTGGGATTTGCCCTCGGTTCGCCGGTACTGAGCGCAGCCTACGTCAGCGGATTGTGCCTGCTCTCCCTGAGCGAAACTGGCAAGAAAATCCTGGCCCCGATTGGCAAGGTGGGGCGCATGGCGCTGAGCAATTACATCGCCCATTCGGTGATTTGCGCGTTCATTTTCAACGGCTACGGGCTGGGCCTGTTTGAACAGGTCGGCCCGGCGGGGTTGTGGGGCATTGTCTTTGGCATTTATCTTGTCCAAATTCCGATTAGCGTCTGGTGGCTTTCACGCTTCCAGTTTGGGCCGCTCGAATGGGTTTGGCGTTCATTGACCTATAAACAGCGCCAGCCGTTTAAGATTCAATAGACTTCTTGCATAAGTCCTGAGCGGAGCGTCCTTCGACTACGGGCTTCGCAAAATAGGCTTCGCCCTCCGCTCAGGACTTGGCACATTTGGCAAAAAAGCGAAGCGATGTCCTGACGGTTCGTCTTTTCGCTCACCGTGTCGAAGGGTCGAAGGACGTTCATGCACCAACATCAAATACTTTTGCAAAAGGTCTAATAAAGGATTACGCAATATGTCCCTCGAACACGCCATTCTTGGCTTTCTCAACTACGAACCGATGACCGGTTACGACCTGAAAAAAATCGTCGATACCTCGGTAGCCCATTTCTGGCCGGCGGTGCAGAGTCAGATATACAAAACCCTGGGACGCATGGAGGCCGACGCGTGGGTGACGGTCGAAACCATCCCGCAGGAACCGAAGCCGCCGCGCAAGATGTATAGTATTACCGAAACCGGAAAAAACGAATTGTTGCGTTGGCTTGAAACGCCTCAACCACCCGCCGAAACCCGCCTGGCCTGGCTGATTCAGGTCTTCTTTGCCGGGAATCTGAGCGACGAAAAAATCATCGCCCTGCTCGAACATCAGCGCGGGATGTACCGAAAACGCCTGCAAGGATACGGCGCCATCCCGGAAGAAAATCGCGAAGAGATGAGTCAAGATGACCCACGCAACCGCTTTTTCTGGCTGCTGACCGTCGATTACGGCGTCGCCAGCGCCATCGCCCAACTGCAATGGCTCGAAAAAACCATTGAGACGATTAAAAACGGCGAGTATAAACTGCCCACGATTGGGTAATCCGCCCAAAACGTCCCGAAGGACTCCGAAACGAAACTGGCATTTTGCAAAAACCTTCGGGACGGTATCTTCATCAAAACAGGAAAACTTCATGACCACCCCCAACCTTTCCACCCCCACCCGTATTCTGCTCGGCCTGGCGCTGGCCGTGCTGGGCGGCCTGGCCTTTGTGCTGGCCTTTCCGCCCTATGAAATCTGGCCGCTGGCCCTGTTCGGGTTTGTGCCGGTTTTGATTGCCCAATACCGCATCATGCCCAAAAAACTTTCCTCGCTGGCCTCGGCAGTTGGGGTTGCCGTTTGGCTGCAAGGCTATCTCGGCCCGGTCTTTGCCCCGATTGGGACGTTTATGGTCTGGCTGCCGCTCATCGCGGGCGGAATCAGCCTGCTGACCGATGGCGGACAACGCGATTTTCACGCCAAAACCGGCTATCGCTGGTTTGTGCCGGGGGGAGTGGCCTCCTGGGCGGGCAGTGAGATGATTCGGCTGTTCATCCCGATTGCCGGGACGTGGGCTTTTATCGCTTATCCGTTTTTCCGTCAGTTGTGGTTCATCCAGCCCGTCAGCATTTTCGGGATTATCGGCATGGGCATGCTGGTGATGACGGTCAACCACATCCTGGCCCTGTCGCTGATGGCCTGGCTCGATTCGCGCTGGAAGTTGGCCGAGGAAGCCCCCAGATTGGATTCCGGCCTGTTGCGCGGCTGGCAGGTTGGGGGCAGCCTGGTCGTGGCTGGTTGGGTGGCACTCAGCCTGGTGCTGTGGAATCTGCCGATTGGCACGCCAAAAGTCACAGTGGCCGCCATCCAGCCCGATTCTTCGGTGATTGTGAGCGCCAATATTGGCGAAATCTCGGTTGCCGAAGAATTGCGCGAGAGAATGAAGGAACAGAGCCGGGAAGCGGCGGCGCAGGGCGCGGAATTTATTGTCTGGCCGGAAGGGGCGCTTTTGTGGGACCCACAGGTGGACGACCAGATTGACCTGCGCGGGCTGGCCGCCGAAACCGATGCGCACCTGGCAGTGGGCTATGTGGTTATTTTGGAGGAAGGCTTCCGCAACGAGGCGACGGTGCTTAACCCACAGGGCGAGTTCCTGGGCGTGTTCGGCAAGGACCACCCGGTGGTCTTCGGCGGGGAAACCAGCCTGACGCGTGGGACGTATCCGGTCTATGAGACGCCGCTCGGCGTGGTGGGGACGATTATTTGCTACGACCTGGATTACACCGATACGGCCCGCAAACTGGCGGCGCAGGGCGCGCAGTTGATTGGCGTGCCATCCAACGACTGGGGCAGCATTGCCGATAAGCACTACACGCATGTTGTATTTCGGGCCGTTGAGAATCGCGTGGCGATGGTGAAGGCCGATGGCGGGTATGATTCAGCCATCATCAGCCCGTATGGTGAAATTGTTGCCCTGGCGTCCTTCCCGAAAGGCGGCGAGGCGACCCTGGTGGCCGATGTGCAAATTGGCAGCGGCAACGGGACGATAACCACCCGGTTGGGCGATTGGGCCGGCTGGCTGGGCCTGGCCGGGATGATTTTCTTCGGGTTTGGCGGCGGCTGGCTGGAGAAGCGCGCTATTCGCCCGGAAGTGGGGAGCGGATAGCCCAAAGCGCCAGTTCCAAAAAGGATTGCTCAAACTCCGCCTGGAAAATGCCCTGCGCGCGTTGCTGGTAATATTGGAAGGCCGCCGGGGGCGAAGCCACCCGTCCACGGCAATCGACCGCCGGGCGGCCGGCGTGAACGGCTTCACTGCGATTGTCCAGCACTGTCCAATCGCGAACGCCATCGGCGATGAAGCCATACTGCATTTTTTCGCCGCGCAAGATATTGCCTGTCACCGTGCCGCCATACAAGGTGTCTTCAGGGTGCGAAAGCGGAAAACAGCCCCAAACGCGCGGGCCCATGCCCAAACCAATCCGAATCACCGCGCCACTGGCCCAGATAATGTTGTTACGGACGATTGTACCGGTATAGTTGCCGTTATACGCGCCGTGATCCACCATGTTGATGCCGCCCAAGAGGGTTCGCGTTTCGGCCCGAATCAGATTGTTTTCGATGACCGAACCCGGCGCGCCAAAAATGACAATCGCGCCGTCAGTAGCATCGGTAATTTGGTTGTTTCGCACCGTGGTGTTGGTGCAGGCCAGTGAGATGCCATCTGCCCAGGTTTCATTGCTCTGCCCAGCCGGGCCAATCTCATTGAACTCGACCAGGGCATTGCGGCAGGGTGGTTCAGGAGATGGGTGGCCTTGAATCAGGTGCAGGGCAGACCAACTACGCGGTTCAATCAGTTTAACATAGCGAATCATCTGTCCATCTGAAGAACCACCGGCATAAACCAGCGCTTCGCCGGCCCTGTAACCCAGGTTGTTGCGGTTGCCATCGATAATGACATAACTCAGCAGCGCTTTGTCAAAATCGCGCATCACAACCGCGCTGGTAAGCGTAGTGCCAACCACGCGCAAAACCGCCCGCCGCGAGTCGGTTGGGTTGCCAACGGTGTAAATCTTTTGATCGGGGGCGGTAAAACGCACAGGGCCGTTGAGTTCAAACAGCGCGCCCTGACACAACACGGCTTCGTCGCCAGGCTGACGCAAACGGTCATTAATCTCCTTCTGGCTGCCGCCTGGAATGCACGCTACAACAGGCGCGGTTGGCGTTATTGATTCCGTGGGAACCACAGGGTCAACCGGTTCAGGGACTGCGCTTGGGGGCAAAGGCTCGCTCGCAATAGGCAGCGCCGGGTCGGATGGGGTTTGCGGCAGATTACAAGCCGTCAAAAGCAAGGCCAAAATGACACAGATGAATAACCGCAGAGCCATACAGGTATCTCCTTAGGCAAAGTAAATACGAGAAAACCGACAGGATTTATTTTAATTCATTTTCGCGGGAATAAAAACAAAAGAAACTCTTTTGTCATAAAACGTGGAACAACATAAAAGGTTTCACGGTTATAATGCAACCATGCTTCCCCTGACTACATTTGACCCCATAGATTACCTCGCCATCGGTCACATAAGCATAGACCAGACCCCTGCCGGGCCGGTACTGGGTGGCACAGCGGCCTACTCAGCCCTGACCGCCCGCGCCCTGGGGTTACGAGTCGGCATTGTCACGGCCTGGGGTGCTGAAATCGGTCTGGATGTGCTGGCGGGCATCCCGGTTGTGGCTTCGCCATCGCAAACATCCACCCATTTTGAAAATATCTACAACAACGGCAAGCGGACGCAATACATCCGCCAGCAAGCCGCCCCAGTTGACCTCGCGCTCGTCCCTGAACCCTGGCGCGGGGCAAAAATCATCCACCTCGGGCCGGTGGCCGGAGAAGTGCATGCAACCCTGCCGCCCGGCTTTCGCCCAACCCTGCTCGGCCTCACCCCCCAGGGTTGGATGCGCGCCTGGAATGCTGAAGGCCGGGTAAGCACCTGTCGCTGGCAAGCCGCCGAAGCAGCCATGCCAGTCGCCGGGGCAACCATCTTCAGCGCCGAAGATGTAGATGGAGATGAAGAACAAATCGAACGCCTGGCCCACCTGGGCCGCCTGGTCGTCGTAACTGAAGGGGCTGCCGGTTGCCGCCTGTTCTGGAATGGAGACAGCCGCCGCTTTCGCGCCCCACAGGTAAATGAAGTCGACGCCACTGGCGCGGGTGATATTTTCGCCGCCGCCTTTCTCACCCGACTGCTGAACACCCGCGACCCCTGGGAAGCAGCCCGTTTCGCCGTAAACCTGGCCGCCCATTCAGTGAATCGCCCCGGCCTGAGCGGCATTCCCACCCAATCTGAAATCAATACCTCGCTAACGGAGATTTTGCGCGAATGACCAAAATTTATACCCTTGTAAACCAAAAAGGCGGCGTTGGCAAAACCACCACCGCCATCAATCTGGGCGCATACCTGGCCCAACTCGGCCAAAAAGTGCTGATTGTCGATTTAGATGCCCAGGCCAACGCCACCTCCTGCCTGGGCATTAACAAATACGAAGTGCCAGGCGGCACTTACGAAGCCCTGCTGGGCATTTCAAGCGCCGAACAGCACATCCTCAACAATGTCGATCTCAAACTCTCCATCCTGCCCTCCTCGCCCTCCCTGGCTGGCGCGGAAGTGGAACTCGTTTCGCAACCAGAGCGCGAATTTCGTCTGCGCAAAGCCTTGCAAACGCTCATCGGCCATTATGACTACATCCTCATCGATTGCCCGCCCTCGCTCAGCCTGCTCACAGTCAACGGGTTAATGGCCGCCAGAGATGGCGTAATCATCCCCGTCCAATGCGAATATTTGGCTCTTGAAGGCCTGGGGCAACTCAACCAGACCTTGCAGCGCATCCGCGCTGCGCTCTACCCCGAAATGAAAATTCGCGGCCTGGTAATGACCATGTTCGAAGGGCGCACATCGCTCTCCAAAGAAGTGGTCAACGATGTGCGCAAACACTTTAGCGGGCAAGTGTTTAATGCCATTGTGCCGCGCTCCATTCGCCTGGCCGAAGCCCCCTCCTACGGCGTGCCAATCGCCGCCTACGCCCCGGCCTCCACCGGCGCGCAGGCTTACCAGGCCCTGGCCGAAGAAATTTTACAAGCCGATAGCCAGGCCGTCACCGCCGCATAGATCAGGAGAACCCCATGCCAGTTAAAAAAGGACTTGGTCGCGGGCTCGATGCCCTGCTCCCAACCGACAACTTTCAACAGCCCCCCTCCGCCTCTGAATCAAATGGCAGCGAAATCTTCAGCGGCGTAATCCAGGTTCCGGTAACGCAAATCAGACCCAATCCGCGCCAGCCGCGCACCAGGTTTGAAGAATCGGCCCTCGAAGACCTTTCGGCCTCCATCAAAGAGCATGGCATCATCCAGCCGCTGATCGTCAGCCGCGAAGAAAGCGGCCCAGGATACATTCTGATTGCCGGTGAGCGCCGCCTGCAAGCCTCCAAACTGGCCGGGCTGAGCGAAGTGCCGGTCATCGTGCGTCAAACCACCGACCAGCAAAAACTCGAACTGGCCCTCATCGAAAACATCCAACGCGCCGACCTGAACCCGCTCGAAGAAGCCCACGCCTACCAGCAACTCGCCGACGAATTCAAACTCTCGCACGAAGAGATCGCCCTGCGGGTGGGCAAAAGCCGCGTCACCATCACCAACACCTTACGCCTGCTCAAACTCTCGGCCCCCATCCAACAAGCCCTGGTCGATGGACGCATCAGCGAAGGCCATGCCCGCGCCCTGCTCGCCCTGGCAACCCCCCAGGCCCAATCCGCCGCCCTGCAAACCGTCATCAACCAATCCTTAACCGTGCGCCAAACCGAAGAACTCGCCCGTAAACTGAGCGGCGAAAAACTCGCCAGCCCGGTCAAAACCAGCCCCGCGCCCGATGTCCTGGCCCTCGAAGAACGCCTGCGCAACTCGCTTGGCACCGAAGTCAACCTGAAAACCGGCAAAAACGGCAAAAGCGCCCTCACCTTATATTTTTACTCGCAAGAAGAACTGGAAGCCATTCTCGAACGCTTACTGGATGACTCCAAACCCTTATGAAAATACTCTACAACGCCCGCATCTACACCCTCGACCAGATTCGTCCGCAAGCCACCGCCCTGGTGATTGACCGTGACCGCATCGCGGCCATCGGCGGCCCCGAATTGCTCGAAACCTTCAACGCCCGCGCCAGTCGTGAAGATATGGGCGGGCGCGTCCTTTTGCCGGGCTTAACCGACGCCCACATCCACCTCATGCACTACGCCCTCAGCCTGCAAAAAGTGGACGTCGAAACCCCCACCAAAGCCGAATGCCTGCGCCGCATCGCCGAACGCGCCCAAACCACCCCGCCCGGCGAATGGATACTCGGACACGGCTGGCAACAAAACGACTGGGGCGGGCAATTCGGCTCGGCCCAAGACCTCGACGAAGCCGCGCCGCGCAACCCCGTCTATCTGAGCGCCAAATCCCTGCATGCCGGATGGGCAAACAGCGCCGCCCTTAAACTGGCCGGAATAACCTCCCAAACCCCCGACCCGCTTAATGGCAAAATCCTGCGCAACACCGCCGGACAAGCCACCGGAATCCTGCTCGAAACAGCCATGTCGCTGCTCGATGCCGCCATTCCGCAACCCACCCCGGCCCAGGCCGCCGAAGCCATCCGCGCCGCGCAACCACTTCTACACGGCATGGGGCTAACCGGCGCGCACGATTTCGACTACCGCACCGCCTTCATGGCCCTGCAAGACCTGCGCAACAACGGCGAACTCAAACTGCGCGTCGTCAAATCCGTGCCACCCGACCTGCTCGACCACGCCCTCGGCCTGGGCCTGCGCTCCGGCTTCGGCGACGACCTGCTGCGCATCGGCTCGTACAAAACCTTCATCGATGGCGCCCTCGGCCCGCGCACCGCTGCCATGTTCCAACCCTATTTGAATGAGCCTGAAAATCGTGGTATCCTGAATTATGACAGTGAAGAACTGTTTGAAATCGCCCGCAAAGCCGCCGATTCAGGCCTGAGCATGGCCGTTCACGCCATTGGCGATCAGGCCGTGCATGAAGTGCTGAACGCCTATCAACAACTGCGCAACTACGAACGCGAAAACGGAATGCCGCGCCGCCGCCACCGCATCGAACACGTCCAAATCATTCACCCCAACGACACCGGGCGGCTGGCCGAATTGGGCGTTATCGCCTCCATGCAACCCATTCACGCCATTTCAGACATGCTGGCCGCCGATCACTGGTGGGGCGAACGCGCCAAACTGGCCTACGCCCCGCGCGCGCAACGGATTGCCGGAGCAGCCCTGGCCTTTGGTTCGGATGCCCCGGTTGAATCGCCCAACCCTTTCCTCGGCCTGCACGCTGCCGTCACCCGCCGCCGCCCCGACGGAACACCCGGCCCCGAGGGCTGGTATCCTGAGCAACGCCTGACTCTCTCTGAAGCCCTGGCCGGATTCACCACCGGAGCCGCCTACGCCGCCGGCATGGAAGACCGCCTGGGCCGTCTCTCTCCCGGCCATTACGCCGACCTGATTGCCCTCGAACAAGACCCATTCACCAGCCACCCCGACACCCTGCTCGCCATGCAGCCATCCGCCACCATGCTGGGTGGCGAATGGGTCTGGCAAAAATAAGCCCATGAACCATAAAACCCCCATTACCCCTGAAGTGCTTATCCCGCGCCTGGGCGACCAACTGGTCGAAATGAACCTGATTACACGCGGCCAACTTAAAACCGCCCTGGCATTTCAGGCCGAACAAGAGCAAAAAGGAAAAACCTACCTCTTGGGCCAGGCCCTGGTGGAATTGGGGTGCCTCGAACAGGCCACGCTCGACCAGGCCATCACCGAACAAATCATCCGCCTGCGCTCGGCCCTGGTCGATGCCAACCACAACCTCGAAAAAAGGGTTCAGCAGCGCACCGCCGAACTGCAAGAAGCCTTGCAAAAACTGGCCGAACTGAACCAACTCAAGGCCAATTTTGTCGCCAACATCTCGCACGAACTGCGCACCCCGCTCACCCACGTTCGCGGCTACCTCGAATTACTTGCCAGCGAAGCCCTGGGCGAACTCAACGAAGACCAGCAAAAATCGCTCGAAGTCTCCCTGCGCTCTGCCGCGCGACTGCAAAACCTGATCGACGACCTGATTCTCTTCTCTACCGCTTCACGCGGCGAACTGACCCTGAAACTCAGCCCGGTAGACCTGAACCTGCTGCTCTCGCCTGTTCTAACCCGCAGCAACCCCAAGGCCATCGAACGCAAGATAGATCTTAAACTCGAAATGGCCCCTGATCTGCCGCTGGTGCAAGCAGATGCAGAAAAACTGAGTTGGGCCATCTCGCAATTGCTGGATAACGCCATCAAATTTACGCCGGAAAGCGGAAAAGTGCTTTTGCAAGTTACCAGCGAAGAGAAAACGGCCATTATTCGCATTATCGATACTGGTATTGGCATTCCGCCTGAACGCCAAAAAGAAATTTTTGAGCCATTTCACCAACTGGACAGTTCAGCCACCCGGCGCTACGGCGGCACAGGGCTGGGATTGGCGCTTGTGCGCCAGATTATTGAGGCGCACGGCTCAATCATCAGCCTGAAATCAGCCCCCGGTCAGGGAAGTGAATTTTCCTTCGCCCTCATCTTTGCCCCAGGATAAACAGCGAGTAAAAATCCATGTCAGAAGAAACCAACCCGGATTATGTTGCCATCGCGGAAGCGGTCATGCAAAACGCAGACTGGAAACAAGCCCTCGACAAACTGACGGCTTCGCTGCGCAACTTCTTCCTGTTCGACAATCTGGCCCTGTACCTGGTCGAAAACGACCAAATCAACCTGCTCGAAATCATCTACGCCCGCGCAGTGGGACGGGGAAAATCTGTCGGCGCCGACCTGAACTGGGGCTTGGAAACCGCTGCCGAGGTTATCAAAAAGGGCGAAAGCATCATCAGAATTCCAGATGCCACCACCCCGCGCGACCAACGATTGTCATTTCCCTACTTTTTAGGGTTGCCCTTAAAAACGCCCCACGGCATCATCGGCGTATTGCTCTTCACCCGTTTTGGCGGCCCACCCTATACGAAAGAACAAATTTCTGATGCGCGCTTCCTGGCATCTCAATTTGCCAGCATGTTTGAGCGCAAAAAACTGTATGAACAGGTTTTAGCCCTGCAAGATGCCCGCCGCCTGCTCAACTTGCAAGAGGATTTCATCGCGACCATTTCACACGAACTGCGCACCCCGCTGGGGTTCATCAAAGGCTATTCCAGCACCCTGCTCAGGGCCGATACGCAATGGGACGAGGCAACCCGCCAGGAATTCCTGACGATTATTGATGAAGAAGCCGACCACCTGAGCAGCCTGATCAGTCACATGCTTGAATCAGCGCGTTTGCAAAGCAATACCATCACGATGAACTTTCAGCCCTTGCGCCTCGATTCGCTGCTGAGAGATTCAATCGCGCGCGCCCAAACACGCCACAAAGGAATACAAATTACAAGCGAAGTAAGCATCTCAACCCCAATTTTGGCCGATGCGGTTCGGCTGGTGCAGGTTTTTGACAATCTCTTCAGCAATGCCGCCAAGTATGCTCCCAATGCGCCCATCCATGTACGCATCAACGAGGAGAAAAATCTACAACGCATCGAATTCATCGACCAGGGGCCAGGAATTGCCCCAGAACACTTGCCGCATATTTTTGAAAAATTCTACCGAATTCCAGAATACGGCACTTCCGGCTCCGGGCTGGGTCTGTTTATTTGCAGTCAAATTATCAAAGCGCACAAAGGCGCAATGTCTGTCAAATCTGCGCCGGGCGAAGGAACCGCCTTTGTGATTGAACTACCAGCCGGCCAGCCGTAAAACAACAACTTTTGAAGATGACAGGCTGAACAAAAAGCATAGAAACTGCAAGGAGAGCAAACATGACAAAAAAAGTTCTGGTTGTAGACGACGAACCGCGCTACCTGCGATTGATTGAAGCCAATCTTCGCACCGAAGGATACGAAGTAATCACTGCCCAGGATGGGCTTCAAGCGGTTGAACTTTTCACATCTGACCCGCCAGAGTTGGTCTTGCTCGATATTATGATGCCCCAACTGGATGGTTTTGCAGTCTGCCAGCGCATACGCCAATTCTCCAATGTGCCAATCATCATGCTCACCGCCAAAGGCGAAGAAAAAGACCGGGTGCAGGGACTGGATCTGGGCGCAGATGACTACCTGACCAAGCCTTTTTCAGCAACCGAACTGCTGGCGCGCGTGCGGGCAGTTTTGCGGCGATCCACCTTGTCGAAAGAAAGCAACCAAAACCGCATCTTTGAACATGGCGACCTGCGCATTGATTTCGCCCGCGCTGAAGTTTGGCGCGATGCGCAGCAAATTTTCTTATCTGCAACCGAATATCGCTTGCTTTTACAATTTGCGCACAATGTAGGCAAGGTAATGACCGCTGAAGAAATTTTAGCCAATGTATGGGGCCCAGAATACGCGCAAGACAAAGAAATTTTATGGGTGAGCATTGCCCGCTTACGCCAAAAATTGGAAGAAAATCCACACAACCCGCGCCATATTGTCACCCGCTCAGGGTTGGGCTACCTGATGCCCCCCGCCGATCATTAGAAAGGAAGCCAAAATGAGCATCGAATTCAATGAACATGGAAAATATTTTACCGACATCATTTCAAAGATTGCGGTTTCGGCCATCATTCAAACCAGCACCCACCGCATTGAAGGAAAAATCCACGTGCGAACCAATGAGCGCATCAAAGACGAACTCGACCGGGCCGAAACCTTCCTGGCAGTAACGCAGGCAAAAATCTTCAACGCTGATGGAACCCTGCTCCAAAAAACCGATTTTATGAGCGTCGCCCGCTCGCAAATTATCTGGATCATTCCCGTAGGCGAAAATGAAGTGGAGGACAAATAATTATGGCCCAAAGCATTCTGGGCGGCGCTGCCTCCGCCGGGCTTTCAGGCCCTGAACTGACAAAACTCAAACACTTCGTGATCGACTCATTGATTCGCGAACTGGAAGCCAACAATCCGCCTTTTGAGCAACGCGAAACCTTTGTAAAACAAAAACTCGAAGATGTCTTTGCGCGCCTGGGCAACAAAATTCCCGTCTCAATTCGCCAACAATTAACCCAGGAAACGCTCAACGAAGTGCTTGGCTACGGCCCAATCGACCCCCTGCTCCAAGACCCCGATGTAAGCGAAGTGATGGTCAATGGCCCCAACAAAGTTTACGTTGAGAAAAAAGGCCACCTGACAAAAACCGGCATCACCTTTGAAAGCAACGAACACGTTTTACGCGTCATCGACCGCATCATCCTGCCGCTTGGCCGCCGGGTCGATGCCGACAGCCCCACCGTCGATGCCCGCCTTCCCGATGGCTCGCGCGTCAACGCCGTTATCCCGCCCGTAGCCATCGACGGGGCAACCATCACCATTCGCAAATTCCGTAAAGACAAATTAACCGTTCAGCAATTGGTAGAATTCGGCTCGCTCACCCCGGCCATGGCCGAATTCTTACGCGCCTGCGTCATCGGACGCCTGAACATCGTCATCTCCGGCGGAACCGGCTCAGGCAAAACCACCCTGCTCAACGTCCTTTCGAGCATGATTCCTGCCGATGAACGCATCGTCACCATTGAAGATGCCGCCGAACTGCAACTCCAGCAAGATCACATCGTGAGAATGGAGACCAAATCCCCCAACCTCGACGGGCGCGGGCAAGTCACCATCCGCGATTTGGTGCGCAACTCACTGCGCATGCGCCCCGACCGCATCGTCGTTGGCGAATGCCGCGGCGGCGAAACCCTCGACATGTTGCAAGCCATGAACACCGGCCACGATGGCTCGCTAACCACTCTGCACGCAAACACCCCACGCGATGCCCTGGCGCGCATGGAAACCATGGTGCTGATGGCCGGCATGGATTTGCCCGTAAAAGTGATTCGCCAGCAAATTTCGGCAGCAGTAGACCTGATTATCCAACAAACCCGCTTAAAAGACGGCTCGCGCAAAGTAACCGCCATTACCGAAGTCGCCGGCATGGAAGGCGATATGGTGGTGTTGACCGACGTTTTCAAGTTTGAACAAACCGGCATGACCCCCGATGGAAAAGTCATCGGCCAACTCAAACCGACCGGCATCCGCCCGCTCTTCTCGCCTCGTCTCGAAGCCGCCGGCTTCAAACTCTCGGCAGAAATCTTTGGCGCCAACATCGGCGATATGTTGCGCCGACGTTAAACTTCGTTTTTTTGGCATCTCCGTTTGACATATACCAGGCCGCAGGTCGCATGTATAATAAGAGTATCTTTCAAAGACCTTACATCTCCCATTTTTTCAATGCCCGCCACAAACGCAAAAAACAAGGATAATCCATGAATCATCAAGCCCAAATAGCCATTCGCACGCGAAAACTAGGCGTATTGATTCGAGATGCGCGCTCAGCCACCCGAAAAACGCTAACCGAATGCGCAACCGCTATTGGCATCACCCCCGCAACCCTGCGCGCCTATGAAGATGGAAAAAAATCGCCCTCCTTGCCAGAACTGGAAGTGCTGGCCTATTATCTTGAACTTCCCATTCAACACTTTTGGCAAAACACGGCCCTTTCAAACGAAAAATCGCGCACCGAACCGCTTAACCTGAAAATGCTGGCCTCCATTCGCCATCGCATCATCGGCGTACTGCTAACCCAAAAAAGACAGCAAATGAGCATCTCCCAAAAAGCCCTGGCAACCGAAATTGGCATTCCAGCCAGCCGCCTGAAGGCTTACGAAACCGGCGAAAAACCCATTCCGCTGCCCGAACTCGAAGTCATTTTGGCAATACTCGGCACGCGCATAGAAATCTTCTTCGACCAAAACAGCCCGGTCGGTCAATGGATGAGCGACCAGCAATCGATACAAGAATTTCTAAAATTGCCACCAGAACTACGAAATTTTGTCTGCATGCCGGTTAACCGGCCCTATCTCGAACTGGCCCTCAAACTCAGCAGCCTTCCAACCAACAAATTACGCTCCGTTGCCGAAGGGTTGCTTGATATCACCCTGTAATTTTTGATTTATTTTTCCGAGGCACCATGACCGAAAACCCCACTCAAAAAATCACCGAACAGGCAACCCAACTCTACCAAGAAGGCGACTTTGAACAAGCCGCCAACCTTTTTGCGCAGGCCGCCCAAGCCTATCAGGATGCAGGCGACGCCCTGACCGCTGCCGAGTTACGCAACAATCAAAGCGTAGCCCTGCTCCAAAATGACGACGCCCAGGGCGCCCTGGCCGCCGCCCTCGATACCGACGCCATCTTTGCCCAGGCCGGCGACGTTCGCCGGCAAGGCTTGGCGCTTGGCAACCAGGCCGCCGCCCTCGAAGAACTCAAACGCACCGACGAAGCCCTTGAAAAATACCAGGCCTGCGCCGAACTGCTCGACCAGGCCGGCGAAGACCAAATGCGCGCCCTGGTCATGCAATCCGTTGCCTGGATTTACATCAAACGCGGCAAATTTTTTGAAGGCCTGTTTGCCATGAATTCTGGCCTGCGCAATCTCAAAAAACCAACCTTGAAACAAAGAATCCTGCGGACAATTCTAAAAATACGTTCATGGTAAACCTCAATACCTGCCTCCGCCCCGCCGAGCCAGCCGACCAAAAAGACATCGCCAACCTGCTTTACTTTGAACCCTACGTCCACCGTCACCTCGATTGGCGCTCCCCGCTCGATTGGCTGGGCCAACCCGAATACTGGGTGATCGAACAAGGCCCCAACATCGACGCCGTACTGGCCTGCCCCCCCGACCCGCCAGGCATCGCCTGGATACGGCTTTTCGGTCATACCCACAACCTCGACAGCAAGGCCGCCTGGCAAACACTCTGGCAATTGGCGCGCCATGAAATGATCGAAAAACGCGGCTGCATGGCCGCCGCCATCACTTTGCAAGACTGGTTCAGAAAACTCCTGCAAAACAGTGGATTTGAACGAACTCAAAAAATTGTAGTGCTTGATTACACCCCAAGTCAGCACTACGCCAGCCCAAACAGCCCTTTGCCTATTCGCCCCATGCAAGAAAAAGACTTGCCCGCCGTTGCCGCGCTGGATGCTGAATCCTTCGCGCCGATCTGGCAAAATTCGCAAGACGCATTGCAAACAGCCTTCTACCAAACCGGCCTGGCAACCGTCATGGAAGACAACGGAACCATCATCGGATACCAAATCAGCACCGCCAGTCCATTTGGCATTCACCTGGCCCGCCTGGCAGTACACCCCAACCAGCAAGGGCGTGGATATGGACTGGCCCTGGCGCAAGATTTGCTCCACTACGCCGCCCAACGCATGCTTGGGCGCATCACCGTCAACACCCAGGCCAGCAATCAACCCTCGCTTTCCCTGTATAAAAAACTTGGTTTTCGGCTGACAGGCGAAGAATACCCCGTTTACACCCTCAACGCCTTCGCTAATTCTGTTTCATAAAGCGAAAAACACTTCGCGCCACCCAAAGGAGGCAGCATGTCTCGACCCGATTCTGTGATTGTCAATGGGCTGGTACGCCAGGCCCTTGTTTCAGCAGAAGAAGTGATGGGCGCAAACGGATTGAACGCCGTCCTGCGCGCCGCCGGTCTCGAACGCTATATCGACAACTTTCCGCCCAACGATATGCAGCCGGGCATCAAAACGTCAGACTACGCCCGATTAAACGAGGCCATCGAAGAATTTTACGGGCGCGGAGGCCGGGGCATGTTGCGGCGCATCGGCAAAGCCTCCTTCCAATACGGCATGCGGGAGCAAGCCGCCCTGCTCGGCATTGCCGGCGCGGCCATCAAACTGCTGCCTGAAAAACAACGCATCAAATTTATTCTCAATGGCATGGTGAACGCCCTCAAAAAATCAAACCCCGAAGTAGATGCCTGGGTAGAAGAACAGAACGGCAAACTGGCCTACATTGAAAAAACCTGCGCCATTTGCTGGGGACGCAGCAGCGATACCCCGCTTTGCCATCTTTACGTTGGCTCCATCACCGAAGCCGTACAATGGGCCACCGGCGCTGAATACCGCATTACCGAAACCCATTGTCTCGCCAAAGGCGACGAATACTGCCGCTTTGAAGTGGGTGAAGCGCGAGAGTAACAATCCATTTCACTGGACAAATTACATCTAGTATGGCAGAATAATCCCATTGCGGGTTGCCCTGAACCTGTCGGTCAGCGTTCAAGCAACCCGCGCCATTTCAATATGAAACTTTCTAAGGAGAAAGAAAAAATGAGCAAACGTCAGGAAATACGCGAAAAACGCCAAAAACAACAACTCACCCAGCGTATTACAATTGGAGTCATCGTTCTGGTGGGCGCATTACTGGTAGCCTTCGCCTTAATTCTACCCAGCCTCAACCAGGCCCCCATTCAAACCGCCGAATTAAAAGCCCGCCCACAGGCCGATTTCAACCGCATGGGCGACCCGAACGCCCCCATCACCATCACCGAATTCTCAGACTACAAATGCGGCCATTGCGCCACCTTTGCCCTGCAAACCGAGCCCCAACTGGTAGAAGAATTCATCGCAACAGGCCAGGTTCACTTCGTTTACCGCTCCATGGGCGGTTGGAGCCCGCAATCTTTGCTCGCCATTGAAGCATCCTATTGCGCCGCTGATGAAAACAAATTCTGGGAATTTCACGATTTGGTATTCCTGAACCAGCCTTCCACCTTCAACAACAGCCTGATGAATCAATTCGCGCGCGAACTTGGGCTGGATGAATCAGCCTTCAACGCCTGCCTGAGCAGCGGCAAGTACAAAGACCTGGCAAACCAGGACGGGCTGGATGGCAGCGGCCTCGGCGTTCAGGGAACCCCAACCTTTATCTTCACCGATACCGCCACCGGCGAAGAATTTGCCCGCCTGCCCGGTAATTACCCAATCAGCGCCTTCCGCGAAGAAATCCAAAAATATCTTGATTCCAAAGGCAACTAAAATTCTTTTCAACATGCCCAAACAAAACTGGACCCAGCCCATCAGCGAATATCTTGAAAAAACCGGGCCAGTTGGCGCGCAAACAGCCCACTTTCTGCGCGAGCGCCGCACTCAGGTCACTTTTGAACGCGATAGGCCCGCCGTTGGCGCAGCCTGGACGCCCTGGCGCTCGGTAAAAATCAACACCGTCTACTTCAGCCCGGAGAAGATCGATCATCCGCGCCTGTTGAGTCTGGTTGTTCACGAGGTGCGCCACTTACAGCAGGGATTTTTCACCGCCCTCTCAGTTTATGGCGAACTGGATGCCTGGCAGGTAGATTTCAACTTCCAAAAATCACTCAGTGGAACCTACCCCAGCCCGCTCATTGAAGAATTATGCGCCCTGCCCCTCGTCCTTGACCGCCAGGTGCTAACCCAGGCCCGCGCCCTCATGCAGACCTTTGCGGGCAAAGGCTACCGCATAGACCTGTTGCCGCTCTACCCACTCCCCCGTGAAATCCGCTATCGGCTGACGGGTAGATAGATAATGGCAGATAAAATCTGTATCAAAACTTGTCAACCAGCGCCCCGCCCGCCAGCCAGCCGGTGGTCCAGGCGTTTTGGAAGTTGAAGCCACCGGTTAACCCGTCAATATCAAGTACCTCCCCGGCAAAGAACAAGCCGGGGATTTTTTTGCTCTGCATGGTCTTGAAATCGACTTCGTCGAGGCGCAGGCCGCCGCAGGTGACAAACTCGTCCTTGAACTGGCCTTTGCCGCGAATGGCATATTCTCCGGCAGTCAGTTCTTCGGCCAGGGCGCGCAGGTTGGCTTTGGAAATATCGGCCCAGTTTTGGGTTTCAGCAATTCCGGCAGCCGAGACAAGCCGTTCCCACAAGCGGGCGGGTAACTCAAAAAGCGGATGCGCGGCGGGCTTTTTGCGGCTGTTTTCGGGGTTGGCGCGAATGGTTTGCAGGCTTTGCAGGGCTTTTTCGGTCGTGAGCGGGTAAAGCCAGTTGACCGCCAGCCCGGCCTGGTAATTGCGTTCGTGCAGCCAGCGCGCGCCCCAGGCCGACGCGCGCAAGGTTGCCGGGCCGCTCAACCCCCAATGGGTAATCAGCAACGGGCCGCGCTGGGGGGCAATGGTCGATTTTGCGCCGTTTGGCTCCAGCAGGCGCAGTTCGGCTTGCGGGACAGAGAGACCAGCCAACTCATCGATGCGTGGATCGCGAAGGTTAAAGGTGAAAAGGGAGGGGACAGCCGTTTCAACGGTATGCCCCAACCCGGCGAGCAAGGCCTGGGAATCTGAATCACTGCCCGTCGCAAATAAAAGACTGCGGGCAGAGAGTTCTTCTTTCAGCGGGGCGGCGGCTTTTCGGACAGTGACCCGGAAGCGGGGGGCGCGATCCGGGCCGGGCGTCGAGACGGATTCCACTTGCAGGGCGGTAACTTGCGTCCATAACGAGATTCCGGCCTCTTGGGCGGCATTTTCCAGCGCATTGGCAACCGTGAGCGCATTATCGCTGATGGGGAACATGCGCCCATCGGCCTCGGTTTTTAGTTTTACGCCGCGCGATTCGAACCAACGCACCGTATCGGCAGGTTGAAAACGGCTGAAGGGGCCACGCAGGGCCGCCGCGCCACGCGGGTAATGAGTCACCAATTGAGCAGGCTCAAAACAGGCGTGGGTGACGTTGCAGCGTCCGCCGCCGGAGATGAGCACTTTGCCAAGCGGACGGCGGGCTTTTTCGAGAATGAGAATGCGCGCGCCGGGGTTTTCTTCGGCGGCGCGAATGGCGGCAAAAAAGCCAGCCGGGCCGCCGCCGAGGATAATGGCATCGTAGGATGTGCTGCCGCCTTGAGGCGGTATCGTGGGCAGGCCGCCTGAAGGCGGTGGTACGGTTGATTTTTTGGGCATGGGCTGATTATAGTTTAGAATATGGATATGAACATCTTGCCCATTCTGCAACGCCGCCGCGAACGCAAAAATCAGACAGACCGCTCGAACCAACAGCGTATCAGACGCGCCGGGCTGGGTTGCGGTTTGCTCATTTCGAGCGCGCTGGGCTTGGGCATTTTGCTGTTTGCGTTTGGTTATGCCAGCCTGACCGCCGATTTGCCCGCGCTGGAAAGCCTGCCCATTCTGCTCGATGGGCCAGATGGCCTGTTGCGCCAGCCCACCCGCCTGTATGACCGCAGCGGCGAGCGGGTAATCGCCACGCTTGCGCCGTTGGAAGGGCCGCGCCCCTATTTACCCGTCGATGCGGCCCGGCCCGATTGGCTGGCCCGCATCACCATTAGCCTGGCCGACCCCGATTTTTACGCCCACCCCGGTTTTGATTGGCGCACCTGGAATCAGCCCGAAGCCCACCCCACCCTGGCCCAAAAACTGGTGGCCGATTTTCTGCTCTGGGAGGAGCCGCCCGGCCTGCGGCGGGCCCTGCGCGAGCGCATTCTGGCGGCGCAAATCACGTCATACTATGGGCGCGGGAAAATTCTGGAATGGTATCTCAACAGCGCCGATTATGGCCGCCACGCCTATGGCGCGGAATCTGCCGCGCAATTATATTTTGGCAAACCGGCCAGCCACCTGAACCTGGCCGAAGCAGCCGTGCTGGCCGCTGTGAGCCAATCGCCAGCGATTAACCCACACGATGCGCCCCAGGCCGCCATCCAACGCGCCCACGAGACCTTAGACCGGCTGCCCCGCTGGACCGCCGCGCCAGAAGATGCGCGGGCCGCGCTCGCGCAAGAACTCCGGTTCGCGCCGCCCCCCGCTACAAACAGCCTGGCCCCCGCTTTTGCCAACCTGGCGCTCGCGCAACTGCAAAACCGCGCCCGCCTCGAACGTGGCGGTATCGACATTATCACCAGCCTCGATTATGAAACCCAAAACCAGGCCCAATGCGCCATCCGCACCCAATTGGCGCGCCTGGCCGGGGAAGAAAGCGGGCCTGATTGTACGCTCCAGGTGGCCCTGCCGCCCCTGCCGCCCGGCCCGCCACTCGAAAGCGCGGCCAGCGCAGCGGTGATTGATCCGCGTGATGGGCAGGTACTGGCCCTGGTGGGAGATACGCGCAACGGGGATGAATCTGCCATTTTGGCCGGACACCGCCCCGGAACAAGCCTGCTCCCCTTCATCTACCTGACCGGATTCAGCCGGGGCTTGAATCCCGCTTCGTTGGTTTGGGACATTCCCCAACCTGATTCCGTTCTCCCCAATCTCGATGATATCTATCGTGGCCCAATCCGCGCGCGCGCAGCGCTGACGGGTGATTCTCTGGCCCCAGCCCAAACGGTGCTGGCCCAAATGGGATTGGCCGCCGTTCTGCAAACCATGCGTCCTTTTGGCTTGCCGCTGAGTGACACACGCGATTTCGCCGCCCTGCTCGATGGACAGAATCTGGTTTCTCCACTTACCATGGCCCGCGCTTATGGCGTCTTTGCCACTCAGGGCGTGTTGCCAGCCCAGACTTCCGCGCTGCTGGCAGTTTACACCCAAGATGGACAAACCATTTGGGAATGGCAGCCCGCGCCGGTTTCAGCGGTGGTCAGCCCGCAATTATCCTACCTGCTCAATCACGTCCTCGCAGATGAAAGCCTGGGGCGGCCTGCCGCGCTGAAACTCTCGCGCACGTTGGACGGCGTCGAGGCCTGGGCAATTGGCTACACGCCTAGCCGGGCCGTTGCCCTGTGGATGGGCGGCGAAGGAAAAAATCAGCGCGTCGTTGCCGGGTTGTTTGGGGCCATTTTGCAAGCCGCCAGCCAAAACGAAGCCCCCACCCGCTGGGAAAGGCCGCCGGGCATCTCACTCCTTCAAGTCTGCGACCCATCCGGCCTTTTGCCAACCCCGGCCTGCCCCAATCTGGTATCAGAAGTCTTCCTGAACGGCTTTGAGCCAATCCAGGCAGATAGGCTGTATAAAACCGTTCAGGTAAACCGGGAAACTGGTTTGCTGGCAACCGTTTTTACGCCGCCAGAACTAACAGAGGCACGGGTCTATATGCTCGTGCCGCCCGAAGCCCAAGCCTGGGCCGCCGCCACCGGGCTAGAATCGCCGCCAACGACGTATGATACCCTGCAACCCGCGCCCAATCGCGACACGCTGGCGATCACTTCTCCGGTCATGTTTGCTGAAATCAAAGGCACGGTAAACATTATTGGCTCGGCGGGAGGTGAAAATTTTGCATCCTACCGCCTGCAATACGGGCAAGGACTCAACCCCACCCACTGGGTGCTGATTGGAGAAAATACGAGTACGCCCCTTAAAGATGGGTTGCTGGCTGAGTGGAATACCAGCGGATTACAGGGTTTGTATACCCTGCAACTGATTGTCGTAGATTTGGATGGCCGCGTAGAAAGCACGGCCGTTCAAGTGCGTATAATTGATTGATTCAATTTCCCCATTCTGGCCTGTTTTGTTATAGAATTAGAGAATATGGAAGAAGAACCCGGATTTCTTGACCAACCTGCTACGCGCGCAATCATTAAGTTTGTTTTGCTGATTGCGCTGTATTTTATTCTTGGCTTTGGCATTAGCGACCGAGTTGAGGAACAGGCCAGTTCACGCATGGCGTTTGATGCGCTCCTTTGCGCCGGCGGATTTGTGCTGTGGATGGCTTTTTTCTCTCAATTCATTTTGCCGGTGCGCAAACTGACCGACCGCTTCGCCGTGCTTGAACGCTTGCTGGCCTATTTTTTAGGTACGCACGGCCTGGCCATTTTTATCGAAAACGGCAACATCCGCGCCCGACAAGAAGAGCGTGATAAAAAGGGCGAGGGCGTTTTATGGCTCGACCAGGCCTCCGCGGCCATGTTGCGCACCGCCACCCGCTTCACCCGCACGATTGGCCCTGGCGTACATTTCACAACCAAAGATGAGAGCATCGCTGCCACCATCAACCTGCATACCCTGACGCAAAGCGTTGGCCCGCTCAACAACGAAAACCCCTTCACCGTTACCAAAGACAATGAAAGTTATGAGCAGATTCAAGAACGCGGGCTTGAAACCCGCGCCTTAACCCGCGATGGCATCACAGTCATTGCTGAAATTTCGGTCACATTCCGCATCAAGGCCGAAAGCGGCGAAGGCAACTCCATCTATGGGTATAACCAGGAAAATGTGCGTAAGGTTATCACCGAATCGATGATAAAAGGCGTAAAAACCGACCAGCCGATTTGGAGTCCTTTGCCCGCAAAAATGGCGGTGGAAATCTGGCGCGAATATCTCTCCCGTTTTCGATTGAATCAATTGTTCCAAAACCCTGCTGGAGAAACGCGCACCAATTTGCAGATTCTTTCGGAACTGGTCAAAAATCGCCTGAGCAAAGACCTGGTTCAGTACCTCGACGAATTCGGCGTTTTTAGCGGCCAGACCATCAGCAGCAAAGAGTACAAAATTCTTTCGGAGATGGGCATTGAAGTATTGGGCGTCAATATCAAGCGCGTCATCTTCCAGGAAGAGATTGAAAAGCAAATCGCCAACAGTTGGACGAGTTTATGGGAAAAAACGGCCAAAACAGAACAAGAGCAAATTAAACAAGAACGGCGCATTCAAGATGAAAAAGGACAAATCGACGCCCAAACTGAATTCGCCAACATTATGACCAGTGAAATTCAAATGCCGCCGCGCAACAAGCGCGATGCGGTCTACCGCCTGACTCATGGAATCTCCCAGTCGGTTATCCGCAATCTGGGCCTGATGAACAAAATGTCGAAGCACGACACCAGCACCCTGACCGAACTGGCGCGAAGACTGAAAGGCGAATAATCTCCAATGACAACCCCAGTATTTGCCCAAAAATCTGTTTTTCAACAAGCGGTCAGTTGGTTGGTGAAAGTGACCGAATCGGCCCTCAACTGGCTTTTTTCGCTCAGCCATGCCGCCGGCCTCTACCGCAATACCATTCGCACGGTGGCGTTTCTTCTGTTTTATATCTTTTCGGTTGCCAGTTTGTATAGCATGGAAGAGTGGGGGAACGTTTTTGCCAGATTTTTCGCGGTAGCG
>DAOUML010000104.1:0-5121 GCA_034411635.1 Anaerolineales bacterium
GATATTCGTAGGGCGACATTTATGTCGCCTAAAAGCAAATTCTCACTGTCTTACTCCTAACCCGTTCACGTGAACCCAAACTTCAGGGGCGCGCCGCCAATGCAAAAATCGTCATCCAGCCATTGACATCCCTCCCGCGAAATGCTAACATCCTTGCAATCGCCAGCCAACCCTTCGAAATCTCCCGTGTCAACGCCAGCCTGCCCCCTCTGCCAAACTCCCGGCCACCCCATGCACCCCGGCTACCACGTCTGCCCGCAATGCGCGGGGATTTTTCTTAGCCCCGAACGTTTGCCCACGCCCCAGGCCGAAGAAACGCACTATCGAACGCACAACAACGACATTCACGACCCGCGCTACCAGGCCTTTGTTGCCCCCATCGTCCAGGCTATTTTGAGTAATTACGGGCCATCTCATGCCGGCCTCGATTTTGGCGCCGGAACCGGGCCCGTGATCACCCATCTGCTTCAAGAGCAGGGCTACGCAATCCAACCCTACGACCCCTTTTTTCATCCCTACTCCGAACATCTCACCCAAACCTACGATTACATCGCCTGCTGCGAAGTAATCGAACACTTTCACCATCCGGCCCGCGAATTTGCGCTGCTCAAAAAACTGCTCAACCCTGGCGGCAGCCTGTTTTGCATGACCCAACTTTACCTGCCCGAAATCAAATTTGAAACCTGGTATTACAAAAACGATCCCACCCATGTCTTTTTTTACCAGCCCGAAACCCTCGAATGGATCAAAAACCATTTTGGTTTCAGCCGCCTGCAAATCCAAAACCGACTCATTTGCCTGACCCACGACTTGCCCTTCCAAACAAAGGAGAAGCCATGCCAACCATAAAATCCCTGATTGAAAGTAATCGCGCCTGGGCCAGTTCCATGAAGAATGAAGACCCATCCTTCTTCGAGAAACTCAGCAACCAGCAATCCCCTGCCTACTTATGGATAGGCTGCGCCGATAGTCGCGTTCCATCCACCCAACTGACCGGCTTGATGCCCGGTGAAATGTTTGTTCATCGCAATATTGCCAACCTCGTCTTCCACGCGGATCTGAATTGCCTTTCGGTGATTCAGTATGCGGTGGAAGTATTGCAGGTTGAGCATATCATTGTCTGCGGGCACTATCGCTGCGGCGGCGTTGAAGCCGCGCTGCGCGATAAACATTTCGGGTTAATAGACAATTGGCTGCTTAATATTCAGGCCATCGCGCGCCGTCACCATAACATTATTGAGGCTGCCGGAGAATTCAGCGCCCAATCTGCCCGTCTGAGCGAACTGAACGTTATCGAACAGGCCGTTAACGTAGCCCGCACCACCGTCCTGCGCCACGCCTGGGAACGTGGACAAAAAATAACCGTCAACGGCCTGATTTACGGCCTGAATGACGGTCATTTACACGATCTCGGTCTGCGCATCGACAGCACAGCCGTCATCGAAGGGCAATATGAAACCGCCCTGGCTCAAATTCGGGCGAAAAATGTTGAATCCTGAAATTTACGTTTCTCATTCTCCTGGCTGAACTGCTTTGTAAAACTTTACATCGCCTTTCTCAAATTGCAAAATATTGACTGGCTTGAGCGGGTTGCCATTGGCGACAAAATCAATCGTCCCCGAAGCGCCCTCAAAAGGCGGCAATTCATAAAGCCCCTGTTGAATATCGGCAGGGGCAAAAGATTGCTTTAATTCAATGGCCGCAAAAATCATATTGGCCGCGTCGTAAATCAACCCGGCAGAATCCAGCGGAATGGTATTAAAAACCTGTTGATAGGCCTGAACAAAAATCTCGTTCTTGGGGGTTAAAACTTTCATGGAATACGTTGTTGATGCATACGTCCCGTCAAAATCCGGGAAATTAACCAGCAAAAGCGAATCCCAGCCATCACCACCCAGAATTTGTCCTTCATAGCCCAGTTTTCTTAAACTGGCAACCTGATAGGCCGCATGAGCCGGGAAAACCGGCAAAAACACAAGGTCTGGATCGGCGGCCAAAATCCGCTCGAAAAGGGCATCCTGCTCCCAGTTTTCGGCGTCAAAAGGTTCGCTTGCCACGATTTCACCACCATAATTGCGGAAACTGGCCGAAAACATTTCGGCCAGGCCCGATGAATACGGGTCGCCCTGGTCATACATCACCGCAACCTGCCTGGCAAACAAATCATTATAGGCCAGGTCGGCCAGGGCTGCGGCCTGTAAATCGTCAGTAAACGTGGTTCGGAAAACAAAACGCCGATTCTCGGTAACGCGCGGAT
Organism: Anaerolineales bacterium; assembly: GCA_034411635.1. GTDB lineage: Bacteria > Chloroflexota > Anaerolineae > Anaerolineales > Villigracilaceae > UBA8950. Next base: position 2,258 of record DAOUML010000104.1, read on the forward strand.
TGGTGGCTGTTCCGCTGACCATTGGTATACCGGCTGCCTCCGCAATTTCGCCAACAGGAATGGCATCGCCGCTGTATTGCGGACCGAGCAAAGCCACCACGCGTTCTTCATCAATCAAGCGCCGCGCTGCGGCCATCGCGATTTCGGAATCGTTCTCAATTTGAGCAACAACCAGTTCTACGGGGTGAAAACGCCCCCCAATTCGCAGGCCGCCACGCTCATTAATTTGTTGAACAGCCAACTCAGCCCCATTCAAACTGGGGTATCCCGACGAGTTCATCGTCATGGCGTCGCCGGTCAGGTAAGCCAGCAAACCAATCCGAATCGGCTCGCCCTGCCCCCCACCACAGGCTGTCAGCAGGGCAAACGTGAAAAGAGCGATGAAAAGCACGTTCAAAAATTTTTTCATGGCGGCCTCCTCAGAGTAAGGTCATGGGTTAAATTTTACAAGGATAATACCAGTATATCAAACATGCTGAAAAAAAACCTTGACAATTCCACAAGGCAAATGATAAACTATTCGACGTTAATCTAATCCTAATGAAAGGAGGCGCGCTTTATGAGCAATACAATGACTGAATTATTCTCCAGCGTTCGTGTTTTCGGCAACGCTGTTTTGATTCCTTCTCGAAGTGCGCCTGTTGACCGCTGACAGTCAACCCGTGTCGTGATTTTTGACCGTGTGCGCACTCGCACACGGTCTTTTTTTTCGTTCTGTTTCAAGGAAAGCAACTCATGAACATCACTGCAAACACCCCTGTTTTATTTGATCTGCGTCAGACGCTGGAGAAAAATCGTCTGCGCGGCTTGTGGCGCATGTTGTCCGGGTATCGGCTGGCTTATGCCGGCGCAACCGTCACGCTGGCAATCTCTGCCCTGGCAAAGACGGCGACCCTCTTCCTGCTGCGCTACTTCGCCGATGTAATCGGTGGCGATGCCCAACCGCTGGCCGCCGGATTGCAGGCAACCTATATTTACATCGCGCTCGGCTTTCTCGGCCTGGCACTCTTCGAAGGCGGATTTTCGTTCATGTCTGGTCGTTTGGCGGCTTATACCGCCGAATCGGTGGCCCGACGGGTGCGCGATTTTCTTTTCGACCACTTGCAGCGATTGAGTTTCACCTATCACGGCGAAACGCCAACCGGTGAGTTGATTGAGCGCTGCACCTCCGATGTCGATGCCGTGCGCCGCTTCTTCAGCGACCAGGCCATCGGCGCGGGACGCATCGTGCTGCTCTTCATCATTAACTTCGTCGCCATTCTGACGCTGAACGTGGCGTTGGGGTTGGTCTCGATTATCGTCATTCCCTTCATCCTGATTGTCTCGGTCTGGTTCTTCAAAAAAGTGACCGCTGCCTACGAAAAATATCAGGAACAGGAGGCAGTGCTTTCAACCACTTTACAGGAAAACCTGACTGGCGTGCGCGTGGTCAAGGCGTTTGCGCGCCAGGAATACGAGAAAGGCAAGTTCGAGAAAGACAACTGGGAGAAATTCCTGCGCGGCAAGTTGCTGCTGCTGTTGCACTCGCTCTTTTGGCCGCTTTCAGATATCGTCCTCAGCCTGCAAATGTTGGGCGGATTCATCTTCGCCGCATTCCTGGCGATTGACGGAACCATCACCATCGGGACGTATGTCGCCTATGTCGGGTTGGTGGTCTGGCTCATCTGGCCGATTCGCAACCTGGGGCGATTAATCGTGCAGACCTCCACCGGCCTGGTTTCGTATGGCCGCCTGATGGACATGGTCAAACAGCCGCAAGAGCCGCTAACCGAGGGCAAAGTTTACCCAAATGAACCCGCCAGGGGTGAACTGGTCTTCGACAAAGTTTGCTTTGAGTACGAAAAAGACCAGCCCGTCTTGAAAGACATCTCTTTCAGCCTGAAACCCGGCCAGGTGGTTGCGCTGATCGGCTCGACCGGCTCCGGCAAGACCACCCTCGTCAACCTGCTGCCGCGCTTTTACGATTACACCAGCGGCTCGCTCAAACTGGACGGCGTGGAGTTGAAAGACTACCCACGCGAATACCTGCGCAAGCAGATTGGCATCGTTGAGCAGGAACCCTTCCTGTTCAGCCGCTCCATCCGCGAGAACATCTCCTATGGGGTCGGGCGCGCGGTGACAGATGAAGAAATCGAACGCGCCGCCCGCGCCGCTGCCGTGCATGAGGTCATCCTCGGCTTCCCGGATGGTTACAAGACCCTGGTCGGTGAAAAGGGCGTGACGCTCTCCGGCGGCCAGAAACAACGCGTGACGATTGCCCGCACCCTGCTCAAAAATCCGCGCATTCTCATTCTGGACGACTCGACCTCCAGCGTGGATACCGAAACCGAAGCCGACATCCGCCAGGCACTCAACGATCTGATGGAAAATCGCACCACCTTCATCATTGCCCACCGCATCCAGTCGGTAATGAATGCCGACCTGATTCTGGTGCTGGACAAAGGCCAAATCGTCCAGGCCGGCAAGCACGCCGAACTAGTCACCCAGGAAGATGGCATTTATCGCAAGATTTATGACATCCAGACGCGGGTGGATGAGGAGTTGCAGAGTGAAATATCCACAGCCGATAATTGATATTCGTGGGGCGATATTCGTAATTCGTAAATCGATATTCGATACTCGTAAAGCGAATACCGAATATCGATTTATCGAGTATCGACTTCCGAGTATCGAATTATCGAATATCGAGTACCGAAATTTCAAGGAAAAATACAATGAGTGATGAGTTAATTGAAATCGAAGAAGAAGAATACACCAGCCCCCTAACCGGCCCGGTGCTGCAACGCATTATCAGCCTGTTGCGCCCGCACTGGAAGTACACCATCGGGTTTGTGCTTGCCATCCTGCTGACCTCGGCGCTGGAC
>DAOUML010000105.1:0-4306 GCA_034411635.1 Anaerolineales bacterium
AGGTCGAGCAGTTTTTTCAGTTCGCCAATCGAGCGCAGCGGGTTTTCGGGATAGGAGACCTGTCCGCGCCAGGCTTCTTTGTCAAACCAGCCGGTTCCGGGAGGCTCTTTGGATTTGGGCAAGTACGGCACAAATTTGCTCAAGATTTCGGTGTAATTCAGCCGCCAATCGGGAGGCAGGCCATAGGGAGTCGCCATCACCACCAGCCCGGCAACCTCCAGCCGGGTGGCATTAATCAGCGAAAGCACGCCACCCATCGATAGGCCAACCAGGGCAACCCGATCCGATACGCCGCGCAGCAAGTGATACCCATCTTCCACCGAGGCCAGCCAGTCTTCGTATCTTGAGCGAATCATATCTTCGGGGCGGGTGGCGTGACCAGCCAGGCGCACGCCCAGGCAGGGGTAGCCATGCTCACGGTTGAGATATTCGCCCATCCAACGCATTTCCTTGGGCGAGCCGGTGAATCCGTGCGTGAGCAGGATGCCGGTCGGTTTTGAGCCAGGCAAGAAGAACGGCTCGGCGGTTGGCAGGGTTCGTTTCATTTCTCCAACCAGGGCGGCGAGTGTTGCGCCACCCGCGCAAAGACCGGGCAATCTTCACTGTGCGCGCCGGGCAGGTAGCCGGTAGACATCAGGAATTCGTTGACAATTTCGCCGCCGGTAAACAGAAAAGTTTGCTTGAACAACTTGGTCCAGGCCTCGCGGCTGCGCGGATGGTGGGCATCCAGCCAGCCCTTGAACGAGCCGAATTGGGTGGATAAGGCCCGAATCCGTTTCGCGTTTTCTATCGCCGCGTTGACCTTTAACCGGTTGCGGATGATGCCCGCGTCGCCCAGAAGTCGGGCGCGGTCAGACTCCCCGTAGCCGGCCACCGTTTCGAGGTCGAATCCGTCGTAGGCGCGGTGGAAGTTTTCGGCTTTCTTGAGAATCGTCAGCCATGAAAGTCCGGCCTGGTTGATTTCGAGAATCAGACGCTCAAAGAGCAGGTTATCGTCTGTTATCGGGAATCCGTACTCATTGTCATGATAGGCGCGGTTGAAAGTATCTTCGGGATGGGTTTTACAATAGTCGCAATAGGGGTTCATGGGTCTATTTTACCTTACCTGTATTCTATACCGGCGCGCAGAGCCAAAAGCCAAAACAGGATATAATCTATCCAATCACTCGCCCGGAACATCCTCGGAAAATCACCATGAAACCCAAAAGTATTGTTCATTTTGCCAGCCTTGTCCTTTTTCTGCTGCTCAGCGCCTGCAACCTGCCACAAAACCAACCAGTGCCAGAATTCAGTCCTTCGCCAGAAGCGCAAGAGACAGCCCTGGCCGCTACCGTTGCGGCCCAGGTAACGCAATCGCTGCGCCAGAACGCCTCCCCCACCGCCAGCCCAACCGCCCCGCCGCCCACCGCAACTGCCACGCCAAGCCCGACCATTACCCCAACCTATGCCCCGCCCCTTTTACAGGTAAAGCAAAACACCAATTGCCGCAACGGCCCTGGCGAAACTTACGCGGTTATCGTCGTGCTAACCGCAGGCCAAAAAATTGAACCCATCGGACGCGGCATGGAAGGGCAATATTGGGTGGTCAAACGCCCCGACAGCGAGCAGACCTGCTGGGCCTGGGGCGAGTTTCTGGAAGCCAGCGGCAGCGTTCACGCCCTGCCCGAAATCACCCCACCGGCAACACTCACCCCTGCGCCTCCAAGCCCCGCGCGCGGGCTGACCTACTCCTTTTCTTGCACCTTTACCGATGTCACCGTCAACCTGTCCTGGACCGATGTCGCCACCAACGAAAGCGGCTATCGCATTTTGCGCAATGATGCTGTCGTTGCTGAACTGCCCGCCAACACAACCCAATATACCGACATTACCGCCGCTTCTTCAGGCAGTGGCTTTACCTATGCGATTGAAACCTTTAACGATGCCGGGCAGGCCCGTTCTGCCAGCATTTCGTTCTCATGTCCTTAAACACCAATTTTTGGAGGTAAAAAATGCTGATTGAATTTTTAAAAGCCATCAAAGAAGGCACCCAGGTTTATTTCATCATCGACGGCATGGTGATCAGTGGCGACCTGATGAAAGTCGATTATGAAAAAGAATATGTGCAAATCAAAACCGCGAAATTTGAAAGCGGTTTAACTGTGCCATTCTTCGTACTGCCTTTTGTCAACCTGCGCGCCTGGGGCGTGCGCCCAAGATAACAACCCATCACAGACAGGCAACAAAAAAGGTCATTGATACGGCATCAATGACCTTTTTTGCTATCATGCCCGCGGGTATATCAGGCGCCGGGCATCAGCGCAGCAACTCCTCGGCTTTTGTGTAGGCATCCAACGCATCCTGCAGGCGATTGTAGCGCATGAAAGCATCTCCCAACGTTTGCCAAACCACGACATCCACCGGGTGCTTATAGGTGGCCTCCTGCAAATCGAAAATAATCTCTTCCATATACTTGCCCTTCTTAATCAGACGCGTATACTCACTCATCGCCGTATCCAGGTTCGATTTTTCGAGCAACAGGCGGGCGCGGTGCAAAAGCATGGCATCCTTGTCGCCGCCGAGCATGCCGGTTTGACGGGCAATCGCGCGCGCTGGCGGAGCCGGGACCGTTTTGGCAGGAAGCGCGGCGGACTGACCCGAAACCGGCGCAACATCCTGAGCCGATTCCGTTTCTTGAACGGTTCCGGCCTCCAAATCCGCCGCCGGAACAGACGGGGCTGAAGCCGGGGTCGCCGTTTCAGGGGCCGGCGCGCCAGCCCAATGCGAATCGGCGGCGTGGCTTTCTTCGGCAACCCAGCCAGAAACGGGCATGGGCGTGGGCGGCACTTCATCCGCTGCTTCGTCTTTCAACCAATCGGGCAGATCTTCCATCTCGTCAATGTTTGCAGCAGCCTGGCTCATTTGTGGCGATACGGGCAAGTCTTCCTGCTCAAGTGATTGCAGCCATTGGGTAACGCCGAAATCGGTTTGCTCGCCAGATGATGTTTCGGGAATTGAGCCGCCAGGAATTTCAGGCGCAACCTCCTTGCCCGAAACCTCGTCTGCATTGTCGACCCATTCGGGGGTCTGTTCGAGTCGCTCTTCAGGCTGGGTGAGCAATTCTTCAGGTTTGGCGCCCTGGCCTGCCGCCAGGTTTTCAAGCCACTTAAACGATTCATCTTGCTCTGCGGCAGTTGTTCCGGGCCCAGAAACTGGCGCAGATAGTTCTGTTTTTGGTCTTTCGACGTTCTCTACCCAGCCGGGAGTCTGCCCGAGCCGTTCATCAGGCTGGGTGAGCAGTTCTTCGGGCCTTGCGCCTTGCGCCGAGGCCAGATTTTCCAGCCATCGAAACGCTTCATCCTGATCGATAACGCTGGTTCCTGGCGCGGAAACCGGCTCGGAAAGGTCGCCCAGCGGGCCATCATCTTCAACCTCGATGGGCTGCTCAGGAATAAACGCCGTTGGTGGTTCTGGTGATGCCGGTTTTGTCTCTTCGGCGACGTTTTGGGCCCATTCCGGGGCCTGGTCGAGTCGTTCTTCGGGCCTGGTAAGTAATTCTTCTGGTTTTGCGCCCTGCCCGGCGGCCAGCATTTCGAGCCACTTGAAGGCCTCGTCCTGTTCGGCTTCGGACGTACCCGGGGCGGATACTTCGCGCTGGTCTGGCAGCCGCTGCTCTTGCGGCGTATCGCGCTGGTCGAGTAGCCGCTGCTCTTGCGGCGTATCGAGACCCGATTCGTCGGCAGGCTCCTCCTGGTCGAGTCCAGCCAGCCAATCGGGGGTGTCGTCGTCAGATTCGGGTGTCGAGATGTCAGGCTGGTCGGGCAGCCGTTGCTCTTGCGGCGTATCGAGACCCGATTCGTCGGCAGGCTGCTCCTGGCCGAGTCCGGCCAGCCAATCGGGGGTGTCGTCGCCAGATTCGAGTGTCGAGATGTCAGGCTGGTCGGGCAGCCGTTGCTCTTGCGGCGTACCGAGACCCAATTCGTCGGCAGGCTGCTCCTGGCCGAGTCCAGCCAGCCAATCGGGGGTGTCGTCGTCTGATTCGGGTGTCGAGGTCTCGCGCTGGTCGAGTAGCCACTGCTCTTGCGGCGTATCGAGACCCGGGACGATTTCGGTCTGGGCTGGCGAATCGACGTTTTGAGCCCATTCCGGGGCCTGGTCGAGTCGTTCTTCGGGCCTGGTAAGCAATTCTTCGGGTTTTGCGCCCTGCCCGGCGGCCAGCATTTCGAGCCATTTGAAGGCCTCGTCCTGTTCGGCTTCGGACGTACCCGGGGCGGATATTTCGGCCTGGTCGGGCAATTGCTGTTCTTGCGGCGTATCGCGCTGGTCG
>DAOUML010000106.1:0-5123 GCA_034411635.1 Anaerolineales bacterium
CAGCGGCGGTGGTCAGGGAGGCGGCAAACCCTAAATCAAACGAAGTAAAATTGCTCCCAGTCTTCACTCAGAAGATTGGGAGCAATTTTGTCATCATCCCGAAATTCATGCTGACAGTTTTTTAAATTGGGAGTATCATCGAATTATGTTCCAACGCCTTTTCCATAAAGAACGCAGCCAGCGCATCTCCCGCGCCCAGGGACAGGTCACGCCCGACCCAAGCCGCTGCGTGCAGTGCGGAATTTGTTCCTTCAACTGTCCCGTCGAAATTGACGTGCGCCGCCATGCCTGGCAGGGCGAGCCGGTTGTTCACAGCCGCTGCCTGACCTGCGGCGAGTGCGTGGCGCGCTGTCCGCGCGGGGTGCTGGTCTTTGAGCGCACGAACCTGTTCGCTACGGGGGAAAAATGACCCGCTACCTGCTCATCGGAACGGGCGTGGCCGCCATCGCTGCCGCAGAAGAAATCCGCGTCCATGACCCAGCCGGGGATTTGACCATCATCGGCGACGACCCCTTTGGCTACTACTCGCGCCCCGGCCTGGCCTACTACCTGACCGGCGAACTGGACGAAAAACTGCTCTACCCCTACCGCAAAGAAGACTTTCTCAAACTCAATCTGCGTTTTTATCGCGCCCGTGTCACCCGGATTTCCCCCACCGAAAAGCAGGTCGAACTCGATAACGGCACGCGCCTGCCCTACGACAAACTGCTCATCGCCACCGGCGCAGGTGCCATGCCGCTCAAAACCCCCGGCGCGGACTTGAAAGGCGTCCACAAACTCGACCACATGACAGACGCGCGCGCCCTGCTCGCCGAAGCCAAACGCGGCCGCACCGCCCTCGTCACCGGCGGCGGCATCACCGCGCTCGAACTGGCCGAAGGGCTGACAGCGCGCGGGATGAAAGTCCATTATGTTTTGCGCTCGGCGCGTTACTGGTCGGGCGTGCTCGACGAACTCGAATCGGGCGTCGTCGAGAGCCTGCTGGCGCAGGAAGGAATCATCCTGCACCACAAAAGCGAAATTGTCGAAATTATCGGCAAAAACGGCAAAATCCAGGCGGCGCGCCTCGCCGATGGGCGCACGCTCAAAGCCGATTTGCTGGCCTACGCCATCGGCATCGCCCCGCGCCTCGAACTGGCGTGCCAATCCGGGCTGGATTGTGAGCGCGGCATCCTCGTCAACGAGTGCTTGCAAACCAGCCAGCCCGATATTTACGCCGCCGGCGATGTTGCCCAGGTCTTTGACCCGGCCAGCGGCAAACACCTGCTCGACAGCCTGTGGAATCCCGCCCGCGAGCAGGGCCGCGCCGCCGCCCGCAACATGACCGGCCACGCCGAAGCCTACCGCAAACCGCCCGTCTTCAACGTCACCCGCCTGGCAGGGCTGACCGTCACCATCATCGGTGCGGTTGCGCCGCCATCATCCCCCTCACCCCTAACCCCTCTCCCAAAGGGAGATGGGAATCTGCCCCCCTCTCCCCCTGGGAGAGGGGCTGGGGGTGAGGGCGACCCCGACCTTCTCGGCATCGCCCGTGGCGATAGCGAAACCTGGCGGCAGGTGCCAGATGTCATCGTTGCCCAGGGCGGCTTTGAAGTCAACCGCCTGCGCCTGATGGTCGGCGAAAAGCACCTGCTCGGCGCAGTTGTCATGGGCGACCAGAAACTCTCACGCCCTCTGCAAAGCCTCGTCTCCCAAGAAACCGACGTCACCCCCATCCGCGCCCAACTCCTCGCCCCCAACGCGCCGATTGCCGATATTTTGGCATCTTTTGTGAATGGTAATTGGTAAATCGTAATTACCAACCACCAACCACCAATTACCATTCCCCAATTACCAATTACCAATCCCCAATTACCACCATGCTCCGCTCATCCAAAGAACTCCTCCTTGCCCTTCTCGCCTGCGCCCTGATTGCCGCCTCTTATGCAATTGTTCTCGCCTTCACCCGCGAAATTCCCGCCGCGGGAGGGCTGTACGGGCACACCATCGGCATTTTCGGCTTCATCCTGATGCTGATGACCGAAACCCTTTACAGCCTGCGCAAGCGCACCCGCTCCGCCCGTTGGGGACGCATGGCGGGCTGGCTTCAATTTCACATTTTCACCGGCATTGTCGGGCCCTTCATGGTGCTGTTGCATTCATCCTGGCAATTTAATGGACTGGCGGGCGTCACCCTGCTGCTCACCGGCATCATCGTCATCAGCGGATTCATCGGGCGCTACATCTACACCCGCATCCCGCGCACCGCCGACGGCATCGAAGACCCCGGCCTGGTCGGCATCATGCAAGCCTCGGCCCTCGCCAACGCCCGCCGCCTGATGGCGCTCTGGCACACCGTTCACATCCCCATTGGCATGGCGCTCTTCACCGCCGCCTTCGCCCACATCCTGGGCGCGTTCTACTACGCCACCCTCCTTAAATAACCCTCACCCTGCCCCTCTCCCAAAGGGCGAGGGAAATAATCTTCCCCCTCTCCCTCTGGGAGAGGGCAGGGGTGAGGGAAAGGTCTGCCATGAACAACAACAAACTCGGCTGTCTCTCCCCCCTAGCCGTCTTCAGCGGCTTCGTCACCGTCTTCGTCCTGCTCGTCCTCGAAGTGCTCAATGGCAACGCCATGTTCAGCCCTGGCGCGCTCCACGCCACCCACGCCGATATCGGCGACGACTGCGGGCAATGCCACGCGCCCTTCTGGGGTTTCGAGCGCATGACCGAGCGCTGCCTGGTTTGCCATACAGAAATTCAAGGGGAAATGGGAGATTCATCCACCCTGCACGGGACTCTCGTTAAAGGAACTGACTCTACCTGCCAATCCTGCCACACGGAACATCACGGCCCCTCAGCCGGTCTGACCGTTATGGATACTTCATCTTTCCCCCACGAGGCAACCGGCTTCGCCCTCACCGCGCATCAGACTCGTTCCCCCGGCCTTTCCTTCGCCTGTAGCGATTGCCACACCGAAAGCATCTCCCGTTTCGATGCGCTGATCTGCGCTGAATGTCATCGCAGCCTCGACGCCGCCTACACCGAAAGTCACCTCGCCGCCTTCGGCGCGGATTGCCTCGCCTGTCACGACGGCATAGACCGCTACGGCGATTTCAGCCACAGCCAGACCGCCTTCGATTTAACGGGAGCCCACCTCGGGGTGCAATGTTCCGCGTGCCACGCCGGGGCGCGGACAATTTCCCAGTTGCAATCCACCGACCGGGCCTGCGAATCCTGTCATCTTAAAGACGACGCCCACAACCGCGAATTTGGCATCCAGTGTGGCGTCTGCCACTCCCCCGAAGCCTGGAAACCCGCCAAATTTGACCACAGCCTGAGCAACTTCCCGCTCGAAGGCAGGCATGTGGATGTGGAGTGCGAAACCTGCCACACCCAGGGTTACACCGGCACGCCCAAAGATTGCTACTCGTGCCATGCGCAGGATGACGCCCACGAAGGGCAATATGGCACGCTGTGCGAAACCTGCCACCACCCTGGAGATTGGAAAGACGCCACCTTTGACCACGCCCTGAGCAACTTCCCGCTCGATGGCGCGCATGTGACGGTCGAGTGCGCCGAGTGCCACAAGGATAACGTTTACAAGGGCACCCCCGCCGAGTGCGCGGCCTGCCACGCCGACCCCGACTATCATCGCGGCATGTTCGTAGGGCAAGCCTGTTCAGAATGCCATACCACCGCCGCCTGGCGGCCAGCCCCATACAATGGGCCGCATACCTTCCCAATGAATCATGGCGAGAAAAACAATACCTGCGCCGATTGTCACCAGCCCACCCTGGCGCAATGGACTTGCTACACCTGCCACGACCGCGCCGAAATCGACAACGAACACCGTAAAGAAGGCATTGCCAACTTTAGCGACTGCCTGCGCTGTCACCCCACCGGTCAGGAAGACGAGGCAAAAGGGAATGATGACGACGATGATGATTAAATCCGCTCTCAGACCGATTTTTCATTAATATCAACCATTGAAATTTCATCATCAATCGGTTCAAGGTGGGTTTGGATAATCGCATCTCCGAGCGCAATTCGCAGGTCGCGCTCAAAATCCTCGGCGATGTGGTGGGCGTCGTGAACCGTCCAGTGGCCGGGAACCAGCATGTGAACTGAAACGAAACGCCGCGAGGCCGCCTGGCGGGTGCGCAGGGCATGGAAATCGACCCGTTTTTCACGGTATTGATTCATGACCGAAAGAATGGTTTGCTGTTCGGCTTCAGGCAGGGCGGCGTCCATCAGCCCGTTCACCGAGCGGCGCAGCAGGTCGATGGCTGTCCAGACGATGTTGGCGGCCACCAGCAGGGCAACGATGGGGTCAAGCACTGTCCAGCCTGTCAGGGCAACCAAAATCAGGCCGCCAATGACTCCTGCCGATGTCCAAACGTCGGTCATCAGGTGTTTGCCGTCGGCTTCCAGGGTAATCGATTCGTGTTGTCTGCCCGCTTGAATCAGAATACGGGCCACGATCAGGTTAATCATTGAGGCAACCCCTGAGACCAGCAGCCCAATCCCCATTTGCTCCAACTGGCGCGGATTGATTAAGTGGTCGATGGCGGCAAAAGCAATTGCTGCCGCCGCGCCGAGAATCAAGATTCCTTCAATGGCGCTGGCGAAATATTCGGCTTTGCTATGCCCGAAGGTATGTTCATCATCTGGCGGACGAGCGGCAATTGTCAGCATGGCAAGCGCCACAAGCGCGCCAACCAGGTTAACCAGTGATTCAACCGCGTCTGATAGCAGACCAACAGAACCGGTTAGCAGGTAGGCAATCGATTTCAGGGCAATGGTCGCCAGGGCTGCGGCAATTGATAGCCAGGCAAAGCGGGTTAACGAGGCTCGCTGTACACGACTGTTTGGATTCATAGTAGACCCAGTTAAAGGATGGGTTGTTCTTGGATATGCCGAATACCTTGCTGGAATAGGGCGATGATGTGCGCATCAGCGATACTGTAATAGACTTCTTTGCCATCACGTCGTGCTCGCACAATCCGAAGTTGTCGCAATCCGCGCATGTGGTGCGAAACAGCCGACTCACTAATTCCGACCAGTTTTGCAATGGTAGAAATGTTTATCTCTTTATCTAAAATTGTATAAAGGATGCGAACCCGGCTGGTGTCGCTGAATGC
>DAOUML010000107.1:0-2058 GCA_034411635.1 Anaerolineales bacterium
AAAGCGGATTTTTATGCCGAAAACGACAATTTCGTCCGAGATTTCTCCCCTCTCCCACCGGGAGAGGGGTTGGGGGTGAGGGTGGGTAGGTAGTTACCAAAAAAAGGCTTCATTCGCTCGAAAAACCCAAACCCCCTATTCTCTATCGGACATAAAAAAAATGGACGCGGATAAACGCCGAATACGCAGGTTTTTAAGAACGATTTCCGCGTTAATCCGCGCTCGTCCGCGTCCAAAAGGTTTTGATTGCAAAGCAACGCCACACGCCAGGCTTTAGCATAAGGGCGAGCATGGATTACCCGCCCTGCATACCATCTACTTCACCACCGGAACCACTTCATCCTTCAACGCGTCCAGCACCCGCTCATAATGATTTGAAATGATCTCCATCTGCGCCGCTTCTGCCAGCGTGAAAAAGCCAAAATCGGTCGTCTCGTTGCTCAGGCCCGGCTCGCCGCCAATCGCCTCCACCTCGAAACTCAACGCCACGATATGGGCCTTGTTCCCATCCGGGTAGATTACCAGCCGGTTCGGGTCGCTGTACACGCCCAAAAAGCGCGTCACCCGTCCGCGCAGGCCGGTTTCCTCCCACAGTTCGCGCAAAACCGCTTCCTCCGCGCTCTCGCCGGGGTCCAGGCGTCCACCCGGCAGGCACCACATCCCATTATCGGCGCGTTGGGTCAAGAAAACCCGCTCGCGCCGCTCGTCAAACAAAATCGCCGAACAGCCAACGCGCACCTCGCCTTGCCTGCCCAGCCGCTCACCGTACAAAATTTGTGTTTTCATGCCCCAATTTTACCAGCAGCACTTGATATAATTCACCCATGCCCGACCTCGTCTTCCTGCACGCCAACGGCTACCCGCCCGAATGCTACGCGCCCCTCTTCGAGCGCCTGCAACCCGCCTACCGCCTCCACGCCATGCCCATGCGCCCCCTGCGCCCTGGCGCAAACCCGCGCAGTTTGCGCGACTGGCGTCCACTCGCCGAAGACCTGCTCGACTTCCTCGCTGAACGCCGCCTCGCCCAGCCTTTCGTCGTCGGCCACTCCTTCGGGGCCATCACATCGCTGCGCGTAGCCATTCAGAAGCCAGGCCGCATCCGCGCCCTCGTCCTGCTTGATCCCGTTCTTTTTGAGCCTGGCATCATCCTCCTGTGGAAACTCATCCGCGCCCTCGGCTTGGCCTACAAACTGCACCCGCTCGTGCGCGGCGCGCTCAAAAGACGGCGCAAGTTTGAAGATTTGGAAGGGACATTCAAGCGTTTTCGGCGCTACAGCGTCTTCCGTTATTTCAGCGACGCCTCCCTCTGGGCCTATCTGCGCGGAATCACCCAACCCGCCGCCGGGGGAGGCTACGAGTTACGCTACTCTCCCGAATGGGAAGCCCGCATCTACGTCACCGGCGTTTCCGCCGACCTCGAACTCTGGCGCGGACTGAAAACCCTGCCCGCCCCGACGCTGATTCTGCGCGGCGACGAGACCGACACCTTCAGCGCTGCCGCCGCCCGCCGCGTCGAACGCGCCAACCCCGCCATCCGCGTTGAGACCATTCCACAGTCCACCCACCTGCTGGCTCTCGAACGCCCCGAAGAAATCGCGGAAAAGATTGAAACCTTTTTCGGGCAGTCAAAGTATAGATATTAAGGTAATCATTTTGACACGCAGGCCCTGAGCGGAGCGTTCTTCAGCGTAGTCGAAGGGCCGATATGTAAAATTCATTTTCTTAACATCTATAGCTACCAGACACTTTGGCAACAAGGTGGTCGAGTAGCCCCGATAGGGGCGTACACCTGCACTTGCAGCGCAGGTGCAAGTGTCGAGACTATTTTTTGCCATTGAACAGTCATTTTGGTCTCGATAGGTTGTCGAGTTTATCGAGACACGGCGGAAAATCGCCGCCTGGTCTCGATAAACTCGACCTACCAACTCGACCATCTGAAGCAAACTGTACGGTGGCTAGAACCTTTTCAACACAGATTAAAAAGGATACCCCCATGAAAAACTCTCCTAAACGCTACCACCCTGCATTGGTTGCATTGCATTGGCTGATTGCTCTTCT
>DAOUML010000108.1:0-6105 GCA_034411635.1 Anaerolineales bacterium
CGAAGGCCGCGAATTGTTCTTCCGGCTGGTGGGTGAAGACCGCTATCTGCAGGAAGTTTTCACCACTTACGCTGGGGCTCAGATTGAGCAAACCCAGCATTATCTGGCCTCGGAATTGGTGCTGCACAACAACCCGCAGGACGGTTACTGGCTCATCATCAACGGGCGCGTGTACGATGCCAGCGACTTCGCCCATCTGCACCCCGGCGGGCTGAAAATTATCCAGTCCTACGCGGGCATGGACGCGACGATTGCCTATAAAAAAGTCCAGCACGATGTCAACCCCGAAGTCGATTCCCTGCTCGGCATGTACCAGTTGGGCGCAGTGCGGCGTCTCAATTTTGGCACCGGCGGCGGGGTCGCCATCACCCCGCAGGGATTGCAGTTCGTCTCGCTGACGCGCCTGTATGAAACCTGGGTGCGCTTCCTTTACGCGGTGGTCGAGATGGAAAACGCCCTGCTCAACGACTACAGCATTGGCGAGGAGCAGGTCACGCACGACGAAACGCGCGGACAGCCGCGCCCCTCGCATTACCGTGCCCAGTTGCTCCTGCAAACCCACGAAAGATTCCTGCGCGATTACCTCACCAAAATCTGCGGAACGCCGCTTGACGAACTCTGGGCGCTGACCAGTGGCCTGTGCTCGAACCAGCAGGATTACCGCTGGATGCGTGAACGGATTGGCGAAATCGAATCCGGCCCAGCGGCGCAGTCGGCGCGTTCGCTCGGTTCGCAAGCCCTGGCGCGGATTAGTTCCACGCCAGACGGCAGCCTGCCTGCCCTTGAACGCCTGACCGAAGACCTGCGCAACGCCGACCAGGAATTTCTGAACCAGTTCAAACTTGGCCTGCGGCGTGGCTTGCAGGTTTTCGAGGCTTACGAGCGGCAGACCCTCGTCCAAGGGCGCGCAGACCTGCTGGACGTGGCGCGGTCATTGCCAATTGTCATGGCGGGGTACTACAAGCGATTAAATTCGTGAGATAATAGGTCACATTCACACTATTTTGACAATGCCAAAATCAATCCTCGAACAAATTGCCGACCTTGAAACAGCGATCGCCGCGCAGGAACAGATGCGCGCGCAGTTGGGGGATGCGATTGTGGAAACAGTTCTGACCACCCTGCGCGTCCAGAAGGCTGCCCTTGAACAACAAATTGCGGCGGTGGAGCAGCGCAAGATGGTCACTGTCCTGTTCGCGGATGTCTCCGGCTATACCGCCATGTCTGAAAAGATGGACCCGGAGGAAGTTACCTTACTGATGAATCGCCTGTGGGGGCCGCTCGACCAGGCCATCCTGGATAACGGCGGCGCGATTGATAAGCATCTTGGCGATGGCGTCATGGCCCTGTGGGGCGCAGACCAGGCCCGCGAAGATAACCCCGAACGGGCGGTGCTGGCCGCGCTGGCAATCCAAAAAGCCTTGCGCGAATTTTGCGCCACAAATGAAATTGCGCTTGCCATGCGGGTGGGCATCAATACCGGCATGGTGCTGGTCGGCGAAGTCGGCAGTAAGGGGGAGCGCACCGTCATGGGCGACCATGTCAATGTCGCCAGCCGCCTCGAAAAGGCCGCACCCTTGGGCGGCATTTTGATTTCTCACGATACCTTTCGGCATGTGCGCGGCATTTTTGATGTTGAGGTTCGTCCGCCCCTGGAGGTCAAAGGAAAGACAGAAGCCTTGCGAACCTACCTGGTGCTGGGCGCGCGCGAACACATCTTCCGTCTGCCCTCGCGCGGTATCGAAGGTGTCGAAACTCGCATGATTGGCCGCGACGATGAACTGCGTCAACTCACCGGCGCGCTTGAGACCGTCGCCCGCCAGCCCGCCACCACGTTTGTCACCGTCGTTGGCGAAGCCGGTATCGGAAAAAGCCGCCTGCTTTATGAATTCGAGAAATGGCTCGACCTTGCGCCCCTGAATGCCTACTATTTCAAGGGCCGCGCCACGCTGCAAACCCGCGCCACGCCCTATGGCCTGTTGCGCAACCTGTTTGCCTATCGCTTTGGCATTCTTGAAAGCGATTCGGCCCAGGCGGTGCGCCGCAAATTTGAGAGCGAAATCGGCGCTGTCTTGCGCGAAGAAAGCCTGTTCAAGGCTCAAATAATCGGCACCCTGCTCGGCTACGATTTCTCCGAAAGTCCGCTCATCCGCGAGGTGTGCGGGGATGTCGAACTCTTGCGCCGCCGCGCCCTGCAATATCTGGGCAAATTTTTCTCCACGTTGGCGAAGGATACCTCGGTGCTGATGGTTTTGGAGGACATCCATTGGGCTGACCGTCAATCCCTGGCCGCCCTCCGCGCCCTGGCTGCTGAACACGCCACCCTCAGCCTGCTCGCCGTTTGCCTGACGCGCCCCACCCTGTATGAACATGAACCCGAATGGGATTCCGTTTCGACGCTTTCCCTGCGCATCGACCTGAATCCGCTCAACGCAACCCAAAGCGACGCCCTTGTGGGCGAAATCCTGCAAAAAGTGGAAAACCTGCCCGATGAATTGCGCGAACTGGTCGCCCGTAATGCCGAGGGCAACCCCTTTTACGTTGAAGAACTGATAAAAGTCCTGCTCGATGACGGCGTCATCCTGCGCGGGGCCGACCGCTGGCAGGTCGACGCCTCGCGCCTGGGCGGACTTCGCATCCCCCCAACCCTGACCGCCGTCCTGCAATCCCGCCTCGACAGTTTGCAGCCTGCCGAGCGCGTCATCTTGCAGCGCGCTTCGGTGGTCGGGCGCATGTTCTGGGATGAGCCGCTGACAGTCATGTCCGATGACCTGGCCCCGGTCATGGTCGCCGACCGCCTGACCGCCCTCAGCCAGCGCGAGTTGATTTACCGGCATCACCGATCGGCCTTTACTGGCGTCCATGAATTTGCCTTCAAACATGCCATCCTGCGCGATGTCACCTATGAAAGTGTGCTGAAAAAAGAGCGCCGTGCCTACCACTTGCGCGTGGCGCGCTGGCTCGAATCAGCCACCAACAAAAGCGGACGCACCGCCGAGTATTACTCGGTCATCGCTTCTCATTATGAACAGGCCGGTGAAGCCGCCAAAGCCGTCGAGTACCTCGGTCATTCTGCCGAGCGTTCCTTCCAACTGGCCGAGTTCAGCGACGCGATTGAGATTGTCGACCACGCTCTGGCGTTGATTGCAGATAATGCCGCCCTGGACGGCCTGCGGGCGCGTCTCCTGGTGCAAAAAGGCAATATCTACAGCGAAAAAGGTGACTACACTGAAGCACGCCGTTACCTCGAACCGGGACTCGACCTGGCCCGTCGCGCCGCTGACCACAGCACCACCGCCAAAGCCCTTGGCCACTTGGGGCGCATTCTCAACTGGCTGGGCGAGTATGATTCAGCCCGCGCCTATTTGCGCGAAGCCTATCAAATCGTCCAGTCCCGTGATGACCTGCCCGGCCAGATTTTCGTCTCGCGCCAGCTGGGCAATGTTGCCATCGTCACCGGCCAGCACGCTGACGCCGTGCGCTACTTAAACGAAAGCCTGGACCTGGCCCGCAGCGCCGATGACCTCGATTCCGCTGCCGCTGCGCTCAACAGCCTGGGCGAAAACGCCTACGCTGAAAACCAGCCCGCCGCCGCCCTGGCTTTCTATGAACAGGCTTTTGACCTGGCCTGCAAAGTGGGCAATCGCAGCGATATGGCGATGATTCGCGCCAATATGGGTTCGATTTATTTGCAGCGCGGCGACTATGCCACCTGCCGAGCGCACACGCTCGAAGCCCTCTCAATGGCGCGCGCCATTGAGAGTGTGTGGATGACTGCTGCCGCCCTGCATGTGCTTGGCACAACTTCGATTTATATGGATGATGAATCTGCCGCGCTGGCATATCTGTCTGAAGCCACCCGCCTGACGCGCCAGATTGGCAGCGAGGCTTTCCTGACCTCGCTCCTGCCCGATTACGCCCTGGTTTTGCACCGCCGCGGGCAGGTCGAGCGCGCCATCAACCTGCTCGGCCTAGCCCTGGCGCACCCGGCCTGCGAATCGGATACCCGCCTGGAGATAGAAAAAATCCTGGCAGGCTGGGGCCAGGGCCAGGACTTGGAAGCGGTGTCGCGCTTGGGAAACGGGCTGGATTTGTTCGGGGAAATTGATGCGTTGCAAACCTTGATTTAACTACCTTCTTCCCTTGCTGAACAACCAACCAACACGTACCAGTGCGCCGTCGTAATGCCCTTTTTATCCTGGTTCACCAGGGTACCCTGGCCAAGAACACCAGGATAAACGGGCATTTTTTGATTCCTGGGTCAATCCTGACAGGGGAACATGAGGTTGGAATTGGTTCTCTGATATTTGCCGTGAAGAAGGCCACATCATCTCCAGTCGGGACAGTGGTCATCAGAGCGTTGAGTGGATGAGCAAGAAAACATCCAAGTTGGGCTAACGATTTCCAGGTTAGGTTTTTCTCACTTTATATGAGACGCGGTCTCACTATTTATGAGACCTTACACAACCAGCAGCGATTTTCTCATAGTAGTGCCACAATACTAGAAATATTATCTATACTTATAATTTACATTATATTGATAGATAACCCGAAAATGGGTACGATATGGGCTGAAAAACGCCCTGAAACTGAAAATAAGGGCGGAGAAACTGGCAATATAATAAAATAAGCCCCCAAAACGAACGGGAGCCAAGTTGCCAGAACAACGGAAATCTTTGAACGGAGCGTGCTCACATGTCCCCCACTTTGATTGAAAACTGGCTGAAAAAACTTGAAACCGATGGCCGTAGCCCGCATACCATCCTCGGGTACGCGCGGGCGCTGACCCTCTTTTCCGAATGGCATACCCAGACCTACGGCGATGCCGCCTTCGACCCTGCCAAAGTGCTCCCCAAAGATTTCAAGGACTGGGTCTCGCGCCAGCAATCCGTCGAGCGCGCCAGGCCGACCACCATCAACCTGCGCGTGGCAGCGGTACGCAAGTTCTTTGCCTGGCTGCACGAAAGCGGCCAATTGACCAGAAACCCGGCAGCCGAAGTCCGCTTCCTGGATACCGACAAGGCCGAGTTCAAAGGCCTGGATGAAAAATATTACAAGCAACTCAGCCGGGCAGTCTACCTGGATGAGAACTTGCGCGACATCGCCATCTTTGAAGCGATGGTCGGGGCCGGCCTACGGGTTGGCGAAGTCCTGGATTTGCAGTTCGGCGACCTGCTCATCCGCGACCGCGATACCCGTGAGAATTTCTCCTACATTATTGTCCGCGAGGGCAAGGGATCGAAGCGGCGCACCGTGCCGATGTCGAAGGCCGTCAAGAGCGCTTTCGTGAATTACCTGCAAAGTTACACCGGCGATACCAGTCCCCAGGCGAAACTATGGACTGGCCAGCGTGGTGCATTATCCAATCCAAGCGGCATACACAAGATGCTGGCCCGCTATGCCCGGGCTGCCAAGTTGCCCGACGATGTTCCGGTTCATGCACACACCCTGCGCCACACCTTTGCCTACCTGTTCCTGAAGAAGTACCCCGGCGACATCCGCACCCTGGCCGACCTGCTCGGCCATAACGACCTGAAAACCACCATGCGCTATACGGCCTCGACCGAGACAGACAAGGCAGCCAAGATGGCTGGGATGGATTGATGTTGATGTTCATCGCTACGGATAATTCTGTACAACAAAAACGAATTCAAGAAATACTGGTTAATTAACCAGATGAAATCTAACCAACTACCAAGAGGCAAACTGACTTAGGGAAATTAATATGAGAATCAGATACGTATTCTCAACATTCTCTACCGGACAAAATTCGGGTAATCATGCTTGAAGTCAGTAAACGAAACAGGGATGGTCAGGTTGAAATCCAAGAGATGCTCAAGTACGCGCAAGCCGAGTTGAAACAGGCTTAGATCGCAGCGGTCAGTACGATGAACAATGGTGTGAAGATTTTGACCAAAGGACCAAAGGCCTATCTGGACAATCCAGAGATAAGCCATACAGGCTGCAATCATCAACTTTCCAATACGTGCAGGAGCAGAGAGATGACTCTTGTGCAAGTTGAAACCACGACTTTTTTGGTCTGAAAAGAAGGTCTCGATTTTGAAGCGTTTTTTGTACCAGTGGCACACTTCTTCACACAAATCC
>DAOUML010000109.1:0-5825 GCA_034411635.1 Anaerolineales bacterium
CGGCAACTCGGCTGGCGGCATGGTCGGGTTTGAACTCGCCAAACGTTTCCCCGGCAGGCTCTTGTCGCTTTGCACGTTTGGCACAGCCCCAAAATTATCTTTTGGAAAACTGGCAATCCGGCTCATTAGCGGGCTTGACCGCCTGATGATTTCCATCGCGCCCGAAGCGTTCCTGGGCCTGGTAGCCAGGAACTGTTCCAAGCAATTGCCAGTTCAAGAGAAAGTCAAATCGCTCCTGCTGGAGTCACGCCACGTAATTCCATACATTCGCACTCAGATTGGCGATTACGATTACCTGGATGTTGTCAGGACAATGGAAGTTCCTTACCTGTTGATGCAGTGTGAGTTTGATAGCGAAATCAACAAGCCGCTGGCGGATTTGCTCAAGGTTGTCGATGCCAATCCCTGCGCCAAAGCGGTGTTTTTCGAAGGGGCTGGTCACATTGCCAACCTTGACCAACCGGCGATGTTTGCGGAATTGATTAAAACCCATCTCAATCAGGTGGAGGAAGAGTATGAGGAGATAAAACATGCATCATAAGATTTTAGGGAGATTTCCGCTTATGGCAGTATGCACGCTGGCCGTCTTGGCCTTTACCATTTATCAGGCCAGCGCCGCCCCAGGCAAACGCGCCGATTTCCAGGAACTGGACGCCATCGTCGCCGCCCAGATGCAAAAACATGGACTGCCGGGCGTTTCGCTCGCAATCATCGAAGGAGATGAAGTAGTCTATCTGCAAGGCTATGGCATGGCAGGCCGCAACCGCCCGATGACTTCCCAGACTCGCATGTTCATCGGTTCGCAGAGCAAATCTTTCACCGCCCTGGCGATTGCCCAACTCGCCGAAAAGGGCAAACTCCAACTCGACGCCCCGGTGCAGACCTATATTCCCTGGTTTCAGGTCGCGGATGCTGATGCCTCGGCGAAAATCACCGTCAGGCATTTGCTCCAGCATACCAGTGGCTTGTCCGATGCTGGTTATTCAATCATCCTGCCTCCGGATGCTTCCATTGAAGATGCTGTGCGCTCGCTTGCCCATGCGCGTTTGAGTGCGTCGCCTGGCACAACGCACCAATATTTCAACCTCGGGTATAGTGCCTTGGCTTATATTATCGAAGTCACCAGCGGCGAGTCGTATGCCGATTATCTGCGGACGAATATTCTCGATCCGTTGGGGATGGACAACACCACTGCCCGGCCACTGGACGCGCGCGATGTGGCCCAGGGCTACAGCCGCCTGTTCGGGTTCAATTTCCCGATGTCACAGCCGGTCCCTGAATATGGAATCGGCGCGGGTTACATCGTCTCAACCGCCGAAGATATGGCCCGCTATGCGCTTGCGATGAAAAACGGCGGCGCTGGGCTGGTTTCGCCACAGATGATGCGCGAAATTTTCACGCCCGGCCCCGGCGATTATGGATTCGGCTGGTGGATTTATGAGAATGGCGCAAAAATTATGCACGGTGGCGCCAACGAGACGTTTCGCACCGATGTCAATCTATATCCCCGGGCCGACCGCGCTTTTGTGCTGCTCATCAACCAGGGACATCAGTTCGACCATTTTGTTTCCGCCACCCAATTGCGGGATACGCTCGAAGCGGTCACGCTGGGACGAACGCCGCCGGTTTCCGAAGGTTGGTCTGTGCGTTGGCCTGGTTGGGGCTTGGGCCTGCTGACAATGGGCCTGGGTTTCATGCACCTGCGAAATTTGCTTGGCTTGCGCGGCTGGCGTGAACGCGCCCGGGAGATGCCTGTTGGCAAACGTATTTGGGATGTCGGGCTATCTTTCCTGATTCCCACTGTCATCCTTGTGGTGGTCTTAAGCCAGGTCAAAGCCTTCTACGGTTATCGCTTCAACCTTTGGCCGACCCTGATCCATCTCAGATTCGTCATGCCGGATGTCTTCATCCTGATGTTGGTCAGCATTTTGCCGGATTACATTCAGGGTGTTTGCATGCTGTTCTTGTTGAACAAATCGAAAAACAATCCTTCATAAATTGCCAAAAAGGAAATCACCATGACCACAACCAGAATACCATTTGAACTAAACAAGAAATCCGGGGTACTGGAAGTCCAGTACGCGCCCAATCGCAATATCACCGAATCAGGGTTCGACCTGCTCGCCGGCTTTGGCTTTGACGTCAACCTGTCCATTGGCTACCCGACCATGCGCGCTTTTGTGCGTTCTTACGAAGGCACGGGTTATTACACCGCATCAGCCTGGATTCAAATCGTCACCCGGCGGGAATTTGCCTCGCTGGATGATGCAGACCCTGCGGCGATTGTTCCCTCGGTGGATGTCAATCCTACCCAGGAAGCGTTGGGCGTTCCCTTTTTCGGGATGGGTTTCCCTGCTGAAATCTACGACGCGCCCTGTTGCAATCTGGGCGATTGCGCCAAACTGGAGTGGGTTGCCGATACCTTTTTTGTCACCATGCCCAGCCGGATTAACGACAATACCATCTTCCGCCTGGCAGGGTTTCAATGGGGCTATATCGAATATGACCTGAACGCCAAGCGACATGTGAAAATCAATCCACTACTTGTTACAGGCGCCAATGCCTGGAAAAAACATTTGCCTTTGCTGAAAGACCAGTTTGGCAAATGGAAATACTCTGAAATCTAGTAACTGCCTACGAACTGATATTCGTAGAGCGACATTTATGTCGCCTGAAAGCAAATTCTCAACCGCCTTACTCCTAAACGCGACTTGAAAGTCGCGCTACGGTAGGCAGTTACATTTTACTCGCGAATATCAATCGCATCGTAAATGTCGGGGTGCTATATAATTCAGCCTTGTCGCGCCTGCGGTATGACGCGTTAATGGGATGGAGCAAAGTCCCGTTTACGGGGCTTTGTATCAATAGCCCTGCGCTTCAGCGCCGGGCGGGCCAGCGGGTTAGACCGGCCTTTTTTGCGTGAAATCTCGCAGGGAATGCCAGCCGCTCGCGAAATTTTCTGTTTGTAATTGCCGCGCCGTCGTAAACGACCGCGCTATTCTTACCAAGTTGGGTAAACCCGACTATTAATCACGTCTCATCAGCCTTGCCGGGCCAGGTTGGTAATTACTGCTGAATTGGAGAAATATTCGTTTATGGTTCAAACCACAATCGACCGCCGCAAGGCCATCCTGTTCCTGGTGATTGCCGCTGTGCTTTGGAGCACCAGCGGTATTTTGGTGAAAGTGCTGCCCTGGAGCCCGATGGGGGTTTTGGCGGGACGCAGTATTTTTTCGAGCCTGGTCTTTCTCTTGTTCCTGCGGCGGTTTCCGTTTCGGCCTACCCGCTGGCAGTTGTTCGCGGCGGGCAGTTATATTCTGACGCAGTTCTTCTACATTTCGTCCATTCGCCTGACGACTGCCGCCAATGCGATTTTCCTGCAATACACCGCTCCGATTTATATCATTTTCCTGGCTTATTGGTTGCTGCGCGAAAAACCATCCCGCGCCGATTGGGTTTCGATGGCGGTGATTTTCGCCGGATTTGGCCTGTTTTTTGGCGACAAACTCAGCCTGGACGGTTTTTATGGCAACCTGATGGCGGTCTTAAGCGGAATTTCGCTGGCGATGATGACGGTTGCCATGCGCGCCCAGAAAGACGGTTCGCCGGCGGAGAGTTTCCTGCTGGCGAATGTGGTTACGGCGATTGTGGGTTTTTATTTCGTCTGGCAGGAACCCTGGACCTTGGTCAACTGGGCTGGGATTGCCTATTTGGGTATTTTTCAGATTGGTTTGTCTTTCCTGCTTTATGCGATTGCGATTCGGGTTATTCCTGCGCTCGAAGCCACGCTGATTGGTACGCTGGAGCCAATTTTGAACCCGATTTGGGTCTTTCTCTTTATCAGTGAAGTGCCCGGGCCGTTGGCAACAGTTGGCGGGTTGGTGGTGCTGGCCGGGGTGGTCATCAGCGCAGTTACCAGCGCGGGCGGAAAAACGGACAAAGACGGTTAAGGGCCTTCCGCGCAGATTTTTGACATGGCGTTATCGAATTCTTTTTCAGAAGTTGTCCCGGCCCATTGGCGGACGACTTTCCCGGAGGGGTCGAGCAGCACATAGCGCGGAATGGAACTGACGCGATATTCTGATGCCAGCGATTGGTATTTCTTTTCATCCAGATCGGCGTCAATGAATGTGATGCTGTGCGAACATTTCCTTTTCATCGTTGCGACCACCGGCCGCATGCTCACGCAGGCCGCTCACCAATCGGCGTAAAAATCGATAAAGACATAACTTCCCGCCGGCGCGGCGACGGGCGCATCCAACCGGGTTTGCTGATTGTAGAAAAAGAATAGCCCGGCGAAGGCAATGCAAATTACCAGAAAGACCGCGCCCAATTCAACATAGATCCGTTGCCAACGCCGCTGTTTTTGGATATTTTTGTCTGTTTCAGGGTTGGCGGGCGCGTCTGGTTCGCGCGGCGTGATCGCATGTTCGAGCCGCGCCAGGGCCGAGCGGGCGTAGGCGTGCTTGGGGTTGAGGCGTAAGGCGCGTTCAAGGTATTCCTTGCGTTGCTCCGGTCGGTTGGTAGATAGCGACAGCCCGACCCAGGCATCGACCTGGTTGGGGTTGGCGCGCAGGATTTCGCTAAATCCCTGCCTGGCTGTCGTCATTTCTCCTGATTTTAGGGCTGCAATGGCCCGTTGCAGTTTTTGTTGTTCATTGTCCATTGCTGAATTCCTTATTCTTTTATGATACAAGAAAGTAACAACAAAAACAACTAAAAAAAATCATAAAGATTATGCCTATCGCGATTATTTTCTTGACAACCCATGTATAATGCAGCGAATTAAAAACAGATTTACTCTGGAGGTTCTTATGGAAATTGTTCTTATTCTTCTCGCAGTTTTGCTGCTGGCAGTCATTCTGCTGGCATTTTTTGAATTTCGGGTTCGCCAGCCGGATGTCCTCGCTTTGCATGAATCCAACGGAAAAATCGGACTGCGCGGCGGGTTGTTTTATCCGCGCCATTTCAGCCTGCTGCTCAAACGCGCCCCGCATCCCATTCAGTTGAACATCGAAGCGGTTGCCGCCGGGAATTTGGGCGTACTCGTCAAACTGGTTGGCTCGGTTGCCCCGGCGCTCGATAACCTCGACGCCCTGATTCGCATCGGCGGCTGGAACCGTGACGCCGTCGCTCGCGCCGCCGAACAGGCCAGCATCCGCCTGGAGGGGTTGGTCAAGGAATATGCCCAACAAGCCGACATTCAATCTCTTTCCTCCAAAGGCCTGGCTGATACCCTTGAAGCCCAGTCCGCCGGGTTCAAGGAACGCTTCGGCGTTGAGTTGATTTCGCTGGCGGTTGCCTCGCTCGACCCCGCTGATTCTGAAATCGCCGAAGCCCTGCGCCAGCAGGAAGAAGCCCGCCTGCTCGAACAGACCGAAAAACTCAACAACCAGGCCCGCGTCGCGGCGGCCAAATCGAAATACCAGGCTGACGAAGAAATCGCCGAAATGGAACACGCCCTCAACCTGAAGAAATCGGCCCTCAAGAAAGACCTGCTCGAACAGGAAAACGCCCTGGCCCAAAAACGCCTCGAAGACGAACTGACCCGTGACCGCCTGCGCCTGGCCTTTGAAAAAGAAGAACTCGATATTCTCAAAAACAACCCCGAACTGCTCATTCTCACGCCCCAGGCCGCCCGTCTTGCCGAAGCCAGCCAGGGACTCAAAAATGCCCGCACCGTCATCTCACTCTCCCCGCAGGATTTCGCCAACACCGAATTGGGCGAGTTGTTCCAGAAGATGTTGCAGAAGGCTGTGGAGAAGAAAAAGTAGTAGAAAGATTAACGTCAAAGTTTTCACGCAAAGTCGCAAAGCACGCAAAGA
>DAOUML010000110.1:0-4945 GCA_034411635.1 Anaerolineales bacterium
CGATGATGCCAAAAGAAAATTAGACCTGGGCGCGGCGCTGGTGCAGGTTTATACGGGGATGATTTATGCCGGGCCGGGGCTGGTGAAGCGGATTGTGGAGGAGATTTAGTCGCGGGTCTCGATACACCGCTTCGCGGTTACTCGACCAGCGGTGACTCGATACACCGCTTCGCGGTTACTCGACCAGCGGTGACTCGATACCATTACTCGTGAAATTCTTCCACCTGGTAGGTGTGGATGGTGAGATGACCACCCCGCCAGGCGTCGGGGGATGCGCCCATTTTCTGGCACAGGTGGGCCAGGAATTGCTCTTTTTCGGGCAGTTGCCGCCAGACTTGCGGCAGGAAGGTGGCCCGGCGGCCCGATGAATCGCGAACGGTGACGCCGTCTATTCCGGGGCGCAGTTTGGCGAGCAGGTCTTCGGCGGTGGTGTACTGGAGCGGTTGGGGGGCGGTAAGACGCGAGATTTCGATTTCGATTTGGTCGAGTTCGGCGGGGCAGACGGGGTCAAAGCGGTAGTCGTTCAGGGCGGCGGCGATGGCGTGTTCCTGTACGTCTTTGGCGAGCGGCTGGTAGGCTTCGAGCGCGCCGATACAGCCGCGCAACTGTCCGCTTTTGGTGAGGGTGACGAAGGATGCGCTATTTTGGCGCAGGGCCGGGGTGAGTTCGGGGGCAGGAATGGGAGCCGGGGTCTGGCCGAGTACGCCGGCTTCCAGGGCCTGGCGCGCCAGGCGCAGGAGGGTCTTTTTTTCTGCGGGGGTCAGGGGAGTTTCCATTTTTATTCGGGGGTGGGTGAGGGATGGGTGATTTTATTAATACTACTACGATATGAACGCCGGCGGGGAGAATTGCTGTTTGCTGATAAAAATCATATTTTTTTACCAATTACTTGATAGTATAATATCCATCTGTCAGACAATCCAATCGATTCAGGGAAGAGACGCGCGCGGGCTGGTTGCCGCGCACGCGCCGAAGGTGCAAACCTGTTGCGGGCACGCGCGGGTGAAACTCTCAGGCAAAAGGACCCTGTTTTGAACATACTTCTGGAAAGTTCCCTGATGGGAACACCGACGGGGCAAGTGTCTTTTGTTGGTCGAGTGCGCAACGTATCGGGTGTTGGTCGAGTGCCAGCGTATCGAGTGTTGGTCGAGTGCGCAGCGTATCGAGCGCTGGTCGAGTGCGAAGCGTATCGAGACCAATAAACGGCGCGAATCTCTCAGGTCCGATTACAGAGGACGCATGATGTATTCATGCGTCTTTTTCATTTTCCCGGAGTCCAATGTCTCCAGACATTGGAAAAGCATCCTCCAAAATTGGGAGATTTTGGACTCCAATTCTCAAAAGGAGCAAACTCATGTCAAAAACCCTTTCCACCCTGAAATATGCCAAAACCGATGAATGGTTCGACCCGGCGACTGGTAAAGTCGGCATTAGCGACTTCGCCCAGGAACAACTCTCGGATATCGTCTTCATGGAAATCACCGTCAGCGAAGGCGACGAAGTGCAGGCCGGCAGCGCGATTGCTTCGGTTGAATCCGTCAAGGCGGCCTCCGAAGTGCTGGCCCCCGTTAGCGGTAAGGTCGTGGCGATTAACGAAGCCCTGGCCGACGGCCCCGAATCCATCAACGAAGATTCTTATGGTTCGTGGTTCATCCAAATCGAAGGCGGCGACGATGCCGGCCTGATGGACGCTGCGGCCTATGAGAAGCATTGCGAGGAAAGAGCGCATTAGTGATTCGATATTCGATATTCGATACTTCGACTGCTGATGCTCGAATAACGAATATCGAATATCGAGAACCGAGTATCGAAATATGACCTACATCCCCATCTCCCCCCAAGAGCGGGATGCGATGTTGGCGAAAATTGGCGTGCAGCGCCTCGACGCGCTCTTTGACGCCGTCCCGTCCAAATACCGCTTCCCCAAACTCGACCTGCCCCCGGCTCTGACCGAAATGGAAGCCGCCAGCCTGCTCGCTGAAATTGCTTCCAGCAACGAAAGCGTGCAAGGCGACTTGATTTCTTTCCTCGGCGCGGGCATGTATAACCATTACATCCCCTCGGTGGTCGATCATATTCTACGGCGCGGCGAGTTTTATACCGCTTATACGCCTTACCAGCCAGAAATCTCGCAGGGAACGCTTCAGGCCATTTTTGAATATCAATCCCTGATGACCGCCCTGACCGGCATGGAACTCTCGAACGCCTCGCACTACGACGGCGCGACCGCCGCCGCCGAAGCCGTCAATATGGCTTTCGCGATTTTCCGCGGCAAACGCCGCAAGGTGGTTGTTTCGCCCACGGTCCACCCACAGTACCGTGAAGTCATCCGCACCTACACCCAGGGGATGGAACTGGACCTGGCTGGTGACGACGCCAACGCCGATTTGCAAGCCTCGCCCGAAGCCCTGACCGCGCTCATCGACGCGGATACCGCCCTGGTCATCGTCCAGTATCCCGATTTCTTCGGGCGCGTTTTCGACTACACCCGCCTGGTGGACGCCGCCCACGCCCAGGGCGCGCTGGTCTGCGTGGTCGCCAACCCGACCGCCCTGGCAATGTTCAAGACTCCCGGCGCAATGGGCGCGGATATCGTCGTCGGCGAAGGCCAGCCGCTCGGTATCCCGATGTGGTACGGCGGCCCCTCGCTCGGTTTCTTCACCACCCGCAAGCAGTACGTCCACAAAATGGCCGGGCGTCTGGTGGGTGAAACCGTCGACTCGCGCGGACAAAAATCCTACGTCCTGACCCTGACCGCCCGCGAACAGCACATCAAGCGCGAAAAAGCCACGTCCAACATCTGCACCAATCAGGGCTTGCTGGCCCTGGCTTCGGCGGTTTATCTCTCGACGGTTGGCAAGGCCGGACTGAAACAGGTCGCCAATTTGTGCTACCAGAAAGCACACTACGCCGCCGCCGAGTTGAGCAAACTCAAAGGCGTTGGCCTGTGCTTTGCCCAGCCCTTCTTCCACGAGTTCGCGGTCTGTTTCCCCAAGCAGGTGGCCGAAATCAACGCCCACCTGCTCGAACATGGCGTTTTGGGCGGCTACGACCTCGGCCAGGATTATCCCGCGCTGGAAGACCACATGCTGGTGGCCGTCACCGAGAAGAACTCCAAAGAAGAAATTGACCTGTTCGTGGAAGTGGTCAAGGAGGTGCTGTCATGAGAGAGTCGACCATCTTCGAACTGTCCTCCCCCGGACGCACCGGCGTGACCTTCCCCAAATCGGACGTGCCGCGCTTCGACCTGCCGGATGAAAGCCTGCTGCGCGACGACCTGCCCCTGCCCGAACTGGCCGAGGTGGACGTGGTCCGCCATTACACCGCCCTTTCGCGCTACAACTACAGCGTCGATACCGGCTTCTACCCGCTCGGCTCGTGCACGATGAAGTACAACCCCAAAATCAACGAAGACACCTGCCGTCTGCCGGGATTCCTGTTCACCCACCCGCTCCAGCCCATCGAGACCGCCCAGGGCAACCTGCTGCTGATGTATCAGATGCAGGAATGGCTGAAGGAAATCAGCGGCTTCGCGGCGGTGACGCTGCAACCGGCGGCCGGGGCGCACGGCGAATTTTGCGGCGTGCTGATGATGCGCGCCTACCACAAAGCGCGCGGCGACGAGAAGCGCGTCAAGATGCTCATCCCCGATGCCGCGCACGGGACAAATCCCGCCTCGGCGGGCATGTTGGGCATGACGGTCAAGGTCATCCCCTCCGATGCGCGTGGCAACGTCGATTTGGACGCGCTCAAAGCCGAATGTGACGAGACCGTCGTCGGCATGATGCTGACCAACCCGAACACGCTCGGCCTGTTCGATGAAAACATCGAGGCAGTCGTTAAACTTGTCCGCGATTGCGGCGGCCTGATGTACGGCGACGGCGCCAACCTGAACGCCCTGCTCGGAATCGTCCGCCCCGGCGATTTGGGCTTCGACGTCATGCACTTCAACCTGCACAAAACCTTCGCCGTCCCGCACGGCGGCGGCGGCCCTGGCTCCGGCCCGGTCGGCGTCAGCGAACGGCTGGCCGATTTCCTGCCTGCCCCGCTGGTCGATATTCTCGAACCCGCCGAAGGCGATGTTCCCCCGCTGTATGGCTTCGTCACCCCCACCCAGACCATCGGACGCATGAAAGCCTTCCACGGTCACTTCGGCGGCGGACTGGTACGCGCCTATACCTATATCGCCATGCACGGCCCGGACGGTCTGCGCGATGTTTCAGAGTATGCTGTCCTGAACGCCAATTACCTGGCGGCGCTGCTGCGCGATACCTACAAAATTCCCTTTGACCGCATCTGTATGCACGAGTTTGTGATGGAAGGCAAAGTGGGCGATAGCGGCGTGCGCGCCCTGGATATTTCCAAGCGTCTGATGGATTACGGTTTCCACCCGCCGACAAACTACTTCCCGCTCATCGTCACCGAAGCCCTGATGATTGAGCCGACCGAAACCGAAAACAAAGACACCCTTGATCGCTTCGCCGAAACCCTGATCAAAATCGCCGAGGAAGCCAAAAGCGACCCCGACCTGGTCAAAACCGCCCCGCACACCACCCCCTTCGGACGCATGGACGAGGTCAAGGCGGCGCGGGAACTTGTATTATGTTGTTGGTTGCCGGAGAATTATAGTAACGAGTAAGCGGTAACTGGTAAATAGTTAGTAGAAAGCGACATCCGAAGTCATTCCGGCTTCGGATGTCTTTTTTAGTAACTGCCTACCGTAGCGCGACTTTCAAGTCGCGTTTAGGAGTAAGACAGTGATGATTTGCTTTTAGGCGACATAAACCCCCATTCGGGGACGATGTGTCGCCCTACGAATATCAGTTCGTAGGCAGTTACCTTTTTTAGTAACTACCTACCCTCACCCTGCCCCTCTCCCAAAGGGAGAGGGAAACGGACACAAAAAGCGGATTTTTATGCCGAAAACGACAATTTCGTCCGAGAT
>DAOUML010000111.1:0-16385 GCA_034411635.1 Anaerolineales bacterium
ACCCTGGCCCTCTCCCAAAGGGAGAGGGGACAAGTCTTTCTGAAACTCCCCCCTCTCCCGACGGGAGAGGGGCCGGGGGTGAGGGGCGCAGGCTTTCTCACGAGTTGACCATCTCCGGGGCCAGCATCCTGCTTGGGGCGGGTATCCTGCTCGTTATTTTCCCCATCCCGCTGAACACTGACCAGAAAATCTCTACGCTGATGGCGCAGGCCGGCGCAAACCCGCCCAGCCCAATTACGGTTCATTCGGACGCGCTGGTGAAACTCGGCGAAGCCCTGTTCTGGGACCCGGAACTGAGCGGCAACCGTGATACGTCTTGTGCCACTTGCCATCACCCGCAACTTGGGACGGGCGATGGGCTTTCCCTGCCGATTGGCACGGGCGGCTTTGGCCTGGGGCTGGAGCGTGTGCGCCCCGAAAATCGGCGCGATTTTGTGCCGCGCAATGCGCCGCCGGTCTTTAACCTCGGCCATGCCGAGTGGCAGACTCTTTTCTGGGATGGCCGCGCCTTTACGCGCCCCGATAACAGTTTTCACACCCCGGTCAGCGACCGGATGTTGCCGGGGCTGGATAGTATTCTGGCGGCCCAGGCCATGTTCCCGGTCACATCCCGCGAGGAAATGCGCGGACTGCGCGGCGATGTGGACATTTTTGGCAATACAAACGAACTAGCCATGATTGTCGATTACCAGCCGCGTGAAATCTGGAAAGCGCTCATGCGGCGCTTGCTGGCGATCCCCGAATATGTTGATTTGTTCGCAGCGGCCTACCCGGATGTGCCGACCGAAGATTTGACCTTTGTGCAAGCCGCCAATGCGATGGCCGCATACCAGGCGACAACTTTCACGTTTTTAGACAGTCCCTTTGACCGCTACCTGGCCGGGGATGCCGATGCGCTCGATGAGCAGCAAAAACAGGGCGCGATTCTGTTCTACGGCGAGGCGGGCTGCGCCACCTGTCATGCTGGCCCACTCTTGACCGACCAGCAGTTTCACAATATCCTTGTGCCGCAGGTTGGCCCCGGCAAGGGACGCGACCAACCCTTTGACCTGGGTCTGGCGCGTGAAACCGGCAACAACTGCGACCGCTACAAATTCCGCACCCCGCCGCTCAGGAATGTCGCCCTGACCGGCCCGTACATGCACAACGGCGCATTCTGGACGCTGGAAGACGCCGTGCGCCATCACTTCAACCCGGTTGAGGGCCTGCTGGCCTACGACCCGACCCAACTTGCGCCCGCCGCCTTGCAAGCCATGTGTCTGGACGACCCCGAAGTGATCGACTCGATTCTGGCGACCAAATCCGAATCGGCCAGCGAAGGCGTGACCCTGACCGACGCTGAATTTGACGCCCTAATCGCCTTCCTGCACAGCCTGACCTCACCGAGCGCGATTGATTTAACCCGCACCGTCCCCACCAGCGTGCCGAGCGGCTTGCCGGTGGGAGGTAGTTTGCAGTCTGTCATTTCGAAGGAGCCGCTTCGCGGCGACTGAGAAATCTTCGCGCAGTGGTTAAGATTTCTCACCGCTTCGCGGTTCGAAATGACAATCGTTATAGAATTTATCAAGGTTTTTCCACCAAGGAGCAATCACCCTATGACCATCAACGTCCAAACCCCCGACTGGGTCAAAAACGCCGTCTTTTACCAAATCTTCCCCGACCGCTTCCGCCGCAGCGACCAGACCCGCCACGCTCGCGGAATCAAACTCAAACCCTGGGGCGCGCCGCCCGAACAGCAGGGCTACCAGGGCGGCGACCTGTACGGCGTTGTCGAAAAACTCGACTACCTGAAAGAACTCGGCGTCACCGCCATCTACCTCAACCCGATCTTCTCCGCCGCCTCCAACCACCGCTACAACGCCTACAACTTCCTCGAAGTTGACCCCCTGCTGGGCGGCGAAGCCGCCTTCCGCGCCCTGCTCGACGAAGCCCACAAACGCGATATGAAAGTTGTCATCGATGGCGTATTCAACCACTGCGGACGCGGCTTCTGGGCCTTTCACCACATCATCGAAAACGGCGGCGACTCGCCCTACGTCGATTGGTTCCACGTCCAGCAATACCCGCTCTACGCCTACCCCTGCGAAGAAGGCCAGCAGCCCGGCTACGCCACCTGGTGGGGCCACGCCTCCCTGCCCAAATTCAACACCGACAACCCCGGCGTGCGCGATTACATCTTTGAAGTCGCCCGTCACTGGCTCGAATTTGGCGCCGACGGCTGGCGGCTCGATGTCCCCGAAGAAATCAAAGACGACACCTTCTG
Source organism: Anaerolineales bacterium (assembly GCA_034411635.1). Classification (GTDB taxonomy): domain Bacteria; phylum Chloroflexota; class Anaerolineae; order Anaerolineales; family Villigracilaceae; genus UBA8950. The sequence continues at coordinate 2,264 of DAOUML010000111.1, forward strand.
GCAGGAATTCCGCCAGGTCGTCAAATCCGTCAACCCCGAAGCCTACATCGTCGGCGAAATCTGGCACGAAGCCGCCCACTGGCTCAAAGGCGATATGTTCGACGCCGTTATGAACTACCAGATCACCGGCCCCATCCTGACCTTTTTTGGCCGCCACAACCTCGGCAACTGGCACCACCCCGACCTAAGTTGGCGTCCCATCGACGCCGCCGGGTTCAAACACGATGTCGAAACCCTCTTCAACCGCTACGATTGGGAAATCAACTTTGCCCAAATGAACATGCTCGACAGCCACGACATGCCCCGCGCCCTCTGGCTGGTCAACAACGACGAAGCCGCCTTCCGCCTCGCCGTCCTGTGCCAGATGACCCTGCCCGGCGCCCCCTGCATCTACTACGGAGATGAAGCCGGCCTCTCCGCTGGTGGCGACCCCTTCTGCCGCGAAGCCTTCCCCTGGGATGCATTCGAAGCCAATCCCCACCCCCTGAACGACTTCTACCGCCAGGCCACCGCCCTGCGCCATGCCCACCAATCCCTGCGCACCGGCCATTTTGAAATCCTTTTTGCGGAGGGCGACCTGCTGGCCTACCGCCGCCGCACCGAATCTGAAGAAACCCTCATCCTCTTCCACGCCGGACGCGAGACGCGCGCCACCCTCAGCCTGCCCGCCGATAAACTAACCGCTCAAACCTACCAGGCCGCCTACCCCACCGAAGCCGGAACCGTCACCGTGGCCGATTCTGCCCTGACGGTTGAACTCGGCCCCCAATCCGCGCTGGTGTTGGTGGCGAAATAGGCCCCTTTGCCCCCCTCCCAGCCTCCCCCCAAATGCGGACTGGAATTCGTCCGCATTTGGGGGGAGGAGATAAGTCTTTCAACAGACAACACACCTTCCCTCTCCCGAAAAAACCGCACTTTGAAAAGCGACAACTCGCCTTCTCCTCCCCCAAATACCGCTCTTTGGTATTTGGGGGAGGGCAGGGAGGGGGCCTCCCCCAAATCCATCAAATACCCATGCCCTCCAAACGCTCCAATCCCAAAACCATGCACTTCGCCGGCGAATTGCGTCTCAACCCAACCCCCGCAGAGCAGAAACTATGGGCGGCATTACGCAATCAACAAATTGACGGTGTTCGCTTCCGAAGACAACATGCCATAGGCAACTTTATCGTCGATTTCTGCGCCCCGCGCCAGAAATTGGTCATTGAGTTGGACGGCAGCCAGCATCTCGAACAACATGAATACGACGATGAAAGAACCACCTTCCTGCAATCCCAAGGCTATCAAGTTCTGCGATTCTGGAATAAGGATGTGATGAACAATTTGCGCGGGATAGTAACCGCCATCCAATACGCGCTAAAAGATGACAAAAAGGACTCCTCATGAAAAAACTCCTTACCTGTATCCTCCTCCTGACCCTTCTCGCCGCCTGCAATGTCCCCTTTGGGGGCGCCCCCGCCGCCACGCCGACAGCGCCTGCCCCTGCTACCCCTCTCCCACCGACAGCCATCACCCCGCCCGAACCGACCACCGTCCCTGCCGCTGAGCCTGGCAACCTGACCGGCCTCGAAGAAGGCTGGTGGAACGACGCCGTCTTCTACCAGATTTTTGTGCGCAGCTTCAAAGACTCTGGGGCTGACGGCATCGGCGACTTCAACGGCATCATCGAAATGCTCGACTACCTCAACGACGGCGACCCAACCACCACCGACGACCTGGGCGTCACCGGCATCTGGCTCATGCCCATCATGCCCTCGCCCAGTTATCACGGCTACGATGTCATCGATTACTATGATGTCAACAGCCAGTACGGCACTCAGGAAGACTTCAAACGCCTGATCGAAGAAGCCCACAAACGCGGCATCCGCGTCATCATAGACCTCGTCCTCAACCACACCGGCGTCGGTCATCCCTGGTTCCGCGCCGCCGATTCCGGCGACCCCGAATACCGCGATTGGTACATCTGGAGCGAAGAGAATCCCGGCTACGTTGGCCCCTGGAACCAACCCGTCTGGCACAAGGGCAAAAGCGACTACTTCTACGGCGTTTTCTGGTCGGGCATGCCCGATTTGAACCTGCAAAACCCCGCAGTCACCCAGGAACTTCACAACATTGCCGAATTTTGGCTGCGCGATATGGGCGTCGACGGTTTCCGCCTCGACGCCATCATCCACCTGATTGAGCGCGGCGCCATTCAGGAAAACACCCCCGAAACCCTGGCCTGGCTCGAAGGCTTCCACGAGCACTACAAATCCATCGACCCGACCTTTCTCACCGTCGGCGAAGCCTGGACAGAAACCGAAAAAACAGTCGAATATGTTGGCGACAAGGTCGATATCGTCTTCGAGTTCGACCTGGCGGGTAACTTCGTCCGCGCCGCCAACGGGCCGATTGCCAGCGCCGCCTCGCGTCACCTGCAAGTTGTGCTTGAAAACTACCCCGAAGGGCAATACGGCGTCTTCCTCGCCAATCACGACCAGAACCGCGTCATGAGCGTCCTCGGCGGCGACGAAGCCAAAGCCAAACTGGCCGCCGTCATGCTGCTGACCTCGCCCGGCGTCCCGTTCATCTACTACGGCGAAGAAATCGGCATGACCGGCGTCAAACCCGACGAAGACATCCGCCTGCCCATGCCCTGGAAGGTCAACCCGCCCGGCATGGGATTCACCAAAGGCCAGCCCTGGCGCAATTTCCCGCCCGAATGGCAGACCAACAACGTCGCGGCACAGAGCGCAGACCCCGATTCCCTGCTCAACCTGTATCGCACCCTGGTTCAGTTGCGCAACAACCACGCCGCCCTGCGCACCGGCGAAACCCTGGTCATCGCCCCCGGTAGCCAGCGACTGTATTCCATCCTGCGTTATGACGAGAATGAAGCCTTCCTCGTCCTGCTCAACGTTCACCCCAACCCGCAAAATGTTGAGTTGTACGGCCTTAGTCTCGAATCCAGCCCCCTGCGCGAGGGCATGACCGTTGAAACCATCATCGGCATCGAAGGCGCATCCCTGCCCACCCTGAATGCGGATGGCGGCTTTGAAGATTACCACCCCTTCGCCGAACTCCCGCCCCACTCGGCCACCATCCTGCACTTCACCTGGCCGTAACCCAGCCCTGCTTGCGCCGTGCGCCAGCACAGGTGAGCGGAGCGACGAGTGACAACGAGGAGCGCAGTCGAAGGGCGGTTCTCGCAACTGTCATTTCGAGCGACAGCGAGAAATCTTAACCCGCGCAAAAGATTTCTCAGTCGCCGCTACGCGGCTCCTTCGAAATGACAATTCTATAAAAAACTCCGCGCTCTCCGCGTTCCACAAAAAAGGACTCTCACATGGACGATTTCATTTTTGGCACCCTCGCCACCGAAGAACGACGCCTTGCCCACATCCGCGCCCTGCGCAGCGGCATCACCCACACCCAGCGCCGCGCCCCGCGTGACCCGCTCCCCGACCAGCCCGTCAGCCTCGAACTGACCCTCGGCCCTGAACACACCCACCAGCAAGCCTGGATCTACTGGACCAACGACGGCAGCGACCCAATCGGCAAAAACGGCGTGGCCCAAAACGGCTACGCCACTCCCCTCCAGCCGCTCGACGCCGAATGGGATACCCTCGTCTGGGGCTATGTGCGCCGCTTTAGCGGACAAATCCCCGCACAGCGTCCCGGCACCGTCGTCCGCTACCGCCTGGCCGCCGGTATCCCCGGCCCCGAAACCTACGCCGACGAGGGCGCGTACTATGCCTACTACGTCGATAACGACCCGCCCCCCGCCTGGACTCGCGACGCCGTCCTCTACCAGATTTTTGCCGACCGCTTCTTCGACCCCTCGCCCGATTTCCCCACCGTCGAACCGAAACCGTCCCTGAAATGCAACGGAACCCTGCGCGGCATCACCGCCAAACTCGATTACATCGCCGGCCTGGGGGTCAACTGCCTGTGGCTGACGCCCATCTTCCCCAGCCCCAGTTATCACGGCTACGACGCCACCAGTTTCTACGAAATCAACCCGCGCCTCGGCACCAAAGAAGACTTCCGCGAACTGCTCGATGAAGCCCACAAACGCGGCATGAAATTGCTGATGGACTTCGTCCCCAACCACTGGTCGAACCAGCACCCGACTTTTGTCGAAGCCCAAAAAGACAAAAACAGCCCGCATTTCGCCTGGTACACCTGGAAAACCTGGCCGCACGATTACAAAACCTTCTTCGGCGTCAAAACCCTGCCGCAAATCAACCTGCGCCAGCCCGAAGCCCGCGAACACGTCCTCGGCGCAGCCAAATACTGGCTCGAATTCGGCGTCGATGGTTTCCGCGTCGATTACTGCATCGGCCCCAGCCCCGATTTCTACGCCGAATTCCGGCGCGTCACCCGCAGCACCAACCCGAACTCGTGGACCTTCGGCGAAGCCGTCGACCCGCCCGATTCGCAAATCACCTTCGAAGGCGGCATGGACGGCTCGCTCGACTTCATGCTGCTTGAAGCCATCCGCCAGACCTTCGCCTTTGGCCGCTGGAACGCCCGCCGCTTTGCCGATTTCCTTGATCGCCACGAAACCTTCTTCCCCGCAACCTTCAGCCGCCCCTCCTTCCTCGACAATCACGACATGAACCGCTTCCTGTGGGTGGCCCAAAACGACAAACGTAAACTGCGCCTGGCCGCCCTGTGCCAGTACACCCTCAGCGGCGCGCCCATCCTCTACTACGGCACCGAAATTGGCGCATCGCAGGAGCGCGACATGATTCAAAACGGACGCGCCATCCACGAAGAAGGCCGCCTGCCGATGGACTGGAACGAGTCACAGCAAGACCTCGACCTGTACGCCTACTTCGCGGGCCTGGCCCAACTCCGGCGTGAAACCCCCTGCCTGCGGGATGGAAAACGCCAACCCGTTTATACGGATGACGCCATCCTGGCCTATCGCCGCTTCGACGCAGATTCGGCCCTCGTCACCGTGCTGAATGTCAGCCCGAATCCCGTTACCCTCACATTGACCCTGCCCGAAGCCTCGCTCCGCTATGCCACCGGCCCCGATTGTCGGCTGGATTCTGCGCCCGAGGGGGTCACAATCGATCTGCCCCCTTATGGCGGCATGGTAATAACCTGAGTTCGGCAAAAGCCAGAATTTGTCATGTCGAGCGCAGCGAGACATCTGGCTGAAGGTCGCCAAGACCTCTCAGTCCCTAAAAAACGCTCCTTCGAGGCGACAAACAATCTGCTTTTCTTTATCCCGAACTGGCGTTAATACTGTAGCGCGACTTTCAAGTCGCGTTTGGAGCAAGGCATTTGAGAATCTGCTTTCAGCGACATAAACCCCCATTCGTGAACGATGTGTCGCCCTGCGAATATCCGTTCGCAGGCAGTTACCAAAAATTTACAGGACGGGTTTCAGCCCGTCCTGTTTTGCTTAATCCGTCGTTTTGAGTGACAGCCCAAGTTTTTTACACAACGCCCCCAGCGTTTTCTGCTCCTCCGCTGTCAGCGCTGAAAGGAGCGAGGTGATGTCGGCCACATGACGCGGCATGACGCGTTCGATGAGCGCGCGTCCGGTTTCGGTCAGGTGAATGGTCACAAAGCGGCGGTCATGCTGTTGTCGTTCGCGCAGCACCAGGCCGCGCTTTTCAAGATTATCAATCACCAGGCTCAGGTTGCCGGTCGATTTGAGAATCTTACCCGCCAGGTCTTTCTGGGCCATTGGGCCGATATAATGCAGGGCGTCCAACACGCCCAGTTGACTGGTGGTCAGCCCCTCCAATTTTTCAGCCGAAAGCAAACGCGCTGAAAGCGACTCCACCGCCCGCGTCAGGCGGATGTAGGCGTTCAGCGCGTCGATTTGTTCAGGCGAGCCGGGATAATGGGTCGGCATTGGGGCCTTTAGTTCATTTCCTGGCGTCCAGAGAGCGCCCGCAACAGGGTGTTCTGGTCGGCATATTCCAGGTCGCCGCCAACGGGCAGTCCGCGGGCCAGGCGGGTAATTTGAATGCCAAATTGCTGCAATTGCTGGCGCAGGTACAACGCCGTGGCGTCGCCCTCCATGCTGGGGTTGGTCGCCAGAATCACTTCGCGCACCTCGCCACGCGCCACACGGGCCACCAGGGGCTTTATTTTCAGGTCATCCGGCCCAACCCCTTCAATCGGCGATAAAACCCCGTGAAGGACGTGATATTTGCCCCTGAAGGCCGCTATTCGCTCGAGGGCCAACACATCCAGCGGCTCTTCGACGACGCAGAGCAGCGCGTTGTCACGTTGAGGGCTGGCGCACACCTCGCACACTTCGCGCCCGGCCAGCATGATGTTGAAACACTCCGGGCAAAAGGCGGTCTGCGATTTGAGCGCAACCAACGCCTCGGCCAGTTGGGTCGAGATTTCTTCCGGCGCGCGCAACAGGTGAAAGGCCAGCCGCGAAGCGGATTTTGGCCCAATACCAGGCAAACGCTCGAAAGCGGTAATCAGGTTTTGGATGGGGTCGGGGAGGAGCATGGTGGGTATTGTGTTTCGGGTCGGGGTCTCGATACGCAAAGAGCGCTACTCGACCACCAACCAATGAATGCTAGAAGGGAAGTCCACCCGCCAGCGGGCCCATCATCTGCTGCTGCAGGTCGCGCGATTTATCGAGGGCCATGTTGACGGCGGTTAATACCATGTCATTGAGCATTTCAGCATCGGCGTCTTTCAGAAATTCGGGGTCGATCTCGACACCGGTGCATTTCTGGTCGCCGGTCATGGTGACTTTGATGGCGCCGCCGCCAGCCGTCGCGGTGACGGTTTCTACTGCCAGTTTTTCCTGGGCTTCGGCCATTTGCTGCTGAATTTTTTGCAGTTGGGCCATCATTGGGTTTCCGCCGCCCATGCCGGGCAACTTATTAAATCCTTTTGCCATAGATTAATCTCCTGTTTTAATCTTTATCAACGGGTATCAGCCGAAGCGACAATTCGCGCAACTGGGCCGGGCTAACCGGCTTGAGCAGCACCAAATCGGCCCGGTCAGCAAACAAATCAGCCTGAAGCGCGTCGGCAGTAGAAAGAATAACTTTCACCCCATTAAGATGATCCTGGGAGTGAATATAATTCAAAATTTCATGCCCTGATGCGCCGGGCAGGTTCATATCCAGCACAATTAAATCAGCCGGGTTTGTTGCGAGGTGCTGGAGCGCAAGTTGACCGTCTAAAATGGGGTGGACGTCAAAATTGGCTTTGAGCGTCAAGCAAAACACATCACTCAGCATGGGGTCATCTTCAATGACAAGGGCAATTGGTTTGTTCATTGGGCAATCATAGTCCTTCTGGCTCATAGGTTTGGGGAGGCGAGTAAGCCAAGGGCCGCCTCCTGCAAGCGCGAGACGCCAACCGGTTTTAAGATAACGCGATCAGCCAATTGCTCAAGCGATTTTGCAGCCGACAAATCGGCTGTCAAAACAACCACTGGCAGTTTTTTCCAACGTTCGTCGGCGCGAAGCCAATGTAAGATTTCAACGCCTGAAGCAAAAGGCAAATGAACATCAAGCAAAAGGATATTCACAACATTTGATGCAAGCACGTCTTTATAGCGATTGCCTTCAAGGTCAACGATGGTATCAAGCCCAATGGCCTGTAAACTCGCCGAAAAAATAGAGGCAAGTTTGGGGTCATCTTCGATGATTAGCGCGCAAGGCAAATTCATTTCGGTTATTCCCATTCCATAAAAATTGGCAAAGTGACAGTAAAGATGCTGCCTTTGCCTACTTCACTTTGTAGTTCAATTTTACCGCGCATCAACTCAACCAACTGACGCGCAATCGACAAGCCCAGGCCCGTACCACGATTTTGGTACGTAATAGCGTTATCTACCTGGCGAAACGGTTCAAAAATATAAGATTGGGCTTCTGCTGGAATGCCTGCCCCGGTATCGATTACCCGCGCGGCCCAGTGCGACTCATCAGCACGCAAAACTTCGATACGCACGCTGCCAGACATTGTAAATTTAATCGCATTGCCCGTCAAGTTGATCAGGATTTGCTGAATTCGCTTCACATCACCCAAAACGCTCTCTGGCACTTCGGGGCCAACCAATAAATCGAAAGCCAGGCCTTTGTTTTTTGCCAAAACAGACATGGTAAGATGAATCTGCTCAACCAGGTTGACCGGTGAAAAAGGTTCGATTTTTAATTGAACCTTTTTCGATTCTATTTGCGATTGGTCCAAAAGTTCATTAACCACCTCGCTCAAATAACTGCCGCTCTGAGCGATTTTTTCAACGGCATCTCTCTGCTCAGTAGTAATTTCGCCCATTACATTATATTGCAAGAGTTCGGCGTACCCAATAATGGCCCCCAAAGGCGTGCGAAGTTCGTGGCTTACCTTAGCCAACAACTGACTCTTGAAACGGCTGGCTTCCAGAGCCTGGTCGCGGGCTGCCGCGAGTTGTTGCTCGGCCCGCTTGCGTTCAATCAAATGTCCATAGGTATTGCCCAGCAAAGATACCAGTTCAGTTTCATAAGGTCGGGGTAGCCTGCGGGTTAAGAAAGCATCGCAAACCAGATAACCAATCGGCTGATACCCATTCCATAGAGCGGTGGCAGCCTTCCAGCCCAGGCCGACCTGTTTTCCATCATCAAAGAGCGGGGCATCGAGCCAGAGTTTTGCGTGGTTGGGCGCATTAACAATCTCCAGCGTCCAGTGATCTTTGGTTATCGATTCGCGATAATAACGCTCATCACGCACCATTCCAGAGGGGTCAACGCCAAAGGTGCCTGCCATTTCGTTCCCATCTTCATCTACAACGAACAAGCCAACCCTATCCAAGCCCAGGCGGCGCTGGGCCATGTCGATCATTTGAACATACAGTTCGCTCAAGCCCTCGACCTGGCTCAGGGCAAGATAAACCTCCTGCATCGACTTCATATCTTCCAAAAAGCGCAAATTTTGCTCTTCGGCCAGTTTGCGCTGTTCAATTTCTTTCATGGCTGAATCATACAGACTGGCATTATCCAGTACCAACGAGACCATTTGCGCAAAAAGAGGCGCGGTTTCAACTTGCGCCGGTGTGAACGGATAATTTTCTCGCAACCGTCCCAACGCCAGCACGCCAATCACTTCGCCATTAATAACAATCGGGAAATCGGCGGTACATTGCAAGTAACCAGAATCGCCCACCTTGTAAGGCGGCTCAATTTCAAAATAATTGTTGACAATAACCGGTTCGCCCGTTGCAATTGCCCTGGCTGTGTATTTCATTTTCTCCATGATTACACGCTGACCAAGCATGCGCGCCTGGGGTTGCGTGGTTGCCCGAAAGATAAATTCGCCATCTTCATTGCGCAGGGCAATTAAACCCGAAGAAACATCCATCAAGGCACAGGCCCGTTCAACCACAGCGGTTAACAAATCGTCCAGATTGCGGCGGTTGAGCAATTCGAGCGTAATACTTTGCAACGCAACCAGATATTCATTTTGGCGGTCAATCTGCTCGCGCAATTCTTTTTGAGCGGTAATATCTTCTTTGATGGCGACGTAATTTGTAATTTCGCCATCGGGGCCTTGCACCGGGGCAATCGCCGCGGCTTCCCAGAAAAGGCTGCCATCCTTACGCTTGTTATGAAGTTCGCCGCGCCAAACCTGACCAGCGTTAATCGTTTGCCACATTTCTTTATAAAACTCGGCAGATTGATTGCCAGATTTCAGAAGATTTGACTTCTTACCCAGGGCCTCGGCGCGCGCATAGCCTGTATTTTGTTCAAAATAAGGATTAACATATTCAATGTTGCCAGTTTTATCGGTAATCATAATCGAGTTACCGCTCTGCTCAATCGCCTGGAAATACTTGCGCAATTCTTTGCTGCGCTGCACCGCCAGATCGCGCGCTTCGGCCAGGTCGGCAGTACGTTGGCGAACGCGCTGCTCAAGCAAGGTGCGTTCCTGTTGCACCAGATTGAGCGCCTGGACTTCTTTCTTCCAGGCCTGGTTGAGATTAACGATAAACATATTGACAACTGTCATCATGGTCAGCGAACTGAAGAGATAACCAATAATATTGGTGGTCGCAGAAGACAAGTTTGTGGGCAAGATAATCCCGCCAATATGGGTTGTTTCCAGCGGTACAAAAGTGCCAGATAACACAGCCCAAGAAAATACAATCATGGTAGCAATTGCCAGAAACAGCATGGCAAAACCACCCTGCACATTAAGCAACAGATGTGACAACAAAACCAGCGCCACAAAATATACAAAAACATCAGCCGAAAAACCATACTTGAGCATTTCTGCCAGGGCCATAGCATAAATCAGAACAACAAAAATGCGAACCCGAACAGAAAAAGGCGCGCTGCGTGCCAAAGCAAGGAAATAAACACTCGCAAGAAATAACAGAATAACCAGGGCATATCCAATATCTGTCTGTAAATTGAGGCTGGATAGGGTACTCCAGGCAACAATCGAACCGAAAATCATAACAAAACGCGCACTGACAGTGATGCCTCGTTCAATCGTCTGAGCCCAAATTGGGTTATCTACCTGATTTGTGTCAACTTCAATAACTGCCGGGAAAAAGAAAGCCCGGATTACCTGCCAGAATGAATGAGGGGTATCTTCTGGTAGAACAACAGGAGTCTGTGGCAAACCAGGCACAGACTCACGAAGCGGCTCTTCAAATTGAAAGGCCGGGCGCGCCAGTTCGTTGCTGCCTACTTCCGCAAATGAAATTAAACGCCCTACCAGATTCTTGCGTTCATCATACAGGGGCCCAATCCGCACCGCCAACTCTCGAGCGGCCTCGCCGGAACCAATTTTGACAGTCTCGTTGGCTTCCAGCACGCCCCGAAAACGTTCAAGGAGCGATTGCCAGGGTTTCAGGATTTCATCAACAGGCTGGCCTAGCATCTGGGCAGGCTTTAACCCAATGAAATGCGCGGCTTGGGCGTTGATATCCACAATACGACCTTGCAAATCCAACACAATCACGCCTTCGCGCAAGCCGTCCAAAATCAGTTCGCGAGCAATGGGGGCCACATCCACCAGGCGAAAACCAAAAATAGCCCACACCAGCAACGCAATGGTAAGGTTAAAGGCAAAAGGAGTTGGGTCAATCGCAATTGGCGTCGTAAAATAAACCACATTCCCAAGCCAGGGCAAAATCACGGCAAAAAATAAAGCCAGAATTTGCGAACGATATAAACCCTGTATCCGGCGCAAACGACTCAAAACAACAATCGTGCCGGTCAATAACAACACATAAGAAACTGTGAAATGAATCCAGAACCAGAGGCCATATTCCACCCCCAGCACAGTAATCGACCCGGCCGGTAATAAAAACGTCTCTTGCCAAATCAAACCATGCAAATCATTGCTAAGCGCCAGGGCCACGGTTACAAGCGGAAAAAGTGCCAAGAAAGACAAATAAAGCAAGCGCTGCGCACTCTTGCCCTGGCTGGTATAGGTCAGCGCAAACAACAACCAAAAAAAGGGAATAAAAGCAATGCCAATATACTCAAACCGCGCCCAAAATATTTTCTCTTCCAAACTGGGCGCGTTAATTTCCAACCCATAGGTAAAAGCCCACTCGGCAATTAAAATTGCCAGCGCGCTCAAAGCCATCGAACCGGGCGCGCGCCGACGAGTAACAATGTAAATGGCAAGGCCCAACGAAAAAAACGCTGAAAAGAACAACAACCACACAGGCAGCGAAAAATCAAAAGTATTCATTGAATATCGACAATCTCCCCGCCATTTTGCAGGGCGGCGGCCACCATACTGTCGGGCTTCACATTGGATGGCAGGGCATTTTTTCCACCGGCCACAACGGCCTTAATTGTGAGTGAAACCCCAATCGATTCAGAAATCACCCGCTCGGTTAGCGATGTATACTCTGGTTTATCAAACTTCGCCAACAGAATATCGCTGGCAAAGCCCAACACCACTTCGCTGCCATTCACTTCCAACACTTTACAGGAATTAATTAAAGCCGCCAGATTTGGATTTTGGGATTTGACCGCGCCCGCAATCTGCTTCCACACCCCGGCTATTTTCTGCAAAGAAACGGCGGGCGGATCAGACTCAGCCGGGGGCCTGGATTCCGTTTGAGGAGCCAGGCTAGGCCCGGGGGCTGGTTCGCTCCGCGCTGGCAGCGGAGGCGGCGCAACCCGCCGGGGCGCGGGAGAAGGTGAAGGCGCGATAACGCCCCCCGCGTTCCCCCCAATTTCCACGCCCGCCACCATTTTCGAGGTCGGGGCAGCAGGCACCGGAGCGGTTGTTTCGAGCATTTCAGCAAAAGCCAATTCAAGGCCGAGCGAGGGTTGCCAGCCGCCGCGCGTATCGGTAGCAGCGGCGTTGAAGGCGCGCATCATGCGCAGCACTTCGGTGGTAGGCAGGCCGCGCGCCTGTTCAGTCATTTGCTTGCGGGCATCGGCGGTCACTTCCACCTGCTCGCCATTACCCAGTTGAATGAGCATTAAACCACGCAAATACTCAACCACCTGACGCGCCAGGGCGCGGGCATCGGCGCCGCCATCGAGGGCGCGATGAATTTCTTCGAGGCCACTGGCGGCATTTTTCTCAATCACCGCTCCGGTAATGCCAATAACCGATTGGCTGGCGGCAGTGCCAAGCACGGTTTGGGCCAGTTCGAGCGTAATATGGTCGCCGGTGGAGGCCAACTGGTCGAGCAGGGAGATGGCATCGCGCATTCCACCCGCCGATTGGCGGGCAATCATCGTCAGGGCGTCGGAATCGGCTTTGAGATTCTCTTCCTTGCAGATGAGTTCGAGGCGGCGGGTAATCTCGCTAAGCGGAAAACGCCTGAACTCGTGGCGCTGACAGCGTGAAAGCACCGTGGCCGGAATTTTGTGCATTTCGGTAGTTGCCAAAATAAAGATGGCATGCGGCGGCGGTTCTTCGAGGGTTTTGAGCAAGGCATTGAAGGCCGCCGTTGAGAGCATGTGAACTTCGTCAATAATATAGACTTTGTATTGGCCCTGGCTTGGCGCGAAGTTGATTTTATCGCGCAGGTCACGCACGTCTTCAACCGAGGTGTTGGAGGCAGCATCGATTTCGATGAGGTCCATAAAGCGGTTTTCGTTGACAGCCAGGCAGTGGGCGCATTCGTTGCACGGTCGTTTGGACTTATCAGTATCGAGACAATTAACGGCTTTGGCGAGCAGGCGCGCGGCGGTGGTTTTACCGGTTCCGCGTGGACCGCTAAAAATGTAAGCATGGGCAACGCGCTCGCCAGTGACGGCGTTCTTGAGCGTCTGAATGACGTGTTCTTGGGAGACAACTTCGTCCCAGGCGAGGGGCCGCCATTTGCGGTAGAGGGCTTGAGTCATAAGGTTTGGTAATTGGTGATTGGTGATTGGCGTACAGCGATTGGCGTATTCTGATTACCAATCACTTTGATTTTAGGGAACTTGATAAACAGAGCGCGCATTACCGAGCGGGTCGAGCAGGGTGGCGGTTTTGCCGGGCTGCCAAAGCGGAGCCGAAAGGCCCCAGTATAAATCAATGACCGTGTCTTTGCCGGCGGAAGTGCGCAATTGAACTGCCGCGCTGGCCGGCAAGTTAAGTACATTGAAAGTGTAGAGGTTGCCATCTTCATCGCTGATTTGCCAGCCCTGTAAATCGGCTGAAGATTGACCGGTATTGCGAATGAGAATCATTTCGCTATCGAGCATTCCAGCGCCGATAATGGCGGCAATTTCAAAGGTTGCGCCGCTCTGCGTGGTGATGGGTTGCTCGTCGCTGGCCGGCGCGCGATACTGGCTGTCATACGCATATAAAATCGAGAGCGTGACGCAGGCCGAAACAAACGCATTAAGCAGAAGATAGTATATCAACTTTCGACGGGGAAACATACTTGAATCATAGCACAGGCGCGGGAAAACGAAAATAGGAAAAGCGAATCAATTCACGGATGTCACTCCCTTGAAATCCGGCGCACGGCGCGATTTATCATAATATGATGATGTTTTTCAAAGATAAAATATCTTCTTGACATAATCTGGCATTACACATCATAATTATCGTAAAAGATTGTATCTGAAATTTAACGTTCTTTCGCAATCAAAACCTTTTCAACACAGATTAAAAAGGATACCCCCATGAAAAACTCTCCTAAACGCTACCACCCTGCATTGGTTGCATTGCATTGGCTGATTGCTCTTCT
>DAOUML010000112.1:0-4021 GCA_034411635.1 Anaerolineales bacterium
AAGAGTTTCAGGGCTTCGCTGTAACTTTCGAGCGCGGCGTCTATTTCTTTGCGGAAGTTTTGCACGTCGCCGATGGCTTTCAGCACGTTGGCTTTCAGGTGCCGGTTTTCAATAGGCTTTCCCAGGGCTTTTTCGAGCCAGGTGTGCCAAGCGGTATGGTACGAAAGCACGCTCCACCAGTTGCGCGGGGCGGTCGCCAGGCGCGCCAGCGGTTCGCCGTCAGGCTGTTCGGCGGCCCAATCGGCCAGCAGGTACAGGTTCAACAAATCGGCTAGCAGGTCGGGGCGCGTACTCTGGTCGGCACTACCCGGCAACTCGCTGAAAACATCGCACATTTGCCCCAGGGCGCGGCGGCAGGTAGCGTCAAAATCGGGCTGGGTCAGCGCAGCGCGGGCGTAATCGCTCACGCTGGCGTGCCATTCATAGCGTTCGTAGCGCGGATCAAAGACCAGCAAGGCCGCCTCGCGCAGTTTGTCGGCCAGCGGGTAGAGCGCGGCGGGGCGCAGGTCGAGCGCGGCGGCCAGGGCCGGCGGGGCGCACGAGCCAGCCCCAAAAATGGGCAGGCAGGCCAGGGCCAGGCGGGATTCCTCGTCCAGCCCTTCCAGTGACCAACCCATCACGATTTGCAAGATTTCACGATAATCGTCTCCCAGCGATTGAATCGATTCAAGCATGTGCGCCAGTGGGCGTTTACGCGCCAGGGCAACCACTTTTTCGAGAATGAGCGGGTGTCCGCCGCAGGCGCGCGCCAGGCGCAGGGCCAGGTCGCCACGCTGCTGCAGGCTGGCGGCATGGTGCCGCTCTGCCAGGGCCAGCACATAACGGGCCGCGGCCTGGTCGCCCAGGCCATTTTTCAGCGGGATGGGACAGGCGGTCGGCAGGTCTTCAAAGACCGGCGCAGGCGGGCGCAGGGTGGCCAGGGCGGCGCTGCCGCGTCCCAGGCGGCGCAGAAAAACGGCCAGTCGCTCGAGTTCGGGCGCGGGCAAGTCTTCCAGGTTATCCAGCAAAAATAGGGTCGGCTGCTGGCGGGCCAGGGTCATTAGCGCATCTTCGGGCAATTGACCAGGCTGGATGGGCAGTTCGAGCGCGGCGGCCATGCCGCGCAGGATGAACTCCGCCGAGGGCGCGCCGCGTCCATCGCCAAAGGCAATCCCTCCAGGAAAACGCCAGGCGTTGCGATGGACGGCTTCAAGGGCCAGGGCGGTCTTGCCAATGCCGCTCACGCCGCTCAAAACACCAACCTGGGGCGTTTTATCCAGGGCGCGCGCGATGGCATGAAGTTCTGCCCCACGCCCAAAGAAAAAAGTGTCGCGCGCGGGCAGGTTGCCGGGCGGCAGACGGTCTTCGACCAGCGGCCTACCGGCTTGCAGGCTGTTGAATTGAACGCTTTCATCACCGAACAATTGGGGCGCATGGGTGCTCACCTGGCGGCAAGCGCGCTTAAAGGATTCCCCCAGCGAATAGCCGCCGCGCGCCAGTTCGGCATACAAACTGGCCGTAAATTGAATCGCTTCATCATCTCGCACCGGGTCGGGATGGCCGATCACGGCCCTGGCTCTTCCTGCGGCGTTGAAGGCCTGGGCCGCCGAGAAAGCATGGTCGGCGCTCTGGCAGGCGTTAAAAATCGCCAGGTCGAGCGGCGGGCAATCGCGCAATTGGGTTTGCAGGCGCAAGGTGCTGACAGCGTCCATGCCGCCGTATTCATCTTCAAAGAGCAACCCATCGCGCCAGGCATGGCCGCTGAAATGTAAAACATGCGGGTAAAGTCCCTGCTCCACCGCGCGTGGTGAGAGCGCGTATCGCAAGGTATCCAGAGTCGGCGGAGACAGTCGAATCAGGGCAATCGGCGCGCCACTCGCCTGAACCGCATCGGCCAGGCGTCGCCATTCTGCGAGCAGGTCAAGCGGCGTCGGGTCATGCTCAGGGTTGCGTGGATCAAATACCGGCCCAGCCAGTATCACCAGCACGCGCAACATTTTGCGCAGGTCATAGGCTTGCAAGCCCGCGGCTTGGGCGGTATCAAAAATCAGATTGCCGCTGATTTCAATCAGGGTATTATGGTCGCCAACAACAACATTTTTGCCAACATTGCCGCCAATTTTCAGGTTCGCTGCCTTCATCCTAACTCCCTTTTCAACAATGCAACTTTTGTTACCCGAACAAGTGCAACAAAGTTTAACACAAAAATCCAGCCATTGACATCCCTTCCGCAATCCACCAACCCACTCAAACCTGCCGCGCCAACACCCGCAGCGGACGTTCAAGGGTTTTAACATGTCCGCCGCCAGACCAGTTTCGATCTGGCGCGAGGATGCTGACACGCGTATCAGGAATAGATCGCCTGGCCTGCGCCAGGGCTAACAGGCCAGGCGCGGTAACGCCATCATCGTTTGTGACCAGAATGTGCATGGGGTTTCTTTCTTTTCGTTTGAAACTCACCTTATAAAAAAATAGACGCCAAGTGATTGGCAAATGCTTGCGAAATATCGCGTTCGCTTTTTGAAAAGGGTGAAAAAGAAACTCGCGAAAGGGCAAGCAAACCAATAATGTCGTCACGGTCAAGGATTGGCGTTCCAAGCCATGAGCGAGGGTTTTTTAGGCCGGGCAAATCCTGCCACACGCCTACAGAATGAATATCAGGAATACTGATGGGTTCACGAGTACTTTTCAGCAAATCATGAATAAAAACATTCTTTTCCATGTGATGGTGGCGTTCAACAATTGCATCGAAATTCATTCCTCGCCCGGCCAATAGTTCAAGTTTCTTCTTTTCTTTGCGATAGATTGCGGCTTGATGGTACGGCACAACCTGAGAGAGAAGTTCAAGAGATTTGTCTAGTTTCGCGCGCTTGTTAAGATTATCTGAACGAACAATATGTTCAAGTTTTTCGAGTTTGCCCACAGTATTACTTAAACTAAGCAAAATTTCGGATTGCGCCACGAAAAGGACATACATGTCCAGCAGTCCTATGCTTTCATCTTCGCCTACGACAACGATTGGATCGTAAATTTTATCGTGCGGACGACCCAGGGCTTGTACAACAGCATCTTCAATTCGGACATGTCCTTGCAAAACCAGCGGTTTGGATTGAAGACTCTCTTGTAAATTGGCAACTGGCTTACGCAGGAATAATTCCACGCCGTACATATGAGCAAGCCGTTCAAAAATCTTCTGACGGGGCAAAACTGTTATAAACTCATTCCCTTTCATCAAAAGGATACCAGGTAATTCAGGGTTGCGCTCCAATTCAGACATCATCTCCCCGAGCGTATCGTCCGGGGAGGCAATCAGCGAAAAAATTGGAAGGTCTGCAATGCAGACAGGAATTAGTGGGCCTTTTTTTTGCTTTTGTATAACTTGCCATGCTTATCTGGCTCGATCATGCTTTGGATTGCTCCTTTTGTTTCAACTTTCGATGAGTTTTCATTCACGTAATTGGCGCTCAGTGGTTTGAACCTTATCCGCAAGTACAACATATTTTACGCCCTGATGATTAACCTTTTTTGCGCAAAAAATTAACGGCAAATTAATGTTTGATTTAATGTTTGATAAAAGATTTGGGTGCGTTTCATTTGAGTTGGACTTGCCTAACAACAGGAAGGGAATGGCATTTGGGGCCTTTTCGACCAAACTGCTCACCGAGACCGTCGGAAAGTTGCCCCCCTCCCCCCTGTTCATAAAGGCCAATACGTAGCCGAGGAATCTATCGCATCTGCGTCCGCTGGAACAGCCAAACTCCTGCCCTAAAATACAAATTTTGTTAAAACCAAACCAGCAGTATCATTTCAGGTTGTTCTATATTGACTACACGCAGTTTTTTTCGAGCAAAGCGGGCAACTTCTCAAAGCGAGCGATTGAGCGATTCGGGCGTGTCACAGACAAGCAGTTTGCCGTGATCAATAATAGCGACCCGCTCGGCCAAAAATGCAAGCGATTCCAACCAACCTTCGGGACGGTTGTTAGCCTTTCAACAGCCACCAGAGAGCAAGCACGGTGAATATCCAAACCCAAACCCAGGCC
>DAOUML010000113.1:0-2363 GCA_034411635.1 Anaerolineales bacterium
TTGAAGGTCGGCGACTACATTGTGCATGTCGATTATGGGATTGGGCGTTTTGCCGGGCTGGTGCAGCGGGTGCTGGAAGGGCATGAGCGCGAGTTTTTGTCGGTTGAGTATGACGGCAACGCGCAGGTTTTTGTGCCGGTACACCAGGCCGACCGGCTGACGCGCTATGTGGGCCGTGACGGCGCGCCGCCACATTTGAGCCGCCTGGGGACGCAGGAATGGGCCGGGGCGAAGGCGCGGGTGCGCGAGGCGGTGCAGGAGGTGGCCCAGGAGTTGCTCGAACTGTACGCCAAACGCCAAACGGTCAGCGGATACGCCTTTGCGCCCGATTCGACCTGGCAAAAGGAGTTGGAAGACAGTTTCCCGTACATTGAGACACCAGACCAAAAATCGGCGCTGGAGGCGATTAAGCGCGACATGGAAGCCGCGCGCCCGATGGATCGGCTGCTGTGCGGCGACGTGGGCTACGGCAAAACCGAGGTGGCCCTGCGGGCGGCTTTCAAGGCCGTGCAAGAGGGCCGTCAGGTGGCGGTGCTGGTGCCGACGACGGTGCTGGCCCAACAGCATTATGAGACCTTTAACCAGCGGCTGGCGGCTTTCCCGGTGACGGTCGAGATGCTTTCACGCTTCCGCTCGCCGCGTGAGCAGGCCGAAATCGTCCGCAAACTGCTTTTGGGGCAGGTCGACATCCTGATTGGCACGCACCGCCTGATTTCGCAGGATGTCGAGTTCAAGGATTTGGGGCTGGTCATCATCGACGAGGAACAGCGTTTCGGGGTAACGCACAAGGAACATTTGAAGAAATTGCGGACGGAAGTGGACGTGCTGACCCTGACGGCGACGCCCATTCCGCGCACGCTCTACATGGCCCTGAGCGGCGTGCGCGATATTTCGACGCTGAACACGCCGCCAGAGGAGCGTCTGCCGGTCATCACCCACATTGGGCCGTATTCGCCGAAACTGATTCGCCAGGCCGTGCTGCGCGAACTGGAGCGCGGCGGGCAGATTTTCTTCGTCCACAACCGCGTCCAGACCATTCACGCGATGAAGATGCACCTGGAGAAACTCGTCCCCGAAGCGCGGGTTGGGGTTGGGCACGGGCAGATGGCCGAGGGCCAACTCTCGAACGTGATGCACGACTTCACCGAGGGCAAAATCGACATCCTGCTCTCGACGACCATCATCGAAAGCGGACTGGACATCCCGAACGCCAACACGCTGATTGTCGACCGGGCCGACACCTTTGGCCTGGCCCAGCTCTACCAACTGCGCGGACGCGTTGGGCGGGCGGCTTCGCGGGCGTATGCCTATTTCTTCCGCCACCGCAAGAAAGCCCCGACGGTTGAGGGCCAGGAACGGTTGGAGGTCATCGCCGAGAACACCCAACTGGGCGCGGGCTATTCAATCGCCATGCGCGACCTGGAGATTCGCGGCGCGGGCGACCTGCTGGGCGTGCGTCAGAGCGGGCAAATCGACGCGGTTGGTTTCCATCTTTATACAAGAATGTTGGCGGCGGAAGTGAAACGGTTGAAGGTTGCCAGTTTGATGCTGAATACCGCCCCTGAAGGCGCAGACCCTTCAATTTTCAACATTCAACTCGAAAACTTCAATGCGCTTTCAACCTTTGAAAACGAACTCAAAGAACCGGTCACGGTTGACCTGCCGCTGGCGGTGGGGATTCCGAAATCCTACGTCGCGAATCAGGATTTGCGCCTGCGCCTGTACCGCCGCCTGGCCAGCCTGCGCGACGAGGGCGGGGTCGAGGCCCTGGCGGCAGAATTCGCCGACCGTTTCGGGCCGCCGCCGGCGATGGTGCAAAACCTGTTCTACCAGATGAAGGTCAAATTGCGCGCCGATTCGGCGGGGCTGCTCTCGGTCAACGCCGAAAGCGGACAAATCGCCCTACGCTACCCGGCCCTGACGGAGAATATGTCCCAGCGGATACTTTCGGACATGGGCCCCGGCATTCGCGGCGGCAAAAACGCCTACTGGTGCACCTTCCTGAAAGACCCCGACTGGCAGGAACGCCTGATGGAAGTGCTGGATAGGCTGAACCGGCGGGTGATTGATGTTATCGATGGGAAGTTGCTGCCGGGTTAATTGTTTAACCACGACCCCGCCAAGAACACGCGGCAAGCGGACACAAAGTGACACGAAGGAAAACCAAGTCTGTCATTTCGAGCGATAGCGAGAAATCTTAACCACGTGGTTAAGATTTCTCAGTCGCCGCTACACGGCTTCTTCGAAATGACAATCGCAGTCAAAACAACAGAATAAATCTGGAGGTCATCCATCATGCGCCGTTTGGGATTCATTTTCACGCTCTTCTGCCTTTCGCTCGCCGCCTGCGCCGCGCCGCCAGC
>DAOUML010000114.1:0-19737 GCA_034411635.1 Anaerolineales bacterium
GTCAGGGAGCAGGCGCGGGAAGTGTACATCCACCACACTGCCGCGCACCGAGTGAATGGTGCCGATGTTCTCTGTGGTCATGGAGAATATTGTACCGCAAATCACGAATGGGGGATTTAGAATGATGAATGCAGAAGGATGAAGGATGAAGAAGGTTTGTTGGTTGGTGTTCAGGCTTTTTCCGGTTATTTTATCATCGGGTAAAATCTTTACAGGAGGAACCGCCATGACCGCTGAAATTATTTTTGTACTTTCCATTCTGTTTGCCGCCATCGTTCTTTTTATCACCGGCATTTTCCGCATGGATATTACCGCCCTGCTTGTCCTCTTGGTGCTCGGTTTTAGCGGGTTGGTCGAACCGTCGCAGGCAGTGGCCGGGTTTGGCAACGCGGCAGTAATCACTGTTTGGGCGATGTATATTTTGTCTGCCGGGCTAACCCGCACCGGTATTGCCAGCCTGATTGGGGCGCAGTTATTGAAGTTCGCGCGTGAGAGCGAAGCGCGCCTGATTGCCCTGTTGATGACGGTTACAGCGATTCTCTCATCGTTTATGAACAACGTCGGCGTGGCGGCCATGTTCCTGCCGATTACGCTTGAGATTGCACGCCGCACCAAGCGTCCGCCCTCGCGCCTACTCCTGCCGATGGCGTATGGTTCGCTGCTGGGCGGTCTTATCCTGCTGATTGGCACTTCCAGCAACTTGATTGTGCGTGATGTGATGCGCGAGGCCGGCTACACCCCGCTGGGGATTTTCGACTTTGCCCCTGGCGGACTGTTGATTTTGCTGCTCAGCGTGCTGTATATGACCCTGATTGGTCGTCACTTTCTACCGGTTCGTCAGACGCCCCAGGCCCTTTCTGCTGACGATTCTGGCGAGACCAATTCGCTCCAGTACGATCTGGAAGAACGTCTGGCGATGCTGATCCTGCCGGATGACAGCCCGCTTATCGGAAAAACACTGATCGAGAGCCGAATTGGACGGGCCCTGGGCCTAAACATTTTGAGCATTCAGCGTAAAAAAGGCCGCGGCCTGACCGCTGAGCCGAATACCATTTTGGAAGGTGGCGACCGTCTTTTGGTGCTCGGACGCTTGGAGCGTATTGATGAGGTCAGCCAGCGTCCCATGTTTAACATTCAGGATGATAAGCCAGCCATTGAGCGGCTACTCAGCGGCAACGTTGGCCTGGCAGAATTTTGCGTTATCGAAGATTCGCCGTTTGCATCCAGAACCGTGGCTGAAATTGGCTTCCGCCAGCGGCACGAGGTTAATGTACTGGCAATTCGTAAGGGCGAGATGGTGCGCCGCACCAATTTGCAAGATATCACCCTGAATTCTGGCGATTTCCTGCTGGTGCAAGGCCCGCTTGAGCATATCGAAACCCTGCAACACCTGCCACGTTACAGACATCTGGGATTGAAAGACCTCGGCCCTTATCAACTCGATGACCGTTTGCTCTCGATTTGTATTCCAGAAAATTCTTCGCTTATTGGTCAAACGCTGGCCGAATCGCGCCTGGGCGCGGCCTATGGTCTTGCTGTGCTATGGATTGCGCGCAGCGAACAGGATTGGCATCTGCCCAATCCTGCTCTGCGTTTGCAGGCCGGCGATTTGCTGGTGGTGGGTGGCAGACCGCTGGATATTGAAGTCATCAAAGGCTTGCAGACCTTGCAGGTTGAACGCCATGTCGATGTCAATTTGCAAAACCTGACCAGCGGCCCAGTGCAGATTGTTGAGGTCATGCTCTCGCCGCACACCTCTCTGGCAGGCAAAAATCTGCGCGAAATTCGTTTTCGTGAAAAATTTGGTGTTTCCGTGTTGGCGATTTGGCGCGGTGAGCGTTCTTACCGTAGCAGTTTGAGTGAGTTCCCTTTGCAGCAAGGCGATGCTTTGTTGTGTTACGGTGAACAGGAGCGTCTGAAAAACCTGGCCCGTGAGCGTGATTTTGCCGTATTGAAAATGGATTTGCAAGACAAGCCGCGTATAAACAAGGCCCCGCTAGCCGGGTTAATTATGCTCTCAGTGATTTTGGCCGCCATCTTGTTTGGTCTGCCTATTTCGTTGTCGGCTCTGGCCGGGTGTGTCTTGATGGTTTTGAGTGGCGCGCTAACCATGGACGAAGCCTACCAGTCCATCGAATGGCGTTCCATCTTTGTCATGGCGGCCATGTTGCCCCTGGGTATTGCCATGCAACAGAGCGGGGCGGCCTCCTTGCTGGGTAACCTCGTGGTGCAGTCTCTAGGCCAATATGGGCCTTCGGCCGTTTTGTTGGGCTTGTTGCTTTTTACCGCAGTCATTAATCAGTTCATGCCGAGTGCGGCGACTGCGGTCATTATGACTTCGATTGCGCTCAACACTGCCACCAGCCTGGGCATTGCGCCGCAGGCCTATGTGCTGGCGATGGCCTACATCATCGCGGCATCCTTTCTCAGTCCGGTAGCGCATCCGGCCAACCTGATGGTGATGAGTCCTGGCGGCTATCGTTTTAGCGATTTTTTCAAGCACGGATTACCGATTGTCTTAATCGTGATTGTCATTAGTGTACTGATTTTGCCAATATTGTTCCCATATTAAGCCAGAAAAAACCATAAATTTGATGCTCATAAGCACGGAGTTTGTTCATCTTCTTTATTAACTCTCTGTAAACCTTGATTTTTTTTCTAACGTGGTAAGATTATCGCGCTATTTTCAAGGAAGGAAAATATTAACTATGAAATTCAAATCAAAAATTCCGAACCACTTTGATATGCCCCGCCGCATTGGCCGCCTGAGCGAAATGGCATACAACCTGTGGTGGGTCTGGAACCCCATTGCCCAGCGATTGTTCAATCGCATCGACAACGCCCTTTGGGAGCGTGTCAATCACAATCCAATTCTGTTTTTGCGCCAGGTCGAACGCCGCGTACTGAACGCTGCCGCACAGGATTCAAATTATTTGGAACTGTATGATAAGGTCTTCAAGGATTTTGACTCCTACCTCAACCGCGAAGACACCTGGTACGCCACCTCCCAGACCGAACACAGAGAAAATGGAATCGCCTATTTTTCTATGGAGTTTGGTCTGCACGAAACCCTGCCCATTTATTCGGGCGGCCTGGGCGTGCTGGCTGGCGACCACCTGAAAGAAGCATCCGATCTCGGCCTGCCGCTGGTGGGCGTTGGCTTGCTCTATACTGAGGGTTATTTCTCTCAGCGTATTACTGAAGATGGCTGGCAGGAAGCGATCAACAACCCGCTCAATTTCGAGGCCCTTCCGCTTTTGCCCGTTACGCAGGCCGATGGAACCCCCCTTACCTTTAGCGTTGAATTCCCCGATGGTGTGGCTACGGGCCGAGTTTGGGAAGTTCGTGTTGGTCGGATTGCCCTCTATCTGCTCGATACCAACCTGGACTCAAATCCACCGATGGCCCGGCAGCTAACCACCCGTCTGTACTGGTCTGATATTAACCTGCGCATCATGCAGGAAATTCTGCTCGGAATTGGCGGCGTGCGCGCCTTGCGCAGCCTCGGCCTCGAACCTTCCGTCTGGCACATGAACGAAGGCCATGCCGCCTTCCTAACCTTTGAGCGCGCCCGTGAGCATGTTGCCCAGGGACAGTCCTTTGCCGATGCACTGAACGAAACCCGCAAAAACAACATCTTTACCACCCACACCCCGGTTCCGGCGGGCAACGACGAATTCCCGCTTTGGCTGGTCGATAAATACCTGTCGCATTACTGGCCCGAACTTGGCCTCGACCGCGAGCAGTTCATCGACCTGGCACGCAACCAGCAAAGTTGGGGCGAGACTTTTAGCGTGGGCGTTTTGGCCCTTCGCCACTCCGCCATGCACAATGCCGTTTCTGAACTGCACGGGCACGTTTCGCGGGATATGTGGAACTTCCTGTGGCCTGAACGCTCGGCTGAAGATGTGCCGATTACCTACGTTACCAACGGCGTTCATACTGGTACATGGATGGCGCGCCGCATCCGCGCTTTGTATGAAAAATACTTCGGCGCAGATTGGTACGACCACCTCGCAGACCTGGATCTGTGGGAAAAAATGGACGCTATTCCCAATCTGGAACTCTGGGATGT
Organism: Anaerolineales bacterium; assembly: GCA_034411635.1. GTDB lineage: Bacteria > Chloroflexota > Anaerolineae > Anaerolineales > Villigracilaceae > UBA8950. The sequence goes on from DAOUML010000114.1 coordinate 4,076, forward strand.
GCGCAAACACCTCAAGCGCAAACTGGCCTTTTACATTCAGGAGCGCGCCCGGCAACGCTGGATCAAGGGCGGCGTTCACCCGGTCCAAATTCTGGCTGGTGGGGCCATGGTAGACCCCTATGTGCTGACCATTGGCTTTGCGCGCCGTTTTGCCACCTACAAACGCGCCGGCCTGGCCCTCAGCCAGTTTGATCGTTTACTTGAAATGGTAAATCGTCCTAACCAACCGCTGCAAATCATCTTTGCCGGCAAAGCCCATCCCGCTGATGAGCCGGGCAAGGCTCTCATTCAGGAAGTTTATCGCAAGGTCAAGAAAGCCGAAAACGGCGCGCGTATCGTCTTCCTCGAAGATTACGACATCAATCTTGCGCGTTACCTTGTTCAGGGTGTCGATGTCTGGATGAACACGCCGCGCCGCCCCAACGAAGCCAGCGGCACTTCAGGCATGAAATCTGCCATCAATGGCGGCCTTAACTTCTCTGTGCTGGATGGTTGGTGGCGCGAAGCCTATAACGGCGAAAATGGCTGGGCCATTGGCAAAGATGCCGATTTGGGTGAACAGGTGCAGGATGAAACCGACGCCGCAAGTCTCTATGATACGCTTGAGAAGGAGATTATTCCGCTTTACTACGAGCATCGTGACGCGAACGATATCCCGGTTAAGTGGGTTGAGCGCGCCAAAGAATCCATGCGCACCATTACGCCCCAGTTTAGCACCCGGCGCATGGTTACAGAGTACACCGAGCGGCTCTATATTCCTTGTATGCCAGAAAAATCGGCCAAAACCAAAAAATAGTAGGCCGTTGCTGAAAATAACCTTTGCCCGGCATGGCACGAAACTTGTGATCACGACGGGTATAATACAGGGCGCAGATTTACCTGCGCCCTGTATTCTTATCTCTGGAGGTTTATGTTTGATTTTTTACTTTCTCCCCAAGCTTGGCTCACGGCCTTATTTTTGTTTGCGCTTCGTGGGGTAGATGTGGGTTTGGACACTTTGCGTATTTTGTTTGTCATTCGTGGGAAAAAATCGATCGCCTGGGTGTTGGGTTTTTTTCAGGGGTTGGTTTTTGTGATTGCAATTACCTCGGTTCTGAGCAATCTCGATAATCCGCTCAATATGATTGGTTATTCTGCTGGTTTTGCCACCGGTAACGTTGTTGGCATGATGATCGAAGAGAAGTTAGCGGTGGGGCACATTCATCTTGAAGTGGTTAGTCCGGGTTTTGGTGGCGCAATTTCGCAAACATTGCGTGATGCGGGTTTTGGCGTCACCGAAATCCCGGCGCGTGGGCGAGATGGCATGGTCAGCATTTTGAGCGTTTCGGTGCTTCGCAAGGATGTGACCACCGCACAAAAGTTGATTATGGAGAAAGACCCACGCGCTTTCATCACTTCTGAAGATGTCCGCCCACTGCGGCACGGATTTTGGGGAGTTTAACCATGCAATTTGATGTTTTCCTTTCACCTGAAGCCTGGTTGGGCGCTTTGTTTATCTTTGCTCTGCGCCTGATTGATATGAGCCTTGATACCCTGCGCATGTTGTTTGTGGTGCGCGGGCGCAAGGTAATCGCCTGGTTTGTCGGCTTTTTCAAGTCATTTCTTTTTGTGGTTGCAATTACCTCTGTTTTGCGCGATATCAACAACCCCTTGACGATTATTGGTTACTCTGCCGGATTTGCCACCGGCGGCGTGGTTGGCATGTACATTGAATCTAAATTGGCCCTGGGCCACACCCATTTGAAAATCATCAGCACGCGTTGGGGCGCGGCTCTGGCTGAATCCTTGCGAATGGCTGGCTACGCGGTAACTGAAATTCCCGCTCGCGGTAAAGATGGCATGGTCAGCATTTTGAGCGTTTCTGTTTTACGCAAAGATGTGGCTGATGTGCAGCGCATAATCAATGAAAAAGACCCCGATGCCTTTGTCACCTCCGAAGATGTGCGCCCGCTGCGACGCGGTTATTGGCGGGCTTGAGCAAACCATGCGAATCGAAGAATCTTTTGAAATCAGCCCGCAGGAGTTGGCTGAAAAACTGAAATCTGGCGCATCTTTCTACTTGTTGGATGTACGCGAAAATTGGGAAATCAACCTTGCGAGTATACAGGATTTGCGCCTCGTCGTTCTGCCAATGAGCCAGATAGCCCGTTTGCGCGAACAAGCCTTTTCCCCCGAATTAAGCGACTTCAACGCTGAAATTGTGGTGATGTGTCATCATGGCGTGCGCTCCATGCAAGTGACCGGCTGGATGCGCTCCTTGGGCTGGAAGCGCGTCTTCAGCCTGGCGGGAGGTATTGATGATTACGCCAGCCAAATCGACCCGCAGATTGGGTTTTATTGAGCGATGTTTTTTCTTCCAACCCGGCCGAGTTTGCGCAAATCTCGGTAATTCCAGCGCACCTGCCACACGCGAAAGGCCGCCTCGGCCTGAATTCTGAAAGACATTTTTGATTTACCCCAACGCCGATCAGCAAAATAAATTGGTATTTGCGCGAATTTATATTGCAGGCAGTAAGCCATATAAGCCATTTCTACCAGAAAGATGTAGCCACTCGATTGAATTCTATCCAGTGGCATTTCACGCAACACCTCCGAACGCCACAAGCGATAGCCGGTGGTTACATCGCGTAATTGGAAGCCGAGAATGGTGCGGGCGTAGAAGTTTCCAAAAGCCGAGAGCCATTTGCGCCAGATAGGCCAGTTTTCATCGACGCTACCCCCAGTCACATAGCGCGAACCGAGCGCAATATCGGCCCCAGACTCGAGGGCGGCGTGCATCTCCACCAGATTGGCTGGTTCGTGCGAGAAATCTGAATCCATTTGGGCGATGGCTTGCGCGCCAGCATCCAAAGCATGTTCGATGCCTTGCAGGTAAGCGGTGCGCAAGCCGAGTTTGCCTGCGCGATGAATTACGCTGATTTTTCCGGGATGGCGCGCAGCCAATTCTGTGGCGATTTTGCCGGTTCCATCCGGACTGTTATCATCCACCACCAACAGGTGCAGGTCAAGTGGCAGGGCAAGTAAAGCGGAGAACATGCCAGGCAAGTTCTCCGCTTCGTTATAGGTTGGCAAAATTACAAAGGTACGCAAAAAACACCTATTTACAATTGGCAAGCAAAGCCTGTTTGACGGCTTCTACTTCGTTCAATTTTTTCTCTGCCAGGCTGAGCAACCCAATGCGTACTGCCAGGCGATTTTTGCGCGACATAACCTGGTCGCGGTCTTTGATAGGGTAGAAGTAATCGAGCGACTGTTCGAGCCTCGTGCGAACCCGTTCTTCGATGGCGGTTAGCGAACCAGATTCAAGAATCAGGATGAAATCGGTTGCTGAAACATGGCCGAGGAAGTCGTCCTGCCCGCCCGATTCGCGCAAGGCATTTTGCAACATAAGGCTCACTGCCCGCATCACATCATCTGATGCGACAAACCCGTAGTGGTCGCGGAAGGTATCGAGGTTATCGAGGGCAACCACCATCAGGCCAGCATTGTTCTCTGAGAGGCATTGGGCGAGTTTTTCGTCGACCAGTTCGCCATCGGGCAGGCCCGTTACGGGGTTTGTAAGCGTATCTTGCTGGGTGCGGCGCAGCGAGTTGCGCACGCGCAGGCGTAATTCTTGCACATCGAAGGGCTTGGTAATGTAATCGTCCGCGCCCAATTCAAGGCCCTGCAAACGGTCTGAGCGATCCCGTTTTTCGGTTAGGAAAATAATCGGGATGCTGCCGGTCTTGCGGTCTCCGCGCAGTCGGCGGGCCACTTCGTAGCCGTCGATGTCGGGCAGGCGAATATCAAGAATGATCAGGTCGGGTCGGGCAGTGACAGCGGCGCGTATGCCGTCTTCGCCCCAGTTCACCGTAAATACATCGTAGCCTTGAACGCGAAAATAGGCGTTCAGCATATCGGCTACATCCAGGTCGTCTTCAACTATCAGGATTTTTGATTTTTTTTCAGACACAGCGGCCTCACAAAAGGCTAAATGATTGGGTGTGTTTCAGTAAAAACGAAACACACCCTGAGAAAATCGCTTACGGATTTTATAATTTTTGTTTCGTTTGATTGTTTTGAGTTAGGCAATTGGTTCTTTTTGAATGATAAATTCGCAACCAGTATCACCAAGCGCGATGCACTTTGACTCGTTAACGCGGAATTCGTTGCCGCCGGACACCCATTTCAGGCCTTCCTGTAACAGGCCTACCGCAATGAAGCAAACGGGCTTATCTACCCCGGTGCGCCCCTGGCAAACCGGACATTTGTGAATGGTGTAAACGAATTCATTTTCACGTTCTTCAACCGTGCTGTGCTGGTCTGAAATTTGGCTGAAGATCTTTGCCATGGCAGGAATGCCGATGCGCATTTTTGCCTGTAGCGGCAATACCTTGAAGGCCAGGTCGCCGGCCCCGGCCAGCGCGCCAAAACTGCGCAAGCCATCGGCAAAAGTGGCGCGCCCGGCGCGCAGGGCAAGCCCGCGTCCGCCGCGTGGCCCGTACATTTCTTCCAGAGCAATATTGATCGAAGAAAGGTCGGCAAAATCGAATTGTTTTTCGAGATTATCGGGCGGGTAATTGTCAATGTATTCGTTCAGGCCAGCCATGTTGAGGATGGCATTCAAGCCATTCTTGCCCATTACTTCTTCAAGGGCTTTGAGGGTAATAAGGCCAAACTTGTTTGGGTAATATAATCCTGATTTTTGAATCGGGCTCATAACAGTCTCTCCACTCTTAGATTAGTTTTTCCAGGTCTTCAGTGGCCCGGCGCATATCCAGAAATATCAGACCCAGTCTGGCCTGTTCTCTGGCAAGGGCTGTGAGAACAGCTTCCTCGCCCACTGATACCAGAATAACAAAACCTTTTTCGCCTTTGATATAGACCTGTTCGAGCGAACCTCGCCCCAGTTCAGATGCGATTCGTTCACCGAGCGAAAGCATTGCCGCAGACATGGCTGATACGCGGTCTTCTTCGACACCTTGTGGGAGAGCAGAAGCGATGATAAGGCCATCCACGCTGACGATTGCCGATGCTTCGATGTCGGGAGAAGAGGCCTGCAACTGTCGCAGCCTATCCACCATTAGTTGAGTACGTGATTTGGACAAGACAACCCTCCTAGCAAGAGTATTATTAGGGATGATGATTACTTTAGCACATGGGCTATACTGTGTCAAGTTGTAATGACTTTACAATTATAGCATGATACTTAAAAAGAGTTTACTTTTCATTTTTGCAAAAAAAAGCCATGTATAATTGCGTCACTCTAAATATACCCATCCTGGTCATAAATTGAGTGTAGAGCCCATTTGCTTTGCCCTGAAAGACAAAAAGACATGGCCTAATTCGCGCGAGAACCCAAAAAAACGTAAAAAATCCGTGAGATTCCGCGTAATCCGTGTCCAAAAGGTTTTGATTGCAAACAAACTCTAAACTCCAGTTATAACGGTGCTAAAAAAATGAAAAATATTCTACTCTTCCTGATTTTATTTGCTCTTGGCGCAATTCCTGCTTCTGTGGCTCATAGCCGGCCAATGCCTGTTTTGCCTGTTGATTCCGGGGAGGTGCTTTGCCCGCCCGGCGTTTATCTCTCTGAGCCTGGCGATTGCCTGCCACTTGGCCCTTCACAAACCCTGACTGAGATGGCTCGCAATGGGTTTTTGTATCCGCCTACCCCTTTGCTGGCTTTACCGCGCAGCCAGGATTTGGGTAGGGTGCCTTATCGGTATTACAAGATCACGGAATATTCGACCAACACTTATGCAACCCTTGAAAATGCTCAGGAGAAGGTTGGCGCATTGCGCCAGATTGGGCCGGGTGAACTGATTTACCTGACTTATTTCGATGTTGCCGAAACCAGCAAAGGGGTCTACTTTCTACTCTCTTCGGGCGAGTGGATGCCTGGCGATGGAACCCGCGTTTCTACGCCTGATTTATTTCGCGGCCTTGAATTTTTGCAAACTCCGCGCGCGCCGTTTGGTTGGGCAATTTTCGAGGTGGAAGTTCGCAGCGAGCCAGGTTATACCCAACCCATTGCGCGTATGTTGCCAAAACACGGACTGGTGAATGTGTATGCTTCGGTCACTGTTTTAGACGAGGAGTGGTTTTCAATCGGCCCGAATGAGTGGGTTCCGGCGCGTCGGGTGGCGGCGGTGTATCCCAATCCCACCCCGCCGAGCGGAGTTACCACTGGTCGCTGGATTGATATTGACCTGGCCGAGCAGGTGCTAACCGTGTATGAGAATAATCAATTGGTATTTGCCAGCATGGTGGCAACCGGCATGGAGCCTTATTGGACGCGCCCCGGCCTGTTTCAGATTTACAGTATGAAAGAGACCGAAAACATGAGCGGCGCTTTTGAAGCCGACCGCTCAGATTATTATTATCTTGAACACGTGCCGTATACGCTCTATTTTGACAAGGCCCGCGCTATTCATGGCGCTTATTGGCGCACTTCGCTGGGGTTCGACCAATCGCATGGTTGCGTGAACATGTCGATTGGCGACGCTGCCTGGGTTTATCAGTGGGCCAGGGAAGGCGATTGGGTTTATGTGCATGACCGCAGCGGACGCACGCCTACTGACCCGGCGCTGTTTGGCGATGGCGGCGCGTAGCCGGGGAGTTCAGGCGTTTTTCGTTACCAAATTTTTCATCTGCTCGACATACGCCAGGCTTTGATGTCGGAAGTAGGTATTGTATAACTCGGCATAATGCCCGGCCTGCGCCAGCAGAGATTCATGGTTACCCTGTTCTATAATTGCGCCTGCTTTCATCACCACAATCCGATCAGCAGCCCTGACAGTGGACAGGCGATGCGCAATCAGGATACTGGTCGAATTTTCTAGAATCAGATTGAGGGCCTGCTGAATTTGCCACTCGGTGAACGGGTCGATGCTGGCGGTGGCTTCGTCAAGAATGAAGATGGCCGGTTTCTGGACCAGGACGCGCATCAGCGCGACGAGTTGACGCTGGCCCATGCTTAATCGTCCGCCGCGCTCGCCGACCTGGGTATCCAGTCCATCTGGCAGGGTTTCCAGCCATTCGCCATTGCCAATGCGCCGCGCCATTTCGATAATTTCATCCCTGCCAGTGCATTCCGGGCAGGCGTAGCGGATGTTTTCCTCAACTGTCCCAGAAAACAGGAAGGGAACCTGCGAGACAATGCCGAGTTGCCGACGGTATTGTTGCAGGTCAAACGCGCGGATGTCTTGACCGTCAATGAGCAGGCTGCCTTTTTGAAATTCGTAGAACCGGGCAATCAGTTTGGCGATGGAGGATTTGCCCGCTCCGGTATGTCCGACCAGGGCCAGGCTTTCGCCGGGTTGGATGTGAAGGTTGAATCCGGTCAGGATGGGTTCGTTTTCGGTGTAGCGGAAGTCAAAATTTTCAAAACGGATGTCGCCCTTGAGGGGCGGCACGTTTTTTTTGTCCACCTGTTTTACGTTGGGTTCGGCGTCGATGAGCGCAAAAGCGCGTTCTGCCGCCGAAAGGCCGGATTGAATTTGCGCCCAGAAGGAGGTCAGGTTGAGCAGGGGGAACATGAAGTAATCGAGCGAGTTGATGAACAAATACCACGCGCCGACGGTAATAATGCCCTGGGCCGCGTTTAGACCACCCGCATAGACCAGAATACCGACAAAAATGCCGCTAACGGCATTCAAGACCGGAAAAACCAGGGCCAGCACAAATCCGCGCCGTACGTTGACGCGATAGGCTTGCTGGTTGGCTGTTTCAAAAGTGGCAAAGATGCTTTCTTCCTGGCGGAAATTCTTGGCAACTGCAATACCGCTGACAGTTTCCTTGATGGTGGCGTTGACATCGGCCATGGCTTGCATTCCGCGCCGGGTGACAATGCGCGCCAGTTTGCGGAAAATCATCGCGATGCCGAAGATGATAGGGATGAAGGCCAGCATAATCAGAAATAGGCGCGGCTCGGTGTTGAATAGCACCACGCCCAGGATAACGGTCATAAACAGTTGCGAACCTACATCGGTGATGATGACCACCAATTGGCCGAAATCGTTGGTGTCGCTGGTGATTCGGCTGACAATGCGCCCGCTCGAAAACTGGTCATAGAATGACAGATCATGCTCGGCGGCGGCGCGGAAGGCGCGGGTGCGCAGGTCGAGAACGACATCGCCAACCGCGCGGACGGTGAGCGAGCGGCGCAGCCAGTTTAGACCATAGTTCAGGACGGCAATCAGGCTCATGCCGCCGCCGACCAGCGCGATGGCTTCGAGGCTTGGACGCTCGTCAAGCAAGTCCATTATCGCGCTGACGATAACTGGCAGGGCCGCGCCCAGGCCGGCTATGGTTAGCACCAGCGCCAAAATGGCAGCCATGCGCCCTTTTTGGGGCGTGAAAAAACTGACCATGCGACGCGCAAGGTCGCTGTCTTTGTATTGGCGGTCGTATTTTTCTTCGTTTAATCCGGCAAAAAAGCCCATAGTTCAGTGTCCAGTATTCAGTATCCAGTTTTCAGTCCTGAGCGGAGCCGTGCGAGGTTTGAGCGGCGAAGTCGAAGGGCAATTTCCTGTGGAACAGTGGGGGTGCTTATCCACTGTTCCACGCTTTTACGCTTTTACGCAACTACTCTTCCGAACTATCATCTGCCACATATTCTTCGTCAATTTCGCCGTCACCGTCGAGGTCGATGCCGAAGTACAGGCCTTCGGGGTCGGCGTCGGACCAGTCGGCGTAGTTGACGTAGACAATTGCGCCAGCGCGCAGCAGAATGCCTTCAGCGTAGAAGGTCTCTTCGAGTTCTTCGGTGATGCGGGTCATGTAAAAGGCAAAATCGCCTTCGTTTTGAAGTTTTTCGGTGTTGATGAGCAGGTCGCCGGCTTTGGTATCGAGCCAGACGGTGATTTCGCCGCCACCGAGCATGTCCATGCCTTGCACTTCAAAGTAGTAATCATCGCTGTTGGGGTTTTCGATGCCAGCCACGATGTACGGAGATTCGTCGGTGTCGGTTTCGTAGATGATCATCTGGTCGGAGGGGAAGAAGTAGACTGTATCGACCTGGCCGGGTTCGAGGATGATTTCCTCAATGCCGATGAAAAAGCCGGAGCCAATCATCACCAGGTCGGTTGCGGATTCGGCATCGAGGGTGCTGCCGTCAATGGTGACGGTCACATCCAGCCCGGCCGGAACGTGGTAGATAGGGTCGGGGGCTTCCTGAACGAATCCCATGCGGTAGGCGTTGAAATATGCGCCAGGAATTTCGTTGATGATTTTGCCATCGACATAGCCGAGGCGGTTGCCTTCGTCATCGGTAATCAAGATGCGGCCTTTGCCATCGAGAAAAATCTGGTTGTGGGCCTGGGCAGGGGAGGCCAGTTTTGCGCCGGGCAGTGAGCCGTAGCCCTCGGCGCAGAAGGTGCATTCCTGCGTGACCAGGCGGGCCGAGGTGGGGGTCAGATCGAGGGTTTGGGTGTCGGCGTTGCCGGTGTAAAGTTCAGATTCGACTTGCGGGTTGATGGCGGCTTCGTAGGCCCAGGAGTTGTCGCGTTCGTCAATCAGCAGTTCGCGCACTTCGCCAGGGTAGTTGTTGTCATAGACCAGAATGGTGTACAGCCCGTCTTCGACGCTTTTGATGCCGAAGGGTGTGATGGCATGACCGCCACTGAAGTCTTCTTTGTAAATGCCGATGGTGTAGGTTTCGCCGTTGGCATCCATTTCTTCGATTTTTGCCATGATTTCCATTGGCGTTCCGCGAATCACCTCGCCTGCGGTTGGCTGTGTGGCCTGGGTGGCCCACCAGTAGGCGATTTCACGTTGCAGGGCTTCGTCGTTGAGGTCGAGTTCGCTGGCGTAGTTACCGCCAAAATCTGAAGCAGATATCTGGTTGGTGTACATCATCAGGCTGAGAACAGCCATGCCTTCGCAATGACCACCGGCCATGGCTTCATTGATTTGCTGCATCCACTGGTCGGCGGGCGGGGTCAGGGTGCATTGGTCGCCGCTGATGCGTGAACAAACTTCATCGCCAAACAGACGGCGCATTTCATCGGCGGTCAGGTTGGTGACTTCGATGTCATCGCCGTAGTTTTCAAAACTGAAGCCGTGTTGGTCGGGGCGGAAGCCGAAATCATATACAATGACGCCGGGCCGACCGCCCTCAATGTCGCCTGATGTGTTGGAACCGGGCTGCGCTTCAGGCTCTTCTTCTGTTGCTTCTTCTTCGTAGTCGTATTCTTCGTTTTCTTCATTTTCTTCATTGGTGTAAACTTGTTCTTCGCCGGGTTCCTGATCGTAATCGCCATATTCTTCATCGTCCAGAATATCGCAGGAGGCAAGGAACAGGCTCGCAAGCACGAGCAGGGTCAAGATAAGGTGAATGTGTTTTTTCATGTTTTTCTCCTCGGGGTGGTGGGTATCTCTAAAATTAGTCGTAAGTTAGCGCTAAAAAGGGTTGCGGTTACTCGCGGAAGATGCGCGCGTATGCTTCGGAGTTTTTCATCAGTTCGTCGTGATTGCCCATCGCGGCGATGCGGCCCTGGCGCAGGACGAGGATCAGGTCGGCCCAGCGAATTTGGCTCAGGCGGTGAGTGATGATGAAGGTGGTGCGTCCCTGAGCGGCGGCAGAGATGGCGCGCTGGATTTTGTCTTCGGTGGCTGAGTCGATGGCGCTGGTCGAATCGTCCAGGATGAGGATGCGCGGGTCGGTCATAAAGGCGCGGGCAAGGGCCAGGCGTTGACGCTGCCCGCCCGAAAGGGTGACGCCGCGCTCGCCGATGACGGTTTGGTAGCCTTTTTCGAAGGTCTCGATGAAATCGTGGGCCTGGGCTGCCTGAGCCGCCCCTTGGATTTCTGCCTGGCTGACGCCTGGCTTGCCAAAGGCGATGTTGTCGCTGATGGAGCGCGAAAACAGGAAGATATCCTGTTCAATCATCGAGATTTGCGAGCGCAGGGAGGCCAAATTCCACGCGCGCGCGTCGACGCCGTCGATGAGAATTTGCCCACCGCTGACATCGTAGGTGCGGTTGATGAGTTTGACCAGCGAGGTTTTGCCCGCCCCGGTTTGTCCAACAATGGCGACAGTTTGCCCGGGCCGAACCTTGAAGGAGACGTTTTCGAGCACGGAAGATGTGGTGTCATATCCAAAACTGACGTTTTTGAACTCAATTTCGCCTTCTATTTTGCCCGTATAACCGGCTGTGTTCTGGTCGAGGTCGGTTTTGCGGTTGATGAGTTCGAGAATGCGGCGCGCCCCGGCCAACCCCATCGAAACCTGCGTGTAGGCCCAGGATGAGGTAAAAGTGGGGAAATCGAGCATGCGTAGCAAGCCAAAATAGCCGATAACCTGTCCGGTGTTGAGCAGTCCCTCGCGAAAGAGGAACAAGGCGTGCGTCAGGCCGATGGCGACGGCAATTCCGTAGATGAGAAAAGCCACAAAGCGGCCTTCCATATCGCCTTGCTTAACAAAGATGTTCCGCACCCGGCGGGCATTGGCGGCAAATCCGGTCACTTCTGCATCTTCCTGAGCCGCGCCTTTGACCGTTTCAATGCCATCGAGTGACTCTGAAAGGCGGGTGTTCATCTTGCCAAACGAAGCGCGAATTTCATCAGAAATTGGGGCCAGGTTTTTAAGATAGCGCGCCAGGGCCGCAAAATAGCCGATTGCAAACAATAACGGGACAATAATCAGGCTGGGGTGATAGTTTGGCGCTGCCACGATTGGCATTACCAGAAAAAAGAAAGAGCCAATCACCAGATTGATGCCGGGGTTGAACATCAGGTTGATTTCGCGCACATCGTTGGTGGCGCGGGCCATCGTATCGCCAACCGGTTGCAGGCTGTGAAAGGTCATGCTTTTGCCGAGCAGGGAAATATACAACTCGTCGCGAATTTCGGCTTCGAGACGTTGGCCGAGCAGTTCGGCCCCAAAATTGCGCCCCAATTGTAAAACGCCGCGCAGCACCTGCGAGCCGCCAATCAGCAGGGCCAGCGTAACCAGCACCGCAGTACTGGGATTGGGCTGGAACATGGCGTTGAAGGCATCGCCAACCAGCATCGGGACGACGGCCGCCAGGGCGGCGTTGCCAATTGCGCCCAGCAGCACGATCAGAATGATCCAGTGATGGCGCAAAACGTGCGACAGCACCCAGCGAATTGCATTCTTGCGGTTATATTGCGGTCTTTGGATGGTAAATTCAGCGGGGGAGATTAGGGTAGTCATGGCTTTTCCTGTATTAGACAAGTGTCTAATTTACCACAAAATCGATTAAATTTGGAAAGGTGATTGACCTTTGGCTTTTTTCATCTTACAATATTTTTATGTTTGTGATGCCGGCAGGTTTTTATCGACCCGACCATGACCCTCCGCGAGGGGCTATCTCTTTTTCCGCTTTCTTACCGATTCCCTTCTTACCTTACCCTTAACCAATAAAACGGAGAAAACTCATGCCTGAACCTTTTGTTTCCAAACGCGCGCCGATTTACCGAGATGTTCCCGATGAAAAGTGGAACGACTGGCGCTGGCAACTCAGTAACCGCCTGAACAGCCTGGATGACATCGAAAAAGTTCTACCGCTGAGCGAAAGTGAGCGCAAAGCCTTGCAAACCCAGGGGATTTTTCGGGTGGATGTGACCCCGTACTTCATCTCATTAATTGACCCCGACGACCCCGAAGACCCCATCCGTTTACAAATCATCCCGCGCGCCGAGGAACAACAAGCCTTTACCGCCATGATGGAAGATTCCCTCGCCGAAGACCGCCACTCGCCCGTCCCCGGACTGGTCCACCGTTACCCCGACCGGGTGCTGATGCTGGTGACAACCCAGTGCGCTTCGTACTGCCGCTATTGCACCCGCTCGCGCATCGTTGGCGACCCTGGCCAGACCTTCAAACGCGAAGAATTTGAGATGCAAATCGATTATCTCAAACGCACCCCGCAGGTGCGCGATGTGTTGCTCTCAGGCGGCGATCCATTGGTGCTGGCGCCCAAGATTTTGGAAGAATTGCTCAGCCGCCTGCGCGAAATTCCGCATATCGAAATTGTGCGCATTGGTTCGCGCGTTCCGGTCTTTATGCCGATGCGCATCACCCAGGAACTGTGCGACATGCTCGAAAAATATCACCCGCTGTGGATGAACATCCATGTCAACCACCCGAACGAGATTTCCGCCGAACTGGCCGCCGCCACCGACCGCCTGACCCGCGCCGGTATTCAACTCGGCAACCAGGCCGTTTTGCTGGCGGGTGTCAACGACAATGTTCACATTCAGCGCGATTTGGTGCATAAACTGGTGCGTATTCGCGTGCGCCCGTATTACCTGTATCAGTGCGATCTGGTTGAAGGCGCGGGCCACTTCCGCACCCCGGTTGCCAAAGGCATCGAAATCATGGAAGGCCTGCGCGGACACACCTCCGGCTACGCCGTGCCACAGTACATCGTCGACGCCCCGGGCGGCGGCGGCAAAATTCCGGTCATGCCCAATTACCTGATGAGCATGTCTGACCATAAAATCATCCTGCGCAATTTCGAGGGCTTTATCACCACTTACGAAGAACCAACCGACTACACCCCGGCAATGGCCGCCAAATTCAAGGGACTCAAACGTCCCGAACCGGGACAATCTGGCCTGACTGCCCTACTCGATGGCGAAGACCTGTTCATCAAGCCCGAGGGATTTGAGAAAACGCACGGGCGCGATGGCATTCAGCATCGCCTGAAAGACGACAGTAAATGGAAACCGCTGGGGATAGGTGAGCCGAAAGAAGAATAAACATTCACCAAACTTTTTCAGGGCGCATACGGTTTCGATGGCGAGACGTATGCGCCTTTTGTTGCGTGGCGCTATCTATCAGGCCTGGGGCCTTATTTTACTCAAAAGTTTCAGACATTCCATCCTGCCGCATTTGTCCTGATGACGGGTATAATCAGCCTGCAACCTGTTCACGCCGGTTGCCTGGCACTCAAAAATAAAGGAGATTCCACTCATGTTTTCAAAAAAAATAACACATTTTGCTTTTCTTTTGCTCATGCTTGCTTTGCTGGCAGCCTGCGCGCCTGTTCAGCAGGCTACGCCGGCGGCTGAACCCCAAATTCCGCAAGGCGCGGTTGAGACTTCGGTGGCCGCCACCCTCTCTGTTTTAGAGAATCAGGTTGCATCGATGGTGGAAGCAACCCTGCAAGCCCTGCCCACCAATGAGCCGACGGCCACTGCCACGCAAGTTTTCACCCCCACCAGCGAACCGACCCCCACTGTGCTGGTGCAAATTACCGAAGTACCCACCTTCACCCCGATTCCGCCTATTCCCACCCGCTCGTCGGTGGTCCGGCAGCCGACGGTTGCGCAGGAATATGCCTGCGCTGTCTTTTCGCAGAAGCCGAAAGATTATGTGGTCATGAGTCCGCGTCAGGAATTTGACATGAAGTGGACTCTGCTCAACACCGGCACAAAAACATGGACAGATCACAGCACCGACTATAAGTATGTTCGCGGCGAGCGAATGCACCAATATGCCGATTTGTATGATATCAACAAACACGTTGGGCCGGGTGGCAAACTTGAAATCACACTTGATATGGTTGCCCCCAAAGAAAAAGGCACCCATGTCACCTACTGGGGCCTTGCCAATGGCAGCCAGCATTTCTGCCAGTTTTATATTATTGTCGTGGTGCAGTAATTTCTTTTGAACGACAAGAACAAGCAACGGGCCGCCAGGGTTAAAACCCCGGCGGCCCGTTGGCTGTTTCATGCGACCAATCCCTGCCATTCGGCAATTTCTCCTGCCACCGTTTCTACCAGAAACCTGCTTTGCTCTGGCGACAAATCGCAGTAATCGCTATTTTCGCGGGCCGTATCGCGGTTTTCCACCAGCAAAATCGTTGCATCGCGGCTCAGGGCGACGGTGTGCCAGGCCCCACGCCTCACGTTGTAGAAAACGCTGTTACGCATCACCACTGGGTGGACAGTTTCCACCTTCTCGCCGCCTTCGCCCATGAACAAAACTGCCTGCCCCTGAAGCAGCACAAACACCTCATCGGTTTCGTTGTGGCGCTCGAAGTAAGAGATTTTGTCGGGCTGGAGTTCGTCGAGGTAGCGCAGGGCAGCCACCCGCCAGCAGTTGAAGTCGATCAGCGGTTTGTAGCCCTCGCCCAGGTATTCGTGCATTTCGAGCAAATTTTCGTTCATAAGTCCGTCTCCCGTATTAATAATTGTTGCATTTGTCATTTCGAGCGCTAGCGAGAAATCCTTGCCTGGGCTAAAGATTTCTCACCGCTTCGCGGTTCGAAATGACAGGCCTACTATGCAGTTCAGAATGACAACTCGATCAAAATCTCGACATTCTCCGCCAGCGACTCAATCGCTGCGCGCGCGAGTTTTACGCCACCCGGTACCGCCTCGACGGACATATCCTGCCCGTTGACCAGTACCGAACCGATTTTGTACTGCCCATACTCCAAACCCTGAAGGTTTTGATACGTTACGCGCAGTTTTTTGCCTGCGAACAGGGTCTCTACCGTGGTTTTGTCCTCCGCGCCAAACTGACTTGCCAGCAGTTTCGGCGCAAGCACCAAATCGCCCAACGTGCCGCGCACGCCGTAGACTTCGGTCAGCATCGTCAGCAGGTACCAACTGGCCGAACCGGTCAGGTACGGATACATGCCGCGTCCGCGCGGGCTGAAATACTCCGGGATGCCAGGATACATGCGGCTGACGGGGAAATCCTG
>DAOUML010000115.1:0-11615 GCA_034411635.1 Anaerolineales bacterium
TTCGCCCTCCGCTCAGGACGGCAATGCTTTATGCAAAAAAGCGCAGTCGAAGGACACTTATAGGCTGCCATTGATGACTTTTGCAAGAGGTCTAATAAAAGAGATGGGGATTGCCAACAGGCAGTCCCCATCTCTTTTATTTTGATACAATTCACTTTTCATGCAAAATACCCTGGCCCAATATGCCTCCTCCAAATTTTTTATATAGCGCAATTCTTCTTTCTTCTGGCCTGATTTGTCTGGTGGTGGCATCTTTGGTTTGGCAGTTGCGGCGACAATCTCCAGGCGCTGTTTCCCTGGCTTTGTTTTTAATAAGCCTGGTCTGGTGGAACATCACCTATGCTTTTTTCTGGGCCAACCTCGTCGCGCCTCAACCACATTTCTGGCTGGACCTGACTTATTTTGGCGCGGTTGCCGCGCCGACGCTTTTGCTGATTTTTGCGCTTCAATTGACGCAGAAGGGGCAGTGGCTCACGCCGGTCTCTTATTTTGCCCTGGCGATTGAGCCGGTTGTGGTCTTGCTGGCTTTGTGGACAGACCCGAGCCATCATCTCTTTTTTGGCGGCAAACGCGAAGTGAATGTCGGCATGATTTTGGATGGCGGGGTGTTGTTTTGGGGCAATGTCATTTATTCTTATCTGGCAATACTGATTGCCATGCTTTTGCTTGCGCAGGCCTATCGTCAGGCGCAAGGCATGTATCGTAATCAATTTGCAACAGTTCTGGTTGGGATTGGTTTTACCTGGTTGAATAGTATTGTTTTTATAACTGGTTTCAATCCGCTGCCTGGTGCTGATAATACCCCCTTCTCTTTTACAATAACCGGATTGTTTTTTGCTTACGCGCTGGTTCGTTATCGTTTACTGGGGCTTGTTCCGATTGCCCGTAGTATGCTCATCGACAGTTTGAGTGATGGGCTGATGGTTTTGGATGCCGAAAACCGCATTTTGGATATTAATCGGGCGGCGAAAAAATGGCTTCCCGATTTAACCATCGGGGATTCGATAGAGACAATTGAGGACAGGCTGCCAGCAACCTTGCGCCAGTATCGCCAGTATAGCGATTTGCGTATCGAAGTTATGCTGGAAAATCCGCATCGGTATCTCGATACTCAGATTTCCAGCGTGCGCAACGCGCGTGGGCACGTGCTGGGAAAATTGGTTGTCTGGCGCGATATTACCGAATTGAAGTTATTGCAGATTAAATTACATACCCTCGCCACGCATGATTCGCTGACCAATGTTTACAATCGCCGTCATTTTGAGCAATTGGCCGGGGCCGAATGGGCGCAATGTAAACGGCATCATCGTCCACTGGTTGTGATTTTGGTCGATATTGACCATTTCAAATCGATCAATGATGCCTACGGGCATCAGGCCGGAGATCGTGTTCTGGTTCGTTTTGCTGAAATTTGTCTACAAACAAAGCGGGTTGAAGATATTTTTGCCCGCTGGGGCGGCGAGGAGTTTATTTTTCTCCTGCCCGATGCCCGCCCTGAGACAGCCAGGGTTTTTATCAACCGTTTGTTCGAGCAAATAAGCCGGGCCGAATTGATCGCCGGCATTAAAGACCGGCGGGTGACGTGCAGCATTGGCGCGGCGGCCAACACTTTCCAAGAAGATGATTCGCTTGAACTATTAATTCGTCGCGCCGACGATGCCTTATACCAGGCCAAAAACGCGGGCCGCAACCGGGCCGTGTTTTATAATTTCCCTGAGTTTGATGTAATCGGCTGATCCCTACCACAACCCAAAAATCACCAGCCAGCGATTGGGCTGGAGCAGGCTGACCCCAATCACCACCAAAACCAGCGACCCGGCCACCGCGGCCAGTGTGTTGCGCAGGCGTTTTTGTGGTTCGGCCTTTTTCCACATCGCGGGCAGGTGCGCCACGATAACGGCCACCAACATAATAACCAGGTGCTCCCAGCGCTCACGCGGAAAATAATTGGCGGCCAGCCCGTTCCAGATGAAAAACATCAGGCCGAGCAGCAGTTGGGTGTCCATCAGGCCGGCAAAAGCGGAAACCAGGCCGCCGGTTATCTTGTCGTAGTCCTGTTTTTGTACCAGGCCAAGTACCAGTTTAACAATCGCCGCAATCGCGACCAGAATGACCAGCCAGCGGATGATGGAATGCAGGGTGAGCAGGAAGAGCATGGGGAAAATCCTTTCTCTATAACAACCACGGAATTAACGCTTTGCGCTCTTTGGGGAAATCAGGAAATTTGGCGCGATACCAGGAAAGCGTCTTCAGGCTGCGCGCCAGCAGGTAGCCAAACATGCCCGCAAAAGCAATGTAGGCAAACAAATGCCGCGAGAGGAGCGCAATTCCCAACCAGGCCAGCAATTCAAACAGGTAATGCGGGCAAGCCACTCGCTCGAACCATCCGCCGCGCGGCAGGACGTATTCGCTGCCCGCGCCGCGCAGGTCGGCCAGGAGTTTATGATGCCAGAAGTTGAGCGCCTCGCCAGATGCAAATAAAAGCGTCCCAAGCCAGTAGAGACTATCGGGGCGCGTCAGCGGGGCGGCGTTCAGGGAGGCGATTCCCGCCGCGACCAGCGCATAAAAGCCGGTGATGGAGATTGTGGTGAAGATGTCTATTGGGCCGGAGTATTTGTGCAGGAACAAGACTTCGAGGCAGCGTTTGGCGAAATGCCCCAGCACAGCCAAAAGCAGAATGGCCTGGAGCAGGCTGGGCTGAGTCAGATACGAGCGGGAAAAAGCCAGGGCGGCCAGAAGCGGGATGAAGTAGATGAAAAACATTCCAGCGCGGGAAGAAATCCCCGATTTTCCCCGAAATTTGCTGTAGCGCATGGGCATGGGGCCAAAATAATCAAACGGCCCCATGCCGGCGGCCAGCAGCGCAAACGCGCCATGCAAGAACAGGTTGAGCGGGGTTGGTTCGGGCAGGATTGGCATGTGCAAATTATACTGCTTTGGGCGTATAATTTCAGTATTCGCAAGGAGGCCGTATGCCCTACACCCATATTTTGACCGAAACGCGCGGAAGGGTTGCGCTTGTCACCCTCAACCGTCCGCAAGCCCTGAACGCCCTTAACCGCGCCCTGCTCACCGAACTGGGCGAAGCGCTGGATGCCCTCGACGCTGACCCGCAAATTGGCGCGATTGTGATTACCGGAAGCGCGCGCGCCTTCGCTGCCGGGGCCGACATTAAGGAAATGGCCGCCATGAGCGCGGTCGAAATGATGACCAACGGCTTTAGCGGCCTGTTCGCCCGTCTGGCGCGGGTGGGCAAACCGGTCATCGCGGCGGTTTCGGGCTTTGCCCTGGGCGGCGGTTTTGAACTGGCCCTGCTGTGCGATATGATTGTGGCCGCCGAGGGCGCCAAGTTTGGCCTGCCCGAAGTGACCATCGGCGTTATCCCCGGCGGGGGCGGCACCCAGCGATTGACCCGCGCCGTTGGCAAAGCCCTGGCGATGGAGATGATTCTGAATAACCGTCACCTGAGCGCGGCGGAAGCGGAGAAATATGGACTGGTCAATCGCGTCTTTCCCGATGAGTGGATGCTCGACGAGGCTCTTTCTCTGGCGGCGGACATCGCGGCGCGTTCTCCCCTTAGCCTGCGTCTGGCCAAAGAAGCCATTAACGCCGCCTTCGAGGGGTCGCTGTCCGAGACTCTCGACGACGAGCGTCGCCTGTTTCAACTGACTTTTGCCAGCGAAGACCAAAAAGAAGGCATGGCGGCCTTTCTCGAAAAACGAAAACCAACCTGGAAGGGAACCTGAATAACGTGCTTGGTTACAACGATTTGATTCTGGCTTTGCAGGAACTCGACCTGGGCGATAAACCGGTGATTGCCCACGCTTCGCTGCGCGCTTTCGGCGAGGTTAACGGCGGGGCCGATGCGGTGGTGACGGCCATGATTTACACGCTCAACAGCCTGATCATGCCAACCCACACCTACAAGACGATGGTGACGCCTGCCTCCGGCCCGGCCAATAACGCCGTCAACTACGCACGCGCCCAGCAATGGAATCGCCTGGCCGAAACCTTCCACCCGGATATGCCTGCCGATGTGATGATGGGCGTCATCCCTGAAAACCTGCGCTTGCGGCCAAAAGCCAGTCGCTCGATGCACCCGATTCTGTCTTTTGCCGGGGTAAATGCCGGGAAAATTCTGGCGGCTCAAACCCTGGAAAATCCTTTCGCGCCGCTGATGGAAATTGCCAACGCTGATGGCTGGGTGCTGCTTCTGGGCGTGGATCACACGGCCAATACCGCCATTCACCTGGGCGAGAAACTCGCCAAGCGCAAGCAATTTACCCGCTGGGCGCAGACCGAGGCTGGAACCGTGACCTGTCCCGGCTTCCCCGGTTGTTCGACGGCTTTCGAGTTGCTGGAGCCGATTCTTGGCCCGCACACGCGCAGCGCCCCGGTGGGCAAGGCTGTTATTCGCGCTGTTTCAATTCGGCAGGTGGTTGCCAAAACCGTGCAAATGATTAAGCAAAATCCGCTTGCGCTGTTGTGCGAGCGAACCGATTGCGAGCGCTGCGCGGCAGTGCGTGAAGAACTTAAGGAGAGTTTGGGATGAAATTGACAAGCATTAATATTGGTAAGGAGCAAACTTTAACCCGCCCTGGCAAAACAGAGCAAACCGGTATTTTCAAAATCCCGGTTGTTGGCGCGGTACTCGTCGGCGCGGATGGGCTGCCCGACGATTTTATTGGCGATACAAAACATCACGGCGGCCCCGACCAGGCGGTTTATGTCTATGGCGGCGAGGATTATCAGTGGTGGGAGGCCGAATTGGGGCGCGAACTGGCCCCCGGCACGTTTGGCGAAAACCTGACCATTTCCGGTCTGACCTGTGCCGATGTTGCCGTTGGCGACATCCTGCAAATTGGCGGGTTGACTCTCCAGGCGACGGATTCGCGCATTCCGTGTGGCACGTTGGCCGGGCGCATGGCGGATCCGCAGTTTGTCAAACGCTTCCGTTTTGCGGAGCGTCCGGGTTTTTACTGTCGGGTTTTGCAGGCGGGCGAGGCGCAGGCCGGGCAGGAGGCTACGCTGGCGCGTTACGCTGGCGAGCGTATTTCGATTCCTGAAACGATGCGCGACTATTATGAGCCGACCCTGACCAGAGAAGCCATTCAGCGTTATCTCGATGCGCCGATTGCGCTGCGATTGCGCGAGCAAAAACGCGAGCAGATGCAAAACCTGGAATAAATCTATTTGAACCCGGGAAGACGCGAAAACGCCCGTTGGCCGATGTAATCGGTTCAACGGGCGTTTTTGCGGTACTTTCTTTAGTTTTTAGCCAAATTTGTACGAAACGCCGAATCCGCCGCGCGGCAGTTTCCAGAAGACGTTCTTGGGCGGACACATCACCCGGCAAGTGCCGCACTCGATGCAGCTCTGGAAGGCAATTTGTACCGTGCCGCCATCCTCGGCGCGGTAAGCGCCCACCGGGCAAAATTGCAGGCAGGGTTTGTCTTTGCAATCTATGCACACTTGCGGATTGATGATTTTCAGGTGGGCTTCGTGCTCATCCGCGAAATATTTGAGCGACATGAGAATGTCGTCGATGTATACTGCGGGTAATTCGTCTTTTTTAATGGTTTTGGTGGTCATCTGATTCTGCCTTTCGTTTAGATACCCATAATAGTCCTGCCGAAGGCGATCATATCGCCTGCAACTTTCAGCAGGGGCCGGCGGTTGGTCAATGACTTGAAAATATCGTTATAAAGTTTCTTCTTCGGTTTGCCGAAACCGGTGAAGAACATGCCCAGGGCATCGTTCAAGAAGTTGGGGTATACATCCATAAACTCAGGATGGTTGTGCAGGAATTGCGACATCTTGCGATACTGGTGCAGGTCTTTCATCACGAAGGTATCGTCAAGGCGTTTGCGATAGGCTGAGAGCGCGCTGGCCGAGAAATCACCCTTCTTGTGCGCTTCAACGGCAGTTTCTCCGGCGGCTTTACCGGCGGTGATTGCCATGTTGGTGCCTTCCCAGTGCATGGCGTTGACCATCGAGGCTGCGTCACCGGCAATCATGACGCCGTCGGTGTACAGTTGGGGCATGGTGCTCCAGCCGCCTTCGGGAATCAGGTGCGCGCCGTATTCCATCAATTGGCCGCCAGCAATCAGCGGCGCAATGACGGGGTGATTGAGGTAGCGCTGCAAGAGTTCATAAGGCTTGATTCCGGCTTCCGTCAGCGCATCGAGGGTGACGCCGACGCCCAGCGAGAGCGAGTCGGTGCCGGTGTAGAGGAAGCCCAGGCCGGGCAAGCCCATCGAAATATCGCCTACCACCGAGATAGCCAGGCCCTGCTCTTTGCTGTGCAAGCCCAGGCGAGTGTTGATGGTTTCGGCAGGCAACGAAATCAACTGTTTGACAGCCAGCGCGGTGGCGTTGCCCTTGAAATCGTGCTTAATCAGGCCGAGTTTTTGCGTCAGCAGATTGTTGACGCCCTCGCAGACAATCACCACCGGGGCGTAGACCTCGCCATCCGGGCGGTCTGTCACCACGCCGACGACTTTCTCGCCTTCGCGGATGAAATCATCGACGACGGTTTTTGTAATCAGGAAGACGCCTTCTTTTTTGGCTTGTTCGGCCCACCAGGCGTCAAACTTGGCGCGCTGGGCAACAAAAGCGTCAATCGGGTTGCTGTTGATTTTTCCGCCTTGAACGGTGGCGCGTACCATGCCGTCTTTGGAAAGGAACCAGAATCCGGTTTCGGTAACGGGGCGTTCCAGGGGCGGTTTGCGGTCGAAAAAGTCGGGGTAGATGTCTACCAGTGAGTGCGTGTAGAGCGCGCCGCCAAAATAGTTTTTGCTGCCGGGGGCTTGTCCGCGCTCAATCAGGGCGACTTTTAGCCCGCCACGAGCGGCAATAACGGCTGCCGTGGCGCCAGCCAACCCCGCGCCGACAACGATAACATCAAAGGAGAGTTTTTCTTGATTAGCCATGATTCGCCTCTTTGCGCGCCCGGATTTCTTTAATCATTGCCGGGATAACTTCGTATAAATCGCCAACAATGCCCAGCGTGGCAATATCAAAAATAGGGGCATTGGGGTCGCGGTTAATTGCCAGGATAAAGTCCGATTCTTGCATACCGACTTTGTGCTGGATTGCGCCTGAAATTCCGGCGGCAATATACAGTTTGGGGCGCACGGTTTTGCCGGTTTGCCCAACCTGATGTTCGTAGGTGATCCAGTGCGCGTCTACGCAGGCGCGGCTTGCGCCAACTTCGCCGCCCAGTTCGTCGGCCAGTTCTTTCAGCAGTTCAAAACCTTTCGCTCCGCCCAGGCCGCGTCCGCCAGAGACGAGTACATCGGCATATTCGATGTTGATTGCGGCGGCTTTGCCGGTGAGTATCTCTACAATTTCGGCATTGACCATTTCGGGGGTGATGGCGATATCTTCCTTTACAATCTGACCTTTGGCTTCTTCTTGCCGTTCGGGCATCGAGAAGACGCGCGGACGCACGGTTGCCATTTGGGGTCGGTGATTGCGGCATAAGATGGTGGCAATGACGTTGCCGCCAAAGGCCGGGCGGGTTGCCATCAGCAGTTTGGCCTGGCCTTCTTTGGGCGAGCCCATTGCCAGGTGGGTGGTATCGGCGGTGAGACCGGTGCCAACGTTGGTTGCCACAGCGCCAGCCAGGTCGCGCCCCATCGTGGTTGCGCCAACCAGCAAAACTTCCGGTTTGTATTTGCGCACCATGCCAGAGAAAACTTCGGTGTAGGGTTTGTTGAGGTAATGTTTGGCCGCCGGGTCGTCGACGACATAAACCGTATCGGCTCCGTAGTGCAGGGCTTCCTGAGCAACACCCTGCACCTGGTGTCCTATCAGAATTCCTTCCACCAGGGCTGTATCGCCGCTTTTTTCCAGTTCGTCCTGAATGTCATTGACCAGGTTGCGGGCAACGCCCAAAAGTTCCCAAGAGACCTGGTGGGCTTTGCCGCCTTCTTGTTCGATATAAACCCAAAATCGCCGTATCATTTTTGAACTCCTAACATTGAGGCCACGCCCTCAACCTGTACAATTTGGTCAAATGCCGATTTGACCGCCGTTTCTACGCCAATTTCGGCTGTTTTTAGCACCTCGCCGGCTTTGTGCTGTTCGGGCGTTCCGGTTTTGAAGACGGTGGTGGGAGAGCCTTTCAGCCCGAGTTGGGCCGGGTCGAAGGTGATGGGCCCTTCGGTTGTCCACATTTCTGGCTCGTAGCGCAGCGAATAAACCAGATCGGGCAGGGAGGCAAAGGGAATTTCCGCGATTTCTTTTTCGCAGGTGAGCGCGGCTGGCAGCCGGACCTTGATGACTTCTGTGTGCTTTTCGGTTTTGCGCTCAATGACGGCAAACTTGCCGTCGAGATTGACCTCGCGAATCTTGACCGCGTAGGTCACAACTGGCAAATCCATGCGCACGGCCACGCCCGGGCCAACCTGAGCGGTATCGCCATCGATGGCCTGTTTTCCGAAGAAAACCAGGTCGATTGGGTCTTCCGCGTGAACAGCCTGGATTACCGTGGTCAGAACGTAAGATGTTGCCCAGGTATCGGCGCCTGCAAATTTGCGGTCTGAAATCAGGATGGCTCGGTCGGCGCCCATCTCGATGCATTCGCGCAGCGAGGTTACAGCCGAGGGCGGGCCCATCGTGATGATTGTGACTTTGCCGCCCAGTTTGCGCTTCCATTCAATGGCCGCGGCAACCGCATGGGCGTCGTAGGGATTCAAGATGGTTGGAACACCTTGCCGGATGAGGTTGTTAGTCTCCGGGTCGATACGGATATTGGTCGTATCGGGGACTTGTTTGATGCTTACTAATGCGTGAAACACAGGGACTCCTCCTAACTAACAGGCGATTCTGATATTTATCATATTTTGTTTCATTATAATCCTCCCCATATTCTATAACCCATGAATATAACGAAAAAGTGAGATTAAGCACGTTTATAATAGGACATGTAATACTTGTTTTGTCCAAATGTCATACCCCGTATGTTATACTTGGTTGCCCTTGATGGCTTGGTTGTAAATCCTGCTGGAGTTGCCTATGTTGCTTGAATATGCCGCAATTGCGACAATGATTCTCGTTACCCTTTTGGTGGCGGTTATAGCGGTTGTGCTGGGAGGTTTGTTTGGCCCCAGACGCATCAACCCGAAAAAAATGTTGCCTTATGAATCGGGCATGACCCCGATTGGGCCAGGAACGCGTCGTATTCCGGTGCGTTTTTACCTGATCGCGGTTCTTTTCATTTTGTTCGATATCGAAGTGGTTTTCTTCCTGCCCTGGGCGATTGCTTTCCGCGACCTGGGCTGGTACGGTTTCTGGGTGATGATGGTCTTTAACATTCCTATTCTTATCGGTTTTATTTACGAGTGGAAAAAAGGAGGCATGGAATGGGATTAGAGCAAAAACTTGGCAATATGGGAGTTGCCACGCTTAAACTGGAAGAACTGGTGAACTGGAGCCGAACCAACGCCATGTGGCCGATGTTATTTGGCCTGGCCTGCTGCGCGATTGAGATGATGTCGGCCCAATCTTCTGATCACGATATGAGCCGCTTTGGGATGGAACTGATGCGCGCCAGTCCGCGCCAGAGCGATTTGATGATTGTGGCCGGGCGCACCACCCGCAAAATGGCCCCGGTTGTGCGCCGTCTGTATGACCAGATGCCTGACCCGAAGTGGGTGATTGCCATGGGCGATTGCGCCTCGTGTGGGGGCGTGTTCAATAATTATGCTGTTGTGCAGGGTGTTGACGAAGTTGTGCCGGTTGATGTCTATGTGGCCGGCTGTCCGCCTCGCCCCGAGGCGTTGATTCACGGTATCATTACCCTGCATGAGAAAATTCGCGGTGAAAAGTTTAAGGATTGGGCCTAAACATGAGCGAAGTGTTACAAAGTTACCAACAGCGTTTGCTCGAAACTTTTGGTGGTTCAACCAGCGAACATGCTGGAGAAGTTACCGTCATTTTGCCTGTTGAGAAAAATCTGGAGGCCGCGCAACTGATTCACGCTGAACTGGGATTTGACTATCTGGTTTGCGTGACCGCAGTAGATTACTGGCCGGAAGAAAATCCGCGCTTTCATGTTGTCTATATTTTCCGCTCCCTCAGCCAAAAACTGACTTTACAGGTGCGCGTTCCGGTAGCGGGCATTAATCCTGCATTGCGAAGTCTTACGCCAGTTTATCGCAATGCCAACTGGCAGGAGCGCGAAGTTTACGATATGTTCGGCATCAAGTTTGAGGGACATCCCGACCTGCGCCGCATTTTGATGCCTGCTGATTGGCAGGGACACCCGCAGCGCAAGGATTATCCGCTTGGCTATGAAGAGCCGCAGTATTCCTTCAACTTTGACGAAATCAAGGCGCGCAAGCCCGCCCCCAAGGAATAGCCTCCCATGACCCAGATTCAAGAAGTTTCTCTCGACGAACTCCGCCACCTGTTTTCAGAGCGCGCCTTCACGGGCGAAACCATGTTGCTGAACATGGGCCCGCAGCACCCCTCCACGCATGGGGTCTTGCGTCTGTTGCTCGAACTGGATGGCGAAACCGTTGTCAATTGCGTGCCGGATGTTGGCTTTTTGCATACCGGCATCGAAAAGAACATGGAATCCAAAACCTACCAGAAGGCCGAAGTGATGACCGACCGCATGGACTATATGAACACGGTTGGCAACAACTTCACCTACTGCCTGGCGATTGAAAAACTGGTCGGGTTGGATGTGCCGCCTCGCGCCCAGGCCATTCGCGTCATCCTGGCCGAACTGACCCGCATCCAGTCGCACCTGGCCTGGCTGGGTTCGGCTGCGCTCGATGTGGCCGCCATGTCGGTCTTCCTGTATTGCTTCCGTGAGCGCGAAGACATCCTCGATATTATGGAACTGGTCTCGGGCCAGCGCATGATGACCACCTACATCCGTCCCGGCGGAGTCTGGCGTGATGTGCCGGTTGAGTTCGAGGCGGCGGTGCGTGATTTCCTCAAAATCATCCCCAGGCGTATCGATGAGTATGAGGCCCTGCTGACCAAAAACCCGCTTTTCCTTGATCGGTGTTTGGGGATTGGCGTTATTTCTGGCGAGGAAGCCATCAACTGGGGTCTGACCGGGGCTACCCTGCGCGGCTCGGGCCCGGATTACGATGTGCGCAAGTTCGCGCCGTATTCGGGTTACGAGCAGTACGATTTTGACGTGCCAACCCGCACCGAGGGCGATGTTTATGCCCGTTACATTCTGCATATCGAAGAGATGCGCCAGTCGATTCGCATCATTCAGCAGGCATTGGACAAACTGCCGCTTGGCCCGGTGCGCTCAAACAACTACAAATTTGTCCCTCCGCCGCGCTCGGAAATTGGTACCAGCATGGAAGCCCTGATCCACCATTTCAAACTGTGGACGGAAGGCTTCAACGCCCCGAAAGGCTCGGTCTATATAGCGACCGAATCGCCGCGCGGCGAGTTGGGCTGTTTCCTCGAGAGCGACGGCGGCCCGAAACCGTATCGCGTCCACTTCCGCGCCCCGTCTTTCGATAACTTGCAAGTCCTGCCGCGCCTGGCTCAGGGCCACTTCGTTGCCGACCTGGTGGCGATTATCGCTTCGGTCGATATTGTCCTGGGCGATATTGACCGGTGATTCAGTAACCAGT
>DAOUML010000116.1:0-31557 GCA_034411635.1 Anaerolineales bacterium
GCGGTTGGAGGGGTCGGGCGGCAGGGGCGGCAGGGAGCCAATCCACAGGCCGCGCAGGAGTTCGGTTTCTTCGGCCGTCCACGGGTTGCGCGGCCAGAATGCCCACAAGGCGAGGCCGGCGACGATGATGAGGGTGATGCCAGTAAAGAGAAAGGTTTTTTTCATAGTCTTCGGGTAAAGCGAGCTAATATCTCGCTCTACGATCTTACCTGAGGGTCAGGTTGAAGGTGATGGAGTCGCTCTGGCCGCCCGCGCTGATGTTGAATTTGACTTCCCACCAGCCGATCATCTGGAAGCGCAGACCTTCGACACGGTACTCGCCGTTGCCGAGGTATTCCGTCACCTGCGGGCTGGTCGGCAGGCCGTGTCCGTGCTGGGGCATACCACCATCGACGAGGATTTCGGCATTTTCGACGGGTGTTCCGTCGGGGGTGGTGACGGTCAGCGTCCAGGTGTGGATTTTATTGAGTGGCACGTCGTCTGAATCGCTGCGCCAGGAAACGTTGAACAGGCCGTTGTCGGTGGCGCGGGTGGTGGCCGTATCAAGGCTGGCTGGGGCAGATTCGCTTCTGCCCATCATCATCGGGTGCAGGAAGCGCGGGCCGATGACGGGCATGAGCAGGATAAAAGCGACGATGACGATAAGGGTTGTCACTGCGGCGGTGGCGATGACAGTCAGGGTTTGTTTTTTCATGAGAAAAGTCTCCTGGATAGTTTATTTCCACAATTTTAGTCTAAAAAGGTGAGAATAAGATGAAGTTTGTGTGAAGGTTTAGGGTAGTTTTTGCAATATTTTCAACAATGTCTCTACTGGCGGCCTATCGACCGGATCGTGGCTGGGGTAGGCCAGACGCAGGAGGCCGTTTTTATCGACGATGAAGTCGCCGCCGAGTTGGGTGATGTCGTCGCCGTGGGAACTGTGCATTTGTTTGCCGCGCAGGTGGCGGGTGGCGTAGAGCCAGAGTGTGCGCGGGCTTAACGAGCGCAGGCGCGAGCGTTCCAGGCCATAGGCGGTGTAAACGATCCGCTCACGGTCGAGCAGGACGGTGAAGGTAACGCAGGTTTCTTTTAGCCACTGCTGGACGGCGGGCAGGGTGCCGAAGGAGATGACGAAGACGCGGGTGCTAAGTTTGGTAAATTCGTCTTGACGGGCGCACAACTGTGCGACATGCTCGCGGCAGGCTATTCAGCCCAGATGGCGGAGGAAAACCAGCAGGACGTGGTTGTCGTTTTGTAGCACTTCGCCGAGGCTGATTTGCTCGCCGGAGGTGGAGGCGAGGGTGAAGGTGGGGGCGGGGGAGTTGGGTTTCATGTG
Organism: Anaerolineales bacterium; assembly: GCA_034411635.1. Lineage (GTDB taxonomy): Bacteria > Chloroflexota > Anaerolineae > Anaerolineales > Villigracilaceae > UBA8950. The sequence continues at coordinate 1,316 of DAOUML010000116.1, forward strand.
TTTAAGTATAAAGTTAGCGCGAGATTTATCTCGCGTTCGTTTATGCGCGACTTAAAAGTCGCGGTACAATTGTTCTTATGTCTCCTGATATTTTTTATCGGCGTAATCTTCCACATATTCACCCAGAAGGTAATTCTTTTTTTGTCACCTTTACGCTGGTTCATGCTATTCCTGTGGCTGTTCTGGAGCAACTCAAGACAGAGCGTGAACAAGAGCTTTGCCAGGTAGCGTTGGACGAGCAGTATAAAGTTCAAAAAAAGCACTTTGCCAAGTACGATGCATGGCTTGACCGTTGCGAAAATAGTCCGCGCTGGTTGGAAAATGCTGAAATTGCAGAGATTGTCGCAAGAGAAATTCGGGCCATGGACACAGAACGATATTTACTGCTTGCTTATTGCATTATGTCCAATCATGTTCATTTGCTTTTAGAAAAGATGTTGGTGAGTGACGCCAGGCATAAGGGGCTAACTGCAAGATATCCACTGACTGATACATTAAGATTGCTCAAAGGACGAACTGCCTACAAATGTAATCTTGCGCTACAGCGAACAGGGCAATTTTGGCAACATGAAAGTTATGACCATTTTGTGCGCGATGATGCCGAACTCGGGCGTATTATTGCATATATTTTGAACAATCCGGTGAAGGCGGGGCTGGTGAACGAGTGGCGAGATTGGAAGTTTTCTTACGTCAATCCAGATTTTGGTGAGTGGTGATTTTAAACAGTGAGATGTATCTCGCGTTTACGCGCGACTTGAAAGTCGCGGTACGGGTTGGTTGTAGCGCGAGATTTATCTCGCGTTTACGCGCGCGGTAGGTTGCGCCACGCCCAGACCAGCCGTTGAATAACCGTAAAAAACACCAGGGCGGAGAAAATTCCAAAGAGCGGGGCGATGTGGGCGGGGAAGAGCAGGAAGATGCAGAAAGCGGTGATCGATTCAGTTGCGCCGACCAGTCCATTCGGCATGATGATGCTTGTCTGGGTGGAGGCGTCACGCGCGGAACGTTTTTCGAGCAGGGCTGAGAGATACATCCAGGAGGCGGCGTTGATGTAAAAGGCCGAGAGCATGACGGCCAGGGCGATGAAGTTGGTCGTGGTTGGGTGGGCCAGGGTCAGGCCGATGGGTACGGCGGCGTAGACGGCAAAATCGCAGACGATGTCGAGGTAGCCGCCAAAGTCGCTTTGTTTGTTGAATCGGCGGGCGACCAGGCCATCGAGACCGTCCAGGACGCGGCTGAGGAACCAGACCAACAGCGAGGGCAGCACGCTCCCGTTAGCGGCGAGCCAGGCGGCGGTGAGTCCGGTCAGCAGGCCGAGGAGGGTGAGCAAGGCTGGTGAAACGGAACCGAGCGGGGCGGCGAGCGGTTCGATTAATTGGTCTTTTAAGCGGCGAAGATAGGTGTCGAACATTGTTGTGTCCTTTTTATCGAAAAAACTCTCTCATTACGTTCATTCAGAGAGACCGGGCGTGTTTTTCCTTACCCTTCCGTTATAATTCATTTCATGACTTTCCGCAGCAATGACGAATGGCTGGCCGATTTACGCGCAACCAATGACCGCCGGGAATCGGCTCTGGCCGATTTGCGCGCCCTCATTTTGCGTGGGTTGCCGTTTGCCCTGGGCGGGAAGTTATCGCCAGAACACCCCGCTTTTGATGCGCTGACCGAGGATGTGGCTCAGGAAACCTTGCTCAAGGTGCTGACTCACCTCGATAGTTTCGAGGGCCGTAGCCTTTTCATCACCTGGGTACAAAAAATTGCCGTGCGCGAAGCGTTGGGAGAATTGAGACGCCGCCGCTGGCGGGATGTGCCGCTACCGGAGATGACCACTGCTGATGACGATAACACTCCCTTGCGTGAAATGGCTGCCGACCAACCCACGCCAGAATCGCAGGTTGAGCGCAGCGACCTGCTTCAGCGCGTCAGCCGGATTGTGGCGGAAGAATTGACCGACAAACAACGCCAGGCGGTAGAACTGCTTGCCGCGCAGGGTTTGCCTGTTGAGATGGTCGCCAGCCGGATGGAGGTCAAACCGAATGCCCTCTACAAACTCATGTTCGATGCCCGCGTCCGAATCAAAAACCGCCTCGAGCGCGAAGGGCTGACACCCGCGCAAATTCTGTCTGTTTTTGAGGCAGGCGTGGGGTAAGGGAAGCGCTTGCTACGCTATCTAAAGAATGATGACTGTTTTCTTTGACTTTTTTCGTCGCTTATTTCGTAAACCGCCGCCGGTTGAACCGCTGTCGCTGGCCGAACTGTCGTTTTTGGCCGACGATAGCGCTGCCATGCTGACCTGCGACCAGGTCTTTGAATTGATCGACCTGTATGCCGAACGCGCCGAACGTGGTGAGGAGGTGGCCCATCTGATGCCGCTGGTCGCCGCGCACCTCGACATGTGTCCCGATTGCCGCGAGCATTACGAGGCGCTTGTCAGGGTGCTAAAAGAACAATCGTATTGATGGAACGTCCCGAAGGTTTCTGACTCTGAATTATGCCGTTTTCAGGAACCGCTCGGCTGAGCGCTCGCGACGAAGCCTTCGGTGCGGTTTCAACTGAAATGAAACACACCCATTCTATTTTTGTGATTGCTTGCCACTATTTTCTTTAAAAGACATCCAAGAGAATAAAACATGGGAAAGGTTGTCTTTTTATGAATAAAGCCGCATTTCTTCAAAAACTTGCCCGCAAGCCCCATCCGGTTGTTGTCGATTTTTGGGCTCCCTGGTGTGGGCCGTGCAAGGTGATTAAGCCGATTCTCGAAAAATTAGCCAAGCAGTATGCTGGCAAAGTGGAATTATGGCAGATTAATGCCGATGACCATCAGGGGCTTTTGCAAGAATTGGGGATTCGGGGCATTCCGACCTTGATTGTCTATCGCAAGGATGATGAGATTTTGCGCTCGGTGGGGGCCAAGCCTGCTTCGGCTTTGCAAAAGATGTTCGAGACTCTGGCAGAAGGCAAGGACCCTGAGCCGATTGGTATTTCGCTGCCTGCCCGGATTTTGCGTTTGGGGGCCGGGGCGCTGGCTATTGGCTGGGGGCTACTGAATGGCTACAATGTGATTGCTTTTGTTCTCGGCGGGCTGCTTTTGTTTAGCGCGGTGTATGACCGTTGCCCCATCTGGCGGGCAATTACCAACTACTTCAAGAAGAGAAGCGAAACTCGCTTGTAAAATTAACAGTTTGATTGGAGCGCGCGATAACCCCCAGCGAAAGCGCGGGGGTTTTTACGTTATAGGTTGGGGAAACCCAACCGCGCAGTGGGTCAATATCTCCGGCGCGGGCGAGGGAGTGATTGGTGATTGGTAATTGGGGAGAAGAGATTTGCAGGGTTAGCCGCCCGACGGGTAGTTTTAATCTAATCTCTAATTTTTCATCTCTGCTCTCTAATTCATACGCCCCATCGGGTAGCAGCCAGTGCAGGCGATAAGTATGTTCCTGGCCCTTCAGGTTGAGCAGTTCATCTTCTACGCGCCAGTGGTCGGGAGTTGGGGCGCTGATGCTGCGGGTGTGGCGAATGCCGAGTTTGCCGTAGGCATAATGGCGCGCCGATAATGTGCCAGATTCTGTCTTGATTCTGGTTGCGTCGGCGCGGTTGAGGTAGAGGAAGCGGCTGACGCGGGTGAACTGGTCGCGGTTATCGATGGTGACGGTGTTGTGGTATTGAGCGGCGGTGAGGGGATTGTCCCAGGGGGGGGCGGCGTTGTAGGAAAAAGTGCCAGGGTCGAGGCTGATATTTTGTCCGCGCCACCACAGGTCGAGGTGCAACAGGTCGGCGTGGCCGGGGCGTGAACGCAGACGAACGGTGCGCAGGTAGGCCCAACTGCGTTCATCGGCTTGCAGGGTGGTGGGGTACAGGCCAAACATGCGCAAGTCTGATGGTTTGGCCGCTTCTACTTTTAATTTTTCGCTTTCAAGATTAAACCAGAGGGCCATCTCGTCCCAGGGGCCGGGGGGCAGGCTGTAACCGAGAAAGGCCCGCGCTGAGGCCTGCGCCACCGGGCGGTAATCTTCAAACGGAAGGTTGGTAAACGGGAAGATGTATGCGCCGTCGTTGGGGCCGAGGTTGGGTACTTGGCCGTTTTCAAAATCGAGCAGGCAAAACAGCCAGTGGGCGGCCAGGGACAGGTTTTCGCGGGCAACGGGTGTCATTGTCAACTGTCTGGAGGTATTTGACGCCAAAAAACGTACCCACAATGCGATTTGCAACATCAGACGGTGGTAGTTGCTGGAGTGTTGGACATATTCGCCAGTTGAATCGATTTGATGTTTGAAGCACCATGTCAGCCACTTTTGGCCGGTTTTGCGCCAGTGTTCGGCTTGCGGGTGGTCTGCGAGAGCCAGGCCGGCGGTGTAGAGGGCGGCGGCTTCGCTGAGCAGGTGGTTGTTGTTTTGGGCGCGGGCATAGGCCAGGGTGGGGAGTATTCGGGCGGCGTGTTGGCCTATCGAAACGGCGAGAGCAGCGAGGCGTGTGGGCGTGGTATGTTCGGATTGGCGGAAAATAGTCCCGGCAAAGGTGAAGGCGATTAAACGGAATCCCACTTCCTGGGCCGATGTCCAATTTTCTCCAAAAAAGGGTGGGTTTTGGGCCTGAAAGGTTTCAAAATAATGCCAGAAGGCTTGTGGGGCAGATTCTTCGCCGGTGGCTTGCCAGGCGCGGGCCAGGGTGAAGGCCCAGCCGAAGCGGGCTGGTTCCCAGGTGAGTTTTATATCGGCAGGGTGTGGATGGGATTCGAGTTCTGTCCAATGTTTTTGCGGGGTGGGCGGGGTGAGTTGGATGGGGATGGGCGGGCCGCCAAAGGCGCGAAAGTTTCCGCCAACGATTTCTGCGGCCTGGCGGCGTAGTTGGGCCAGGCCTTCGGGGCCGAGGCGGGCGCGCAGGGTTTCGGGGTTGGGCAGGGGGATGGGCAGGTTGAGGGTGGCGGGTTGGGGCTGGGGGTTTTCGGTTCGGCGGTAGTGGCCGCTTTTCAGGCCGAGTTTGTAGAGGGCGAGCAGGCTAACCTGGGTGGGGCCCAGTTCGCGCGCGGCTTGGAGGGCGGTGATGATTTTGGCAAGAATTTTCATGGCCTGGCTTTGAAAGTTTTGCGAAATTTTTCTTCGGCAGTGCTGGTGCCGAGCATGACGAGTTCGGCCTCGGCGGGCAGGGGGGCTTGCAGGTTGATGTTGAAATCAATTTCGGGGCCGCGTTGCAGGGCGATGATGGTGCAGCCGGTTTTTTCGCGCACCTGGGCCTGGGCGATGCTCTGGCCGATGAGCGCCTTGGGCATTTTGATATGGATGATATCGAGGCCTTCGGAAATCATTAGAACGTTGCTTTTATCGAGCAGGTTGAGGATGGTGTTGGCTCCTAGCGAAGCATACGACATGACGAAATCGGCTCCGGCGCGGTAGAGGGTGGCGATGTTGCTTTGGCGGGTTGCGCGGCTGATGATGTGGATATCGGGGCGCAGGCGGCGGCAGTAGAGGGTGAGGTAGATGTTGTTATCGTCGTCGTGGGTGGTGACGATGACGTTGCGGCTGTGGCGGATGCCGGCTTTTTCAAGAATTTTTAGATCTGAGGCGTTGCCGATGATGTATTTGCCGAGAATGCCTTGTTCGTGGGGTTCTTGTTCGACGATGCGGTAATCGAGGCCGCGTTCGGCCAGGGCGCGGGCGGCGGCGCGCCCAACCCGCCCGCCGCCGATGATGATGACGGGGCCGTCGTTGTCTTCGGCGAGGGTATAGGCCTGGTTGAAGGTTTCGATGGCTTGTTCGAGCCCGGCCAGCACCAGCACCGATTCGGTGTGAATTTTGGTATCGGCCTGGGCGGGGTGAAATTCGCCGTGTTCCCATACGCCCAGCACGGTGATGCCGGTCTCTTGATGCAGGCGGCTCTCGCGCAGGGTTTTGCCCACCAGCGGGGTGTTGCGGATGGTGGCTTCGGCGATGCGCAACTGTCCATATTCGCCGACGATGTGGGCGCGGCGGTCTCTTCCGCTGACGCGGCGGCACAGGGCGCGGCCCATCATGTCGGCCAGGAGCAGGACGTGGGTGCAGCCGGCCAGTTCGAGGTTGTCTACCGATTTTTCTGAATCGGCGGTGGCGAGCAGTGGGACGCTTTCGCTTACTTCGCGCACGGTGAAGGCGATGTTGGTGTTGGTGATGTCGTTGATGCTGGTGGCGACCAGGGCGGCCTGGTTGGCGCGGGCTTTGCGATAGGTTTCGGGGTCGTCGAGGTCGCCGGTCATTACGCGGTAGCCTTCTTCGTACAAATTCAGGGCTTCGCTGAGGTTGGGAATGAGCAGGACGTAGCGGTGGCTGTCTCGTTGTTTGAGTTTGCGGATGAGCGCGCGCGTGACATCGTCGAATGAGGTCAGGATGATGTGGTTTTTGTATTGGGTGGGAAGTTCGTGCGGGGCGCGGGCTTCAGAGCGGGCCTTCATAAAAGGCAGGTAGAAGAATTCGAGAAAGGTGAAGGGCAGCAGGATGAGCAGGAAGATCATGCCGCTGAGCAGTACGATGATGGAAAATATGCGCCCCAGGTCTGATTCAAAGGTGATATCGCCAAACCCCAGGGTAGACATGACGGTTAGAGTCCAATAGTAGCCGGTGACCCAACTGTAATAACGGCCTTCATATTCCATGATGTAATGGAATAGAACGCCGTAGATGTTGATGATGACGGTTAGCAGCAGGAAAAATCGTAAGAGGCGCAATAGATTGCGCCGCCCCGTGTTGCTGCGCAGGAGGATAAAGAGTTGGGCGGCAAATGATTTCATGCTAGGCTGTTATTCCGGGATTGTGCTTGCGCTTTGCAAGACCTTTTGGAAGGCTCGTAAGAGCGCGCCGCGCTGCTCGTAGCCCGATTCGCCCAGGTCGGGCAGGCCGAGGTAGATTTTGCGGCGGCAACGGCGCAGCAGGCCGGCAATCAGGCGGGCCAGGGCTTCGGTTTCGGCCTGGGTCTCGTCGGCGTCGCTCCAGATGCGCCCGGGCGGCCAATGGCGCGAGAGGACGTGCGGGTGGGTGAGCGGTTGGGCCAGGCGTTCGTTCCAGCCGGAGGCTCCGGCGTCGAGCCAGAATTGGACATCAACCGGGTGGTTCATCATGATAAAGGTGGTGGCCGGGGCAACCAGCACGGCCTGGGGGTTTTCTTCGTAGGGTTGCAGGTATTGGGCGGCGATGACGCCATCTTCGAGCATGGCGAAGTATTCCCTGCCGAGGGTGAGTGGGTCTGGGTCGTTTAATGCTTCGAGTGCCTGGCGGAATTTGCGCGTTGATTCTATCAGGCTGGCCGCAACGCGAACGGCATCGAGGTTGTGGTGAAATCCAAATTCGGGTTGGGAGAGCAGTTCGCCGAATAGTTTGCGCAGGAAGTGATCGAGCGGCAGGGGAGGCGATTCGCGGTAGGACAGAATCCATTGTTTGAGTTGGGCGTAGCGCAGGCCGAGCGCGTAGGTGATGCGCTCTTGCATTTCGGGCAGAACGTCGTTGAAGGAGGTCAGGCGCAGGTCGCGCTGGCGGTAGGTGATGTCGCATAGCAGTTGGGCGCGCACCAGGTCGCAATCGAGGGCCAGGGTCAGGGCGTAGGTCATGTCGAAGCGCGAGGGGTGAATTTCCCAGCCGGGGTGGGCCAGGCAGGCCAGGGTTAGCAGGGTTTGGCTGGCTGGTTCGTCGCGCAGGGAGCGTGAGGGGCGGTGCGAGCGGCTCGCAATTCCGGCTTGTTCGAGGCGGTTCATCATCGCAAAGCGTAGCGAATCGGAGAGATAGGGCGCGAGAATGGCGATTTCGGCGGGCGGGGTTCCAGATTCAATCAGTTCGGCAACCTGGGTTGTGATTTGGTCGAGCAGTTGCGGGTAAAAGCGCGCCAGGCTGAAATCGAAGGGGCGTTGTTCTTCCTGGTTTGGGGGGGCAAGGGGTTGGGCGGGGGTGTTTTCGCGCCCCAGGGCGGCGAGTAGGCCGGTTTCAAGGTCGATGAGTGGCGCGGGTTGGGTGAAACTCGTCTCGAAGCGCAGCAGGTTGTCGGTCTGGTTGGCGAGGCGTTCGGCTGAAAGCGGGTCGGCGCCCAGGAATTGGCGAAATCCGCCCAGGTCGTCCATCACCAGCAGGGCCGATTCAAAATCTGGCAGCCATTCGGCCAGCAGATCGTGGGCGCGTGGGGTTTCTTCTTCGAGGTTGTCGTAGATCAGGTGGCGGTAGGAGCGGGTGAGCAGGTTGCGGACGATGGGTTGCGGCCACAAAATTTCGGTAAAAATTTGAAACTGGAGCGAGAAGTCGAGCAGGTTGTGTTGCAAACAGAAGGCGCGGAAGCGGTTGGCGCATTCTTGCGCATCGACATAGACGCGACGCTGGGCGGGGTCGCCGGCCCAGGCGGTGTTTAGTCGCTCGCCAATTTGCTCTGGCGGGAAGCCAATCAGGGCGGCTTTGTTGAGGTTATCGAGAATTTGGGCGTACAGACGGTTGCGGTTGAGGCTGAGCGATTCAAAATAGCCCTGCTCCTCAATCAGCGGGCGGGTGATGCGGGCGATATGGTATTGGGCGGTTTCGAGGGTGAGGAAGACCGGGGGGCGTTCGGGGTGGCTAAACCCGGCGGCTTCGGCGGCCAGCGGCCAGAATAAATCGACCATGCGGCGGGCCAGGCCACCCAGGGTGGCGGGGGTCACTTCGCCGCCGGCGTAGGGTTGGGCGGCGATGGCTTCGAGGTAGGGGTTTTGCAATCCGCGCTGGGGGGTGACGAGCAAAATAGAATCGGCGGCGATGCCGCGCTCAATGAGCGTTAGCACGCGGGCAATGGCGGCGGTGGTTTTTCCGCAGCCGGCCGGACCGGTGAGCAGAATTTTTTGGTTGATGGGCCTTGCGGCCAGGGTTGCTTGCGCTTCGGTGAGCATGGGCTGGGGGGTTATACCCGGCGGGTCCAGTTGGGGTGGGCATATTTGGTTTGGAGGAGGTCTTGCGCGCGCGTTTTTTCTTGCGCAGAAAGTTCTCCGCGCGCGAAGGTTAGCCCCAACTCGTGCTGGAACGCGCTGACGAGGGCCTGGGCGGCTGTTTCCCAGGCGATTACCTGCCCCAGGTGGGCCTGGGCGGTGGTGGCGCGCTGAAGCAGGCGCGGCGCGGCGCTCTCACGTTTTGCCTGGTCGCTGAAGGACAGGGCTTGCAGAATGCGGGTCAGGTCGCCATGCAGGGGTAGGGAGCCGTGTTGCAGGATTCCTTCGCGTTTACGGGCCTGGGCTGAACCAATCAGTTTTTTGCCGTTTAACACAATTTCATAGGCCGACGGCACTTCAAAGCAGACCGCGCCTTTGGCGGCTTCTGCCGGCGGGCTGTGTTCTTCCATTGCGGCGGGCAGGCCGAGGTTGTGGCAGGCTTTTACCAGGGCGCGGGCGATGCGGTTGTAACTTTCAAGCACGGTTCCGGCCATGAGCGGTTCGCTGGGGGCGGTGCTGACAGAGTAGGTCAGTTCGTCGGTGTGCAGGATGGCGCGTCCACCGGTGGGGCGGCGCACCACTTCCCAGCCGTGGGCGGCCAGGCCGGCTTCGTCGACATCGGCGTAGGGTTGGGCGTATCCGAGCGATAGGCAGGCTGGCTGCCAGGCATACAGGCGCAGGGTGGGGGGCGATTCGTTGCGCCCGGCGTGTTCGAGGATGGCTTCATCGACGGCCATGTTCCATGCGCCTGGGGCGGGCGGGTGGAGGATGAGTCGCCAGGGGGTCATTTGCGTTTGTCCAGTTTGCTCAGTTCTTGCCAAACCTGGTCAATGGTTTCTTCTGAAATATCTTGCAAGGGCGGTTTGACCGGCCAGCGCGGGAAGCCGAATTTGCGGTTGAGCAGGGCTTTGATGATGGGCGGAAAGGGTTTGTAGGGATCAAGGATATTGCGGCGTTTGTTCAGGTCTTCCTGGGCGTCAATCGCATCGCCATTTTGTTTGTAAATGTTCCATACCTGGCGCAGCAGGTCGGCGTAGAGATTGGCGAGGGCGGTGATTGCGCCTGCGCCGTGGTGTTCCAACCCATGCAACAGCAGTCCGTCGTTGCCGCTAAAGACGAGCAGGTCTTTGCCGAAGCGTCCGCCGAGGGCAACGGTGTGCTGCGGGTCGCTGGATGAGTCTTTGATGCCGGCAAATTTTTGCGGGTGGGCGTCTTTGAGGCGAGCCAGCAGGTTGAGCGGCAGCGGCACGCCTGAAATGGCGGGAATGTGGTAGCCGAGCAGGTATCCGCCTTCTGGCACGGCGTTGCGGATGAGGATGTCGTACCAGTTGAAGAGGCCGTCGTCGGTAACGCGGCGGAAGTAGTAAGGCGGCAGTACGACGACGCCATCGTAACCAAAATCGAAAGCGGCGCGGGTGAGGGTGATGCTTTCGTCGAGGCTGGGCGAGCCGGTTCCGGCCAGGAGTTTGAAATCGGGGTAGGTTTGGCGCACGCCGAGGGCGGCCAGCAGAATATCGCGCCGTTCGGGTGCTGAGAAGGAGGGGCCTTCGCCTGTGGTGCCAAAAAGCAGCGCGCCATGCGCTCCCAGGGCTGCCAAGTGGTTGAGGAGTGAGGCAACCGGTTCGGGGGAGAGGGTTAAATTGTTGCGCAAGGGGGTAACAGCGGCGGCATAGACGCCAGCAAGCGGATGGTGAAAGTTCATTCGAGTTCCTCGTCTACATTTTTTTGAGATTTGATGTAATCACGAGCGGCTTCTTCGGGGGGCATGAGGGCCAGTCCGTTGGTTTCGTGCAAGTAATGCTGATGATCCAGTACCCATAGATAGAGGTCGCCTTCGGTTTTTTCGGGAAAATCTTTGAGAATGTCGCTTTGGCCGATGACTTCGACGATGGGCTGGTAAACCTGGTCGTACCAATCGCTGACGGCTTCTTCGTCGCTGATATCGCGTTGTTGTTCGATGCCCATAAAAAATTTATGCACGGCAATATGTTCGAGCATACGGCTGAAGCCATCGGGGGTGTTGAGTTTGATCTCGGCTTCGGGGCGTATTTGGTCGAGGGCGGTTCGTTCGAGGAAAGTGGCTTTTTCACCCAGAAATTCGAGGTCTTCCAGGCGAATATCGGGGGTGATGTTTACTTTTGTGGCGCATTCGCGCACTTCGGCCTCGATGAATATCTGGCCTTGCTCGCGGGCGACTGAGACGCGGTGATGCCCATCGACAACGAAGTATACTTCGCCGACTTTGTAAAGCACTACCGGTGGCAGGCTGATGTCGTTGTAAAAAGCCAGGTTAACGCGCTGCCAGCGTTCGGCGGTTTCTTGCTGGGTGGGCAGAAAGGCGCGGTCGAATTGGTGGTAGCGATTGAGGCTGCCGGTGATTTGTTTTACCGGCACGGTTTGTACGCCGCGATAGATTGGCCCGCCAATGCGCAGTTTTTCTTTAATCTCGTCGTATGAGAGCAACTGGTTGGGGCTTCCCTGGATTAGCGACCAGATGTTGTTTACAAATGCTTTGAAGCGTGCGCGGCTGTAATCAGCCCGGGCGCGCTCGGTGAGAGAGTGATTGTCTGTCATTCTAAAGTTAGTACCCTGAAGGGGTAGATATTGATAATTTTGGTTTGGTTGAATTCTGTAACATGGTCTTGCAGGTTTTGGCGGTAGAAAACGGTATGCCCATGCAATAAATAACGCGGATTCATCACCCGCATCAGGAAGTTGATGGCGCGCAGGCCCTGGTGAGCCGGGTCGTCGTCATCATGGATGCCAAAGGGGGGAGAGTGGGTGACGAAAACATCGAGGCGGCGTCGATGGCGAATTTTATTCCAAATCAGCCCTGGCAGAATTTTGTAAACCCGCAGGTACATGCCCAATTGGGTATATTGGTTGGGGGTTCCAAGTTGGTATTGAATGCTGCCTCCCAGCCCGGCGAAAAAAAGGCCTTTGAGTTGCAGGCTTTGCGCATCGATATTTTCGCAACCGTGCGCCCAACTTTGCGGGTTATGGCTGTTATAGGCCGGATCATGATTTCCTGGAACGTAAAGCAAGGGCAGGTTAAAAACAGAGACAAGAAACTCCAAATACTCATAGGGCAGGTCGCCGCATGAGATAATAACATCAATATCAGGGTAGGTTTGCGTGACAGATGTGGAGTATAGCCGGTCTATGATTTGGTCGCTGATTGCCAGTATTTTCATGATTGGTTGAATTGTATGATATATTTCTTAAGCCTGCAATGCCCGATTTACAACATCACTATTGTAGCCTACAAAAATGTTAAATGAATAGAATGTTGCCAATTCGGACAGGGATGGACTATAATTCATCAATTATTTTTCGCGGAAAATTATAACTTTTTATGGAAACTCAACTTATTGATGGTCAAGGCTCTAGCGGCCGTTCAAGTGATGGTCAGTTAAGCGCTGGCGCAAACCTGATGAATCGTTATTTGATTCAGGAGGTGATTGGGGTGGGCGGTATGGGGTCTGTATACCGCGCCCGTGATTTGCATTTCCCGAATGTGGTCAAATTGGTGGCGGTAAAGGAAATGATTAACCAGGCTCCCGATCCGCTTGTTCGGCAGACCATTGTGCAAAACTTTGAGCGCGAGGCCAATATTTTGGCTACCTTGAGCCACCCGTCTATTCCGCGTATTTATGATTACTTTACGCTGGAAAATCGCTCGTATTTGGTGCTAGAGTTTATTCATGGTAAAGATTTAGAGGTGCTTCTTTCGCAAACGGATGGTTTTTTCCCCGAAGAGCAGGTGTTGGCCTGGAGTATTGAGTTGTGTGATGTTTTATTTTTTTTGCACAACCATAAGCCCGACCCGATCATTTTTCGTGATATGAAACCATCGAACGTGATGATCAATCAGCACAACCATATTATGCTGGTCGATTTTGGTATTGCAAAAACTTTTCAGAGCGGACAGAAAGGCACAATGATTGGCACGGAAGGCTATTCGCCGCCGGAACAATATCGCGGCGAAGCCACGACCCGGGCCGATATTTATGCCCTGGGCGCTACCATGCACCACCTGCTCACCAGGCGTGACCCGCGCCTGGAAGCGCCTTTTTCGTTTTCAGAGCGTCCCATTCGTAAAATTAACCCCAATGTTAGCCTTGAGCTGGAAACAGTGATTAACACTGCCCTGCAATACAACCCTGAAGACCGTTACAAGCGCATTGATGAGTTCAAGGAAGCCTTAATTGGCGCGGGCAGAAAAACAGGTTTATTGGGCCGAATGCCGTCCTCCTCTGCTTCTCCTGTTATTAACACGAGTGGCATTAAGCCGCTTTGGGCTTTTCAGTGTGAAGATGAGTTGCGCGGAACGCCCTTAATGCATGCCGGTATGATTTATATCGGTTGTTATGATAACAACTTGTACGCGCTTACCGCAGCCGATGGTCAGTTCCAGTGGAAATACGCTGCCGACGGTGGGATTGTTGGACGCCCGGCTGTGTATGATGATGTCATTTTCTTCGGTTCTGAAGATCATCGCCTGCACGCCGTTCAGGCGCGTACCGGGAAATTAAATTGGTCCTATTTTGCTGAAGGGCGAATTCGCTCTTCGCCGCGATTTTCAGATAACCATATCTTTTTTGGGGCCGATGACGGTCATTTACATGCCGTCAATGTTGAAACCACGCGCCTGGCCTGGAAATTTGACGCGGGTTCTGATGTGCGTTCGTCTCCTTTTATTGCCAATGGTTTTGTTTATTTTGGCAACGAGGGCGGTGAAATGTTTGCGGTAGATTATCGCGGCGCTCAAAAATGGCGTTATAAGGCCAAGCGCAGCATCACTTCCTCGCCCTGGGTGCAGGATAATAGCGTGTTTTTTACATCCATCGATTCGCATCTTTACTGCCTTGATGCCACTTCTGGCTGGCTGATTTGGCGTTTTCGTATGGAGAAACCCTCTATCGTTTCACCTGTGGTGGTTGATAATATTGTGATTGCAGGCTCGGCAGATGGCAATGTTTACGGGGTCGATGCCAAATCGGCCAAAGAGTTGTGGCGCTATAAGACCAATCATCAAGTAAATGGTTCTCCGGTGGTTTATAAAGATAGCGTTTATATCGGTTCGGTAGATGGAAATTTATACTGCCTGGAATATAAAACAGGCCGCCTGCGCTGGAAATATGAAACCCAGGGCCCTATTACCGGCACGCCATTGGTCTATGATGAAATTGTCTACGTGGGTTCACATGACCATTTCATTTATGCTTTGCTGGCATAAAACCTTCTTCTAAGGAGATGTTCTGTGTTAAATTTTTTTCGTAAACTATTTGGTCAAGAAAAAGAACCCGAAAAAAAATCTATTGACAGCGCTGTAACCGCGCCGCTTTCAGAAGCGCAGTTGCAAACGATACGATCCATTCCTGTCAATCGCTTTGAACCGGCTCATTTTTTGGTTACGAGCGCGCAATCGGTAGGTCGGCAACGTGACTTAAACGAAGACAGTCTGTTCACCTTGAACACGACGATTGCGGGCCATAACAGCATGACGCCCTTTGGCTTGTTCATTGTTGCCGATGGCATGGGCGGACACCAATACGGCGAAGTGGCGAGCAGCACCGCTATTCGCGTGGTTGCCGGTTATGTGATGAAGAAATTTAACAAAACGCTCTTCCAAATTCCAGCCGAACCACTTGAAGAATCGCTTCAAGAAGTGATGCAAGGCGCGATTGCTGAAGCGCAACGGGTGGTTTTGGCCGAGGCGCCTGGCAGCGGCACAACTGTCACGGCGGCCCTGGTGCTCGGACAGCAACTCACCATCGGGCATGTAGGCGATAGCCGCGCTTACCTGATTTATGGCGATAGCCGCATGGAAGCCATTACCCGCGACCACTCGCTTGTGCGCCGCCTTGAAGAACTGGGCCAAATTACGGCGGCAGAAGCGGCAGTTCATCCACAGCGGAATGTTCTATACCGCGCGTTGGGGCAGGGCGAAACACTTGAGCCAGATATGGTCACGGTTCCCTTCCCGGTGGGCGCTTACCTGCTTATCTGCTCTGATGGCTTGTGGGGCGTTGTGCCAGAAGATGAAATGAAGAAAATTATTTTTGAAGCCCCTACCATTCAACGCGGTTGTCAAAATCTGATTACTGCGGCGAACACAGCCGGCGGGCCTGATAATATTACAGCCGTTCTGGTTCAATTGCTTGGGTAAAAAATAATTAGACCGTATGCCAGATAAAAAAACGAATTTCTACGCGCTGCTGGGTTTACTGCGTTCTGCAACGACAGAAGAAATTCGACGCGCCTACTTAAAAGCGGCCAAAAAACTTCATCCTGACAAAAACCAGGCTCCTGGCGAAACGGAACTGTTTTTAGATGTGCAGCAGGCCTATCAGATTTTGGCAGACCCGCAGCGCCGCGCCGCTTACGATGCCGTGATTGCTGATGAACCGGAGATTGCGCCGCTGGCGGTGCCTTTGCAGTGCCAGGTAGATTTAAGCCGTCCGCATATTTATAGCGGCGCAGACAAGCAACTGGTATACGCGCTCGTGACCATTTCTGCCGAATCGCGCTATCTGGATGCGGCCCAATCGGCTCCGCTCAATATTTGCCTGGCCTTGGATTGTTCCACTTCGATGCAAGGTGAAAAAATTGAACGGGCCAAAGCATCGGCCATTCAACTCATCAAACGCTTGGGGCAAAATGACATTTTTTCTCTGGTGCGATTTAGTGATCGCGCCGAGGTCATTATTCCGGCTTCCCGCCGTATCGATGTTCGCCGCAGCGAGTCGCAGATTAGAGCCTTGGAAACCGGTGGTGGAACGGAAATTTTGAACGCATTGCGGACCGCGATTGAAGAAGTACAGCGTTATAACAATCCTCAATATATCAACCATGTCATCTTGTTGACCGATGGCCGCACCTATGGCGACGAGCAGCAATGTTACCAACAGGCCAAATTTGCAGCCAACAAAGGCATTGGCATTAGCGGCATGGGGCTGGGCAGTGGTTGGAATGATGTATTTCTTGACCAGATTGCCAATCTGACCGGGGCCAGCACGGCCTTTATTCATGACCCGCAAGACATTGAGCGATTTCTCAGCGAAAAATTTACCAACCTTTCAAAGATTTTTGCCCAGTCGGTTGAATTGTTTGGCGAACTGCACCCTGGCGTTTCTGTTGATTATGCCTTTCGTTTGCAACCCGAAATTGGCGAATTGCATTTTCAAGAATTAACCAGCCTGGGACCTGTTTTTTATGATCAGCCGCTAAAAATAATTTTTGAATTGGGCATCCGCTCTCACCGCGCATCTTCGGGTAGTATCGATTTGCTAAACGGATATTTACAGGCAAATATTGCCGCCATTTCTGGGCAGGTGCCAGAGATTCCGCTCAATGTTCGCGTTAGGGTAAGTGATGATGCCTCGTCTGTTGTTCCGCCTGCGCATTTGTTGCAGGCTTTATCGCGGCTCAATCTTTATCGTATGCAGGCCAAGGCCAAAGCCGCGCTTGAAGTGGGAGATTACGAAAAGGCCACTCGTCATCTGCAACAATTGGCAACCAACCTGCTGGCCCAGGGAGAGAAAAACCTTGCCAAAACGATTATTCTCGAAGCCCAAAATATTGAAAGACAACATTCTTTTACAGAATTTGGCGAAAAGCAAATAAAATATGGCACAAGATCTTTATTGATGCCCGGGGAGCGTATCTTATGATTGTTTGTTCAAATTGCAAGCATGAAGAGCCAACAGGCGCGCTTTTTTGCAGTGAATGCGGTATGCAGTTGGTTCGACGAGAAGGTCAAACCACGCAACAGATTAAATTGGATCCAGAAATAGCCCAAACTGCCCCGGTAACTGAGCACCCGGTTGGCAATTCTGCCGAGGCCTGGATTTCTCTGCACCTGCTCGATAACGGGCAAATTATTTCGGTTTCAGACCGAAAAGAGTTTTCACTGGGCCGCATTAGCGATAAACAACCGATTATGCCCGATATTGACCTGACCTCTTATCAGGCTTTTGACCACGGCGTTTCACGTCTTCATGCGGTGATTCGCCAGTATGAGAACCAGGCGGTGGTGATGGATTTAGGCTCCTCGAATGGTAGTTATCTCAATGGCGTGCGTCTGATTGCCAATGTTGAAAGTCCTTTGGCGCAAGGTGATTTACTTGCGCTTGGAAAACTAAAAATTCAAATTATTCTGAACTTACGCTAGGGTAAAAAAATGCCATCTGTATTGATCCATATTGCCAACGAAGACCCGGTTTTGGGCGAAATTGAAGAACTTCCTGGCCCAACCGATACGATCATCCTGGTTAAAAACCCACGCCGCCGCGATGGAAAAGATATTCATTATATCCTTCCGAATGTAACCCAGGTGGTTTGGTCGTTAAACCGCGTTACCTTTATTGAGGTAATGCCGGGTGAAGATGATGAACAAATCATCGGATTTGTTCGGGAGTAGCACTGATGGGCGATGATTTTGAACGCAGACGTATTCTGGTTGTAGACGACGAAGAGCGCATGGTGCGCTTCATTCGCCTGAACCTGGAGCATGATGGATTTCATGTGAGCGAAGCCTTTAACGGCAAGCAGGCCATTCAGCGTTTACGCGATGTCAACCCAGACCTGATTTTGCTAGATGTAATGATGCCAGACCTGAACGGCTTTGAAGTGCTTGAAATGCTTCGAGAAATCAGCAATGTGCCGGTCATTATGCTCACAGCCAAAGGCGAAGAAGATGATCGGGTGCGCGGCCTGGAACTTGGCGCCGATGATTACGTGACCAAACCCTTTAGTCCGCGTGAGTTGGTAAGCCGAGCCAAGGCCGTTTTGCGACGCACCGAATCGGCCAGCGGCTCTATGCACGGTTTGATAGAAGTGGATCCGCGCCTGAAAATCGATTTTGACCGCCGCGAGGTATGGCTCGAAGGAAAAATTGTCAAACTGCGCCCCACAGAATACCGTCTGCTTTTTCATCTGGTTCAAAATGCGGGCTGGGTGGTTTCTCACGACCAACTGTTAGCCAAAGTTTGGGGTTATGAATACCGCGACGAGCCGCATTATGTGCGCCTCTACATCAATTATTTGCGTCAGAAGTTGGAAAAAGATCCCGCCAACCCCAAGTACATCCTTACCGAGCGCGGCGTGGGCTATCGTTTTATTGACTTTCGGCGTCAAAGAGAATAAAATAAAAAAAGATAAATTTAGTCTTTTTTCTTAGTCCTTGCCTGCTAAATTTGAGTTTACAGACAAGGAGATTAGGAGCGCATGGCAAAGCAGCGAATTTTGCTGGTGGATGACCACGAAGTGGTTCGGTTGGGATTAAAGGCTTTATTGGAACGGAATCCTGATTTTGAGGTGATTGGTGAAGCCAATTCGGCCCGTGACGCGATTGAACAAGTGGCGAATCTTTCGCCAACAGTGGTGGTGATGGATATTCGCCTGCCCGGCACCTCAGGGATTGAGGCCTGCGAAGAGATTGTGCAAAACTTCCCTGAAACGAAAGTGATTATGCTCACTTCTTATGCCGAAGATGAGATGCTTTTTTCTGCCATTCGGGCGGGGGCTTCGGGCTATATCCTGAAACAAATCGGCGGCGAAGACCTGGTTCGCGCATTGGAAGCCGTTGGGCGGGGCGAAGCCTTGCTCGACCCGGCTGTAACCCAGCGTGTTTTTCAGGAGGTGCGCCGGGCCGTGAAAGATGAAGAAGCCTCGGCTTTCTCGCATCTCAGCCAGCAAGAAAAGCATGTTTTATTGCTGGTTTCTGAAGGAAAGACCAACCGCGAGATAGCCAAAGCCTTATTCTTGGGCGAAGGCACGGTGCGCAATTATGTTTCAAGCATTCTTTCAAAATTAGGCGTTAATAACCGCGCCGAAGCCGCCGCCTATGCGGTTGAGCATAACCTGCGCGAGTATATAAGCGTGTAGCCAAGGTAGTGAGACGAACAAAAAAGAGCCTGAAACAGGCTCTTTTTTGTTACTGCTACTGGCCGCTGATATTTCTCCAGGTATCGCGCATGAGCAGGGCATCTTCTTCCATAATGGGGCTTTCGCATAAGATGCGCCCGCCCGCATTGAAAGCGCGCAAGGCGCGGAACAGGCCGTCCATATCAAAGTCAGATTCAGAGATGGGCAGGTGGTTCTTCTCGCCTTTTGGCCCATATTCGATGCCTGAAAGGTGAATGTGCAGCCGACCCAGAGCCGAATCGCCCAGGGCTTTGGCGTAGGATTCCAGCCGCGCGTTCCACTCATCGTAGGAATTGATGCTGCCATCGCCGGGGCGGGCGTGCAGGTGGGCGAAATCAAGACAGGGCAAAACGCCAGGAATTTGGCGCGACATTTCGAGCGTATCTTCAAGCGAGCCGAGCATGGCGCTTTTGCCCATCGTTTCAGGGCGCAGTGTTACCGGGTTGCCTGCCGCGCGCAGTTCATCGACGCAACCTTGCAGGCGCGGAAGGGCGATTCGTAGCACATCTTCGGCGGGCTGTCCAAAATATGAGCCGGGATGAAAAATAATGTCGGTGGCCCCGGCCAGGTTTCCGTAGTGGGCGGCGTCCATCAGCCTTTGGCGGCTCTTGGGCCACTCTTCGTCTGTGGCGTTCAGGTTGATGAAGTAGGGCGCATGGACGCTGATGCCGACATCTTGCGCGGTGGCGGTTTCTTTAATCAGGGCGCAGGTTTGCTCGCTCACGCGCACCGACTGTACCCAGCCCAGTTCAAGCGCATTCAGGCCGATTTCGCTGCTGAAGAGGATGGCGCCGACCGAGCCGCCGGGTTTCTTGGGGGTTTTGATGGGCGAGCCGACTGTGCCAAAGCGGAAAGAAAGGGTCATGGAGTATTTTCCTGAAGTTTGGAGCGTAATTTCTGGAGATTTTTGAATCTGTTACTGCAAGAGCGAAAGGATTGTTGTTACAAGCGGCGGCCCTAAAATGAGCAGGCCAATCAGCACCGCTGCGCCAGCCGCAATTAGCACAGCCGCCGCGCCCACATCTTTGCCCACTTTGGCAAGCGGGTGGTGCGCGGGGCTGGCCAGGTCTACCACGGCTTCGATGGCGGTGTTGAGAAATTCTGCCGACCAGACCAGAGCAATTACCAGAATTAGAATTGCCCATTCAAGGGCTGATAGCCCAAGCCAGGCGGCCAGGGAGACCACCAGGCTGCTGGCGATGGCGTGAATCCAGGCGTTGCGCTGGGTGCGGATGACGTACCACCAGCCCTGAAAGGCATAGCGGAAAGATGCAATTCTCTTGGTGATAAAGTTTTGCGCGCGGTTCATCAATCGCGGATGTGAATTTTTGCCAGCCCCAGTTGGGCTAAAATTTCGGCCTGGGCCTGCCACATGCGTTCTTTTTCTTCGGGCTCGGCGTGATCATGCCCCATCAGGTGCAGCACGCCGTGAACGACCAGCAGTTGCGCTTCGGCTTCCGGGCTGTGACCGGCGGCTTGGGCCTGGTTTTCGGAGCGAGGCATCGAGAGCAGGATGTCGCCGAGATAAGGGCAGCCAGTTTCCGGGTCAGTTTCGTCGGAGGGGAAGGAGAGTACGTCGGTGGGGGCGTCGATTCCCAGATAGTCACGATTGAGGGCCTGGAGTTGGTCGTCATCCGTCAGGACGAGGCTGAGGGTGGCGTCTTCGGGCGCGTTCTGGTGTTTTAGCGCGGTCAGGGCGGCTTGTTCGAGCAATGGCTCGAGCGAGGTTGGGGTTGGTTCGTATTGGGTTTCAATGAAAATTGTGGTCACGGTTCTCTTTTTTCTGTTTTGGCTTCCTGAGCGGCGCGTACTTCGGTTGAGGATGGGTAAGCAATGCGCGGATGGTACAGGCCGGTCAGGGTGGTGGTGAAGGAGTCGGTGATGATGCTCAGGTCTTTGAGGGTGAAGCGGGTTTCGTTGAGTTGGCCTTCTTTTTGGCAAAAATCAATGGTTTGTTGAACGAGTTTGCGCAGTTCTTCATCGGTTTTGGGGCGCATGGAGCGGGCGCGGGCTTCTACGCCATCGGCGAGCATGAGCAGGGCGGTTTCGCGTGAGCGCGGCGGCGGGCCAGGGTAGCGGAATTTGCTCTCATCTACTTGCGAGGCATCGTCGCCGGCGGCTTTGACTGCTTGCATATATTGGTAGCGCGTGATGAGCGTGCCGTGATGTTCAAGCATGAAATCTTGAATGCGTTTGGGCAGGCGATATTTTTTTGCCAGCAGTACGCCATCGGTCACGTGGCGGATGATGGCGGCAGAGGCATGTTCGGCATCCAGGTCATCGTGCGGGTTCAGGTTATCAGGCATTTGGTTTTCGATGAAGAATGACGGATTCATGGCCTTGCCGACATCGTGGTAGAGCGCGCCAACGCGCACCAGCAGGGTATCGGCTCCCAGGTTTTCGGCGGCTTGTTCGGCCAGGTTTGAAACTTGCAGGCTGTGTTGGTAGGTTCCGGGGGCGTTGCGCAGGAAGAATTGTAGCAGGGGGGCATCGGGCCGCGAGATTTCGACCAGGCGCAGGGGGGTGGTTAGGCCCAGGAATTCGGCCAGCATGTATTGCATGATAAGCGCCAGGCTGGCTGAGAGCAGCCCCATGAGCAAGGCCGCGCCGACAAGTTGTAACATGCCGAGCGTGTCAATTTCGGCGCCGGGAATTTTGTAAGCGATCAGTATCGTTATGCCGCTGATGGCGGCGATGAACCCGGCCCAGATGAAACTGCCGAAGTGTTTTGCTTTTCCCAGCGATAAGATTCCTAGCAGGGATGCGAACATGAAGTAGAAGGTCAGGTCGAGGCTGTT
Organism: Anaerolineales bacterium; assembly: GCA_034411635.1. GTDB lineage: Bacteria > Chloroflexota > Anaerolineae > Anaerolineales > Villigracilaceae > UBA8950. The sequence goes on from DAOUML010000116.1 coordinate 22,943, forward strand.
GGGTAGGTTATATCCGGCCAGAATGCTGAGCATGACCGACATCATTAAAGCGCCGCCAGGCCCGAAGAGGGATGCCATGAGCAGGCCAAACCCAGGAATAGGGAAAAAGTAGGGAACCAGCGTGCGTTGTGGAATGAGTAATCGGGCGGCTGCAAGGAAAATCAGGAAAATGATGGCGATTAAGATCAGGCTTCGGCCTTCATTGTAGAAGTGCGGCCGGCGGCGATGAAAATACAGGCCGGTGAAGGCCATGAAGGCGGCTGCCAACGCGCCCGATGAGAGATATTCGACCATTGGGTTGCTGGGGCGAATCAGTTCGAGTGCTTTCAGGGCTTCGATGTGCGTGTCGGTTAGCACCGCGCCGCGCTGAATGATGATTTCTCCAGCGACATAGGTTTGGGTAATGGGTTGCACCGCTTGCCGGGCTTCTTCGCGGCTTTTTTGGGTTTGCTCTTCGCTAAAAAAACTATTGGCAACCACAAAGGGGGTTACCAGTTCGCTGATGAGGGCGGTTTGCTCTTCATTAAACGAAAAACTGACCATTCCTGAAACGCTCTGCCGGGTGGTTTCCAGGTTGCGTTCACGGATGGGATTGCGCAAGATGCGCTCCAGCAGTTGAATCGATTCGGTTTGTACGCTATTCCAGCGCGAATCTGATAAGATCAAAATGCTTTCGATGGCAGTTTGGCTGAGGGTAATATCGGCCAGGGTGCTCAGGTTGGCTTGTTTGATTTCATCGGTGGCGTTTTCGTCATCGCGCACCGATTGGATAAATTGCAAGCCGGCGCGCAAAAGTTCTACCTGGCGGCGGGCAATTGTTCGGTCGGGTGGGGAATATACGTCGGCGATGCTGTTTTCAGCCGCCCGGCGTTGTTGCTCGGTGCGCACTTCGCTGATATATTCTACTTTGCGGGGGGCCTGGTAGTCTTGTTGCGCCACTTGCCCGGCCTGAATCAGGCCTGAATCAGGTTGTAGAATGGTTGGCGCAATCAGGATGCCGTAAACCGCCGCGCTGGTTAGAATTAATAGCACGAAGAGCAAGAGATCACGGCGGGGGATGTTTTTCCACCATTCGGGCGGTTTCATTTCGTTCATTGGGCGAGCATTTCTTTTACGATAGCGCTAACCTGATCGCCAGGGGCGCGGCCAGCCACTTTGGGCATGAGCGCTTTCATTAATTTGCCCATATCCGACGGGCTGCTGGCTCCGCTTTCGACAAGGGCCTGGCGCGCAAGTTCGCGCAGTTCCTCGACGCTCATCGCTTGCGGCAGGAAGTCGTTAAGGATGTTGATTTCAGTTTGGGCGGCAAGGACCAGGTCTTCACGGTTGGCTTTTTGGGCTTCGGCCAGGGCTTCGCGTCGTGATTTGACTTCTTTTTGCAGGATGGCAAGCACGGCAGATTCATCGAGTTCGATCCGTTTGTCGATCTCTACCTGCTTGATGGCTGCCAGCGTCATGCGCACGGTGGTTTTACGGGTTTCATTGCCACTTTTCATGGCATCTTTCAGGGCCTGGTTGAGTTGGGTTTTTATATTCATGCTTAAATTATAATGGGTTCTGCTTTGTTTCTGAAAGCCAATATTGAGGCATATTGAGAATTGTTGTTCAGGAATAACTGCCTGAGAGCCGATATTCGTAGGGCGATATTTATGTCGCTAACGTGGGGGAGGAGAAACTTTCTCACCTGCCAAAACTGGCTTCCTTCCTCCATTCCGCTCTTTGGAATTTGCGCGAAAAACCCAAAACCCATGCACGGATTCGACTTTTTTTTTCAAGAATATGATACAGTATTAGCAAGATTACTGTTAGGGAGAAACAGCCATGCAAGATAGCCTGAAAACCAAAGCGCAATTAATTGTTGAATTGGAAGAAATGCGCGCGCGTTTGGCGCAGGTAGAGCGCGAAAAGCGGCGCGATATTTCAGGCCTGGAGGAAATTGTTGCCATCGCTTCTGCCCGCCTGGTTGGGGTTCAGGGGCAGCAGATGGATTCCGCCATTCAGTCGATTTTGCAAGAAATTGGGGAATTTTTTCAGGTAGACCGGGCCTATCTTTTTTCTTTTACCGCCGATAAATCTTTTTTGACCAATACCCACGAGTGGTGCGCAGCCGGCGTAACACCGCAAATTGAGAACCTGAAAGCCCTGCCCGTGGAAACTTTTTCCTGGTGGTTGGGTCAATTAAGCCGTTTTGAAAATATCCATATCCCACGCGTGCTTGATTTGCCTGAGAATGCCGCCGCTGAAAGAGAGTTGCTCCAAGCACAAGGTATTCAGTCTGTTTTGGTGGCGCCGCTTGCGCATGAATTGAATTTGCTCGGTTTTATCGGCCTGGATGCGGTAACCAGCGAGCGAGCCTGGTCTGAACTTGAAATTCGGTTGTTGAAGGTGATTGCCGATTTAATTGCCAATGCGTTTACGCGCCAGCAGTATCAAGCCACCCTTGAAGAGCGCAATCAATTTATTGTTTCGTTGTTACGGGCTATTCCTGTCGCTGTTTTTTACAAAGATAAACAGGGCAGATATTTAGGCTGTAATCAAGCATTTTGCGATATTAAAGGACTGTCGGAAGAGCAGATTAAAGGGAAAACAGTTTATGAACTCTGGCCCAGTGAACTTGCCGAGGCTTATCATCAAAAAGATATTGAATCAATGGCTGCGGGCCAGGGCGAACAGTATGAATTTTGCGTACAGGATAAAGATGGTAATTTACGCCCGGCCATTTTTGCAAAAGATGTTTTTCTAAATGCGAATGGTGAAGTGGCTGGCATTATCGGCGCATTTCTCGATATTTCTGAACGGGTGCGCGTTGAGGAAGAACTGCGCCGAACCAGAACCAATATGACAGCCATTCTTGAAAGCGCGCAGGATAGCATTTGGTCGGTGGATGTAAATTATAAAATTATTTATACCAACCCGGTTTTTGCAAATGCTTTTTTTGCTGTGTTTGGCGTGCACCTTCAGCCGGGCGTTAGCGTTTTGGAGGCCTTGCCTGAGTCGCTTCACCCAACCTGGAAGCAACGCTATGATCGTGGTCTGAGCGGCGAGCGTTTTTTCTTTCAAGATAAAGTTGAAGCAGGCGAGCAGTCGGTTTATGTGGAGGGGACGGCCAGCCCGATTGTGGACGAGGGCCAGGTGGTGGGAGTCTCATTTTTTGCGCGTGATATTACTCAGCGGGTAAAAGAGCAGATTACGCAGCAAGACCTTTTACAGCGTGTAAAAAAACAACAGGAAGCCGTTGTCGCGCTGGCCTTGCATCCTGCTTTTCATGCCGGCGATGTTGCCGTCGCTGCCCGTTTTCTAACTGAAACGGTTGCCAGTACGCTTGAAATCAACCGCGTTAGCGTTTGGCTGCGCGATGAGGGGCAGGACGCCATTCGCTGCGCTGATTTATACCTGCGCAATGATGGCGAGCATCAGGCAGGCCATCTCTTAAAACGCGCGAATTTTCCGGTATATTTTTCAAGCATTGAAGAAAACCGCGTCTTGGATGCGCCCGATGCTGCCTATGATTTACGCACGCATGAATTTGCTGAAAATTACCTGAAAGAAACAGGCATCACTTCCATGCTCGATGCCAGTTTTCGACTGGCCGGCCAGGTGGTTGGCGTGGTCTGCCTTGAACAGACCGGTCAGCCGCGTGATTGGCATTATGATGAAATAAACTTTGCCGGGCAAGTGGCCGACCAGATGGCCCAGGTACTGTCGAATTCGGAACGCAAACAGGTTATCCTGGCCCTTCAGCAGAGCGAAGAGCGTTATCGTTCTCTGGTGGAACGCATGTTAGACGGGGTTTACCGCAGCACCCCGGCAGGCAAATTTGTTGAAATTAACCCTGCCATGGCCCGCATGTTTGGCTATGAGGATCGCGAAGAAATGATGCAAATCGACATTGCCAGCACGCTTTATTTCGATTCGCAAGAACGCGGCAGCCATATTCTCGATTCTGGTCAGCGCGAAACGGAAACATACCGAATGCGTCGCAAAGACGGTTCAGAAATTTGGGTAGAAGACCGGGGGTTGTATGTTCACGACGAAACCGGTCGTATTATTTACCATGAAGGTATTTTGCGCGATGTAACCGAACGAATTTACACAGAGAGAGCCTTGCAGCAAAGCGAAAAAAAATTCCGCGATATGTACCTGTTGTTGCGCCGCATGTGCGATACCGTGCCAGATATGATTTGGGCCAAAGACATGAACGGAAAGTATATATTTGCAAACCAGGCCATTTGCAACAATTTACTCATTGCTGTCGATACCGATGAGCCGGTTGGCAAGACCGATATGTTCTTCGCCCGGAGGCAGCGCGAATCTCATCCTGATCATCCACGCTGGCACACCTTTGGCGAAATATGCGTTAATTCCGATGAGGTGGTTTTGCAAAACCTTCAGCCCGAACATTTTGACGAATTTGGCAACGTGCGCAGCAAATTCCTGTATCTCGACGTGAATAAAGCCCCGCTTTTTGACGAAGATGGCGAACTGATTGGCATCGTGGGCAGTGCCAGAGATGTAACCCGGCGCAAAAAGAGCGAACAAATTACCCAGGCCCATCTGCGCTTAACCTCGTTTTCCTTCACCTGCGCCATGCCAGCCTTTACCCAAAAAATTCTCGATGAAGCCGAATTGCTAACAGAGAGCAAGGTTGGCTTTTTTCACTTTGTAGAAAATAATGGCAATACCATTGCCTTGCAGGCATGGTCTACCAATACCCTGGCCACAATGTGCAAAATGCAACCTGTTCGTGAGCATTATCCCATTCAACTGGCCGGGGTTTGGGCCCAGGCCGTGCGCGATGCGCAGCCGCATATTTACAACGATTATCCCAACCACCCCCTCGCGCTTGGATTGCCCGAAGGTCATGCGCCTATCCAACGTTTTCTTACCATGCCCATTCTCGAAGATGGGCGCGTGGTTGCCATTCTTGGCGTAGGCAACAAAGACACAGACTACACCCCCGAAGACGTAAACACCCTTTCTGAATACCTGTTGCACATTGCCGAAATTTTCCTGCGAAAACGCATGGAAGATTCCCTGCGCGATAATGAAGAACGTTTGCGCCTGGCCATTGCCGCCGGGAATCAGGGCCTGTATGATTTGAACGTAAAAACCGGCGAAGGCGTGGTCAACCCGGAATATGAGCGCATTCTCGGCTACGAACCTGGCGAACTGCAAGAAAGCCTGCGCAAACTCTTCTGGCGCATGCCCCCTGAAGACCGCAAACGCTTCAAATCGGTTTATCGTGATTACGTTGCCCAAAAAATCCCCGAATTTCGGCTTGAGTTTCGACAGAAAACCAAAGATGCGCAGTGGAAATGGGTACTTTCGCTCGGAAAATTTGTCGCCTACGGCGCAAACCGCACCCCCTTGCGTATGCTTGGCACACTCACCGATATCACCGAGCGCAAGCGGGCCGAAGAATCGCTCAAACAAGCCGCCCAAGACCTCGAAACCGCCTACAACGCTACCTTGCAAGGCTGGTCAAACGCCCTTGAACTGCGCGAACACGAAACCGCCGGGCATAGCAAACGCGTGGTCGAACTGACTCTCCGCCTGGCGCGCGCCATGGGCATTTCGCAAGCAGACCTTATCCATGTGCGGCGCGGCGCGTTGCTGCATGATATTGGCAAAATGGGTATTCCCGATAGCATTTTGCTCAAACCCGGCCCGCTGAGTGACGACGAATGGGTGATTATGCGTCAGCATCCCGAATATGCCTATCGCATGTTGGTCAAAATTCCCTATCTTCAGCCCGCGCTAGATATTCCCTACAGCCACCATGAGCGCTGGGACGGCAGCGGTTATCCGCGCGGACTAAAAGGCGAACAAATTCCGCTCGCGGCGCGGGTATTCGCCGTTGTCGATGCCTGGGATGCGCTCTCGCATGACCGTCCTTACCGACCCGCCTGGCCTGAAAAAGTTGTTCTTGATTATCTCAGAAGCCAGGCTGGCGTCAAATTTGATGCGCGCATCGTCGAAGCCTTCATCAAAATTCTACATCGTCAATCTGAACCGCCCCAATCAGGCCCGCCCCAATCAGGCCCGCCAACTGCTTAATCGCTCGCCAACCTGCGCCAATCGCTCGCGCAACACCACCGCCAGGGTTGCCACAAGAATCATCACAATCCCTGTGCAACCAATCAAGATGACGGTCGAAAGCCCGCGCAAAATAAAGAACATCACCGTCGTCACGCCCAGCACCAGCATCACAATCGGCAGGCCCACCAGGCTGCGTGAACGCACCACCAATCCATAAACCAGCACCGCCAGGGCCTGGAAAAACAAGGCCACAAAATAGCCCAACTCCTCGTTGGCAATCATCTGAATATAGGTCGTGCCGAGCAGCACCAACTGCGAAATCAACCCGGTCACAAACGCGCTCTTATCGCTGCCGGCGCGGGCCAGCAGGTAATGCATCAGCAGGCCGAGCAAGGCCGCGCCCACCGAATAAAATTGCGGCTGGGTCACTTCCAGCGACAAAAGCAGGCTGAAATACGACATCAGATACAGGACATTGGTAGGAAAGCCGAGCCAGACATTACGCCGACGGAAAGATTCCACCGCCCAAAGACTGGCCGCAATCGCGATGGGGATCGACGCCGCCACGCTCGGGCCTGTCAGCAGCGCCCCGAAACTGGTCACGGTTCCCAGGCCGATTGCGCTAATGCGCAGCACCCGCGACCATTCCGCCGCGAAAAGCCCCAACCCCAGGCTGACAAGGTAGTACACCACTGCAAGCAGTATCAACCCCCAGGGCCACCACTCCCACCAATCGGCCCATGCCGCCAGAAAGAGAACACTGACCACCAGCAACCCGGCTGGGATGTAGCCGAGCAAGGGCTGTCGGCGCATTGGCATATAGACCCAGAAGAAAATTGTCAACGCAAAGGCGACCAACACCTCCCCAGCGCTGATTCCGTTGGATTCGCTGGTGAGGATTGCCGCTGCCGCAGCCAGGCCGCCCAGTCCGCGCGCGGGCAGGGCCAACAGCGGCGTGCGCGCCATGCTGAAGCCAAAAATCAGGTCGAAGCCGAGCAGGTAAATGGCGGCCCCGGCCAGGAAATAGGGTGGGGTCAGCAGGTCGTACTGATAGAGTAACAGGCCAAAGGCCAGCACGCCGCTCAGGTAAAAACCGCCCTCGGCCCAGGGACGTTTCTTCAACAAAGTCTCGGCCAGCCAAATTAGCGTCAGGACTGCCACAAACCAGCCCGCCCCTTCCAGCGGCCAGAAGCCCGCATAGAGCGCGTTCAAGGCGGCCAGCCCCAGGCTTGAGAAGCGCAGGATGGTTCCCCACGCGTTTTTGAGCGCCAACCCGGCGATAAAGTAGGCCACTGCCAACGATGTCAAAGCCGCAAGCCACCATTCCCAGCGATCCATCCAGGCCAAAAGGAAGAGGCTGCTAACGGCCAGCAACCCGGCAGGGACGAATCCCAAAACCGGTTTCTTGCGCAGGGGCGCATACAGGGCGAAGAAAACTGTCAGCGCAAAAGCGATTTGGACTTCATCCAGGTTAATCCCATTGGGAACGCTAAATAGCACCGCAGCCAGGCCTGTCAGCCCGCCCAATGCGCGCGTAACGAGGGCCAGGATTGGGTGGCGTGTGATTCTGAATCCGAAAACCAGGTCGAAGGCGAGCAGGTAAATCGCAGTTCCGGCAAGGAAGTAGGGCAGGGTTAGCCAGTTGTGTTGATCATAGAACAGCCACAGGGCCAGGATACCGTTCAAGTAGAATCCGCTCTCGGCCCAGGGTTGTTTTTTGAGCCAGGTTTCTGTCAGCCAGGCCAGGGTCAGGATGGTGACAAACCAGCCCACCCCTGCTTGTGACGCAAACGGCGCGGAGAAGGCCGTCAACGCCGCCAGTCCCAGCCCGGAAAAGCGCATGGTTTCTCCCCAATCATTTTGGATTGCCAGGCCGATGACGAAAAGGGCCAGCGCCAGCGGAGTCAATGCCCATAGCCACTCGCCGTTTAGCCAGGTAAAGGCAAAGATCCAGGCTGAGATGGATAGGAAAATTGTGAAAATATAACCAACTTGGGCCTTGCGGTAGAGCAGGGCATACGCCAGCAGGAAAAGCGTCAGCCCGAGGCTGGTGGCAAAGAGGCCCGGGGTGGCCTGGGCGGTCAGCAGCGCATTGGCGCTGAACAAGACCAGGGCAAATGCGCCAAAATAGGTTAGGGGGGCCAGGGGGCGTTCGGGCAGGATTCGTTTGTAGAGATAGTCTGTGCTTAGCCAGAGAATGGTCATCCCGCTCAGGTAATATGTCAATGTCTGGATCTTGTGTTCAAACAAAATTAGACCAAAACCTAGAATAAGGAAAAGTGGCGCGATGATTTCGAGGTTTGGCTCGCGGCGCGTTTCCGCGATGAAGGGGATTGCCAGCAGGCCAATCAGCCAGCCCTCCAGCGGATAGTCGGAGAGCAGGCTGGCAAAGGCCAGCAAGGGGGCCAGAAAAAGCCCTGTGCGGCGCAAGGTTTGCGACCATGCTTCGCGTTTGAAAAAACGTTCCAGCGCCCAGCCGCCAACGTAATAGCAGAATACCAACCCGGTGAGCGCGGCCAGGGTCAGGTGGATTTCAAAATGCTCGTTAATCGCCTCCAAAGCATAAAACAGGCCGA
>DAOUML010000117.1:0-12315 GCA_034411635.1 Anaerolineales bacterium
CATGGGCGGCGTTGCCGAAGCCCAACATGCGCGCGGCAATAGCAATGGCACGGTCATCATGCTCGCGCCCGGCTCAGGCCTGGGATGCGCTTTTGTAGACCAAAGCGGCCTGGCGCTGGATGGCGATACCCTGGCCGGCATGGAAGCCAGTCACATGCCCGCGCCCCTGCATCTGCTCGATACCCAACCCTACCCGTGCGGATGTGGCCGAACCTGGGGCTGTGTTGAAGTCTACACCAGCCTTTCGGGCTTGCCCTACCTGCTCGAAGAACGCCTGCCAAAATATCATGATCATGAGTTGGCAAAATCATCGAAACCGGCCAAAGAAAAAGCCTTCAGCCTGCGCGGCCTGGCTCAAAATGGCGACCCGCTGGCCCTTGAAATCTTCGATTTTCAGGCCAAGGCCCTCGGCCTGCACGTTGCCATGCTGGCAATGGTGCTCGACCCCAAATTTGTGGTGATTGGCGGCGGCCTGATGGACCCCGAAGCCACCACCACCGCCTTCCGCGAGCGTTATCTTGGCATTTTGCGCGCAACCGCCCGCGAATACCTGTGGCCGGCCCAACGCGATACCATCAATATTGTTCCGGCAGCGTTGGGTGATTTATCGCAGGCCATTGGCGCGGCGCTTTCGGCTTTGTACCAAAACCGCTCGTAATGCTGCCCCAGAAATCGCCCGAAATCATCCCGGTTTCGGAGACGGAACTGGAGCCGCTCTATCGGGTTCTCATCCACAACGACGATGTGACCCCGATGGATTTCGTGGTGCATATCTTGCGCGCGATTTTCATGGTTGGCCCGCCAGACGCGGTCAATATCATGTTTGAAGCGCATTACAGCGGCACGGCCTATGTGCAAACCCTGCCAAAATCTGAAGCACAGGCCCGCATAAACAAAGCCCATTTCGCCGCCGGGCTGGAAGGTTATCCGCTTCATTTTTCGATGGAGCCAGAATAAGGTTGTTTTGAAGAAAAAGGCATGGCGATTTTTGTCGCCATGCCTTTTTTGTTTGCCTTTGCGCTATGCCTGTTGATAACTGCGCATTTTCTGTGGATAACCCTGCCTGGCCTGTGCATGAAACTGTTCAATACCGGTGGATACAGCCGGGATTTCCATGCCCAAATCTGTGGATAATTTGTGGATAGACAAGCGTAAATTGTGGGAGCGTTTGGCGATCAGTTCACTTTGTTCGACGGAGATGGGACGAATCAGCCTTTCATCGAAGCGGAACTGATGGGCAATTTGCCGCCCGAACTCATACTTGCTCAACGCCTGCGACCCGACAACATGATATAGCCCCGAAAGGCCTTTCTCCAACATCCGCAGCAGGGTCTCGGCCAGATCATTGACGAACATAGGGCAAAAATAAACATCGGTGAAGCCGTTGGCGGGTTGGCCGGCTGAGAGTTTGTTGTAGAAAAACTCGGAGAGGGAACGAGTGCCAGACAAAGACCAGCCGAAGAAGTTGACGCGGGCGATAGCGGCGGCGGGGTTGGCGGAGAGGGCGTTTTGCTCGCCGAGCAGTTTGGTGGCAGAGTAGACGCCGGGCGGGTTGGGGGCATCTTCTTCGGTGTAGATTCCGTCTTTGGTTCCGTCGAAAACCGCGTCGGTGGAGATGTGCAGGAAGCGGATGGAGGCTTTCGCCGCGGCTTCTGCCAATATGCCGGGAATTTCTCCGTTTAAGTAGCGGGCGCCCTGGGGGTCGGCTTCACATTTTTCGAGATTGGCTAAAGCCGCAGTGTGGATGACTGCGTCAGGTTTGGTGGTGTCGATTAAACGGGAAGCAATTTTCGGGTCGTTAAGATCCGCGTGGATTAGTTCGAAGGGCGTACCACGCAGTTTGCCCCGGTCGAGGCCGAGGAGGGTATGAGAGTTCCAATTTCTCAAACAGAGATTGAGGCCGAGCAGGCCGGAGGCGCCGGTGACGAGGATTTTCATGTTCGATATTCGAGTATTCGATAATTCGATATTCGAGTGTCGAATTATCGAATATCGCTCTTATCCTTCCAACGTTCCATTGGCAAACGCTTCTTCAAATGGGGCGATGTATTGGCGGATGCCTTCGACATCGAGCCATTCAGTATTGTTGTCGCTGGTGTAACTGAAACCTTCGGGCAGGGTTTTGCCTTTGCTTTGCCACGAGTAGCCAAACCAACTGGCTTCGGCGGGCTGGACGACGTACATGCTGTCGAGTTCGATGCTGTGGCGGGCTTCGTCGTCGGAGAGCAGGTCTTCGTGCAGTTTTTCGCCGGGGCGGATGCCGATGATTTCGATTTCGGCTTCGGGGGCGATGGCGCGGGCGAGATCGACGACTTTGGTGCTGGGGATTTTGGGGACGAAGACTTCGCCGCCTTCCATCTGTTCGATGCAGTGGATGACGAAGTGGACGCCCTGTTCGAGCGAGAGCCAGAAGCGGGTCATGCGCTCGTCGGTGATAGTGATTTTGCCGTTGGCGCGCTGTTTGAGGAAGAGCGGGACGATGGAACCACGCGAGCCGACGACGTTGCCGTAGCGGACGCAGGCGTAGCGGGTGGCGGTTCCGGCGGCGTAGGCGTTGCTCTGGATGACGAGTTTTTCGGCGACGAGTTTTGTGCCGCCATACAGGTTGGCCGGGCTGACGGCTTTGTCGGTGCTGAGGGCCAGGACTTTGGCGACGCCGGCATCGAGCGCGGCTTCGACGACGTTGCTGGTGCCGATGATGTTGGTTTTGATGGCTTCCATCGGGTTGTATTCGCAGGCCGGAACCTGTTTGAGCGCGGCAGCGTGGACGACGATGTCGACTCCGTGCATGGCGCGGACGAGGCGGTCTCTATCGCGCACGTCGCCGATGAAGTAGCGCAGGCGCGGGTCGGTGTAGCCAGCGACGCGCATTTCGTGCTGTTTGAGTTCGTCGCGGCTGAAGATGATGACCTTTTTGGGGTTTTTCTCCGCCAGCAGGGTTTTGGTGAATTTTTTGCCGAACGAGCCAGTGCCGCCGGTGATGAGGATGACTTTGTTGGTCCAGTCCATGAGGGGTGCTCCGTGATTGGTAAATGGTAATTAGATGTGTTGGCAAGTGTTATTGCCAGGGGTTGATGATTTGAATGCCTGCCGCTTCAAAATCTCTAACATTACGCGTGACGAGGGTCATTTTATTGGACAGCACGGTTGCCGCAATAAGCGAGTCGATAGCGGGTATTGGCTTCCCTGCAATTTCCGCGCGGGCTGTTAACATGCCCCACTCAACAATGACATCTGTATCAAGCGGAAGGATTTTTCCGTGAAAACGCGTCAGCACATCTTCCTGAAGCCAGGTGCTCAGTGCGGCTTTACGGCGCGAATCGGGTAATTTTTCGATACCTTTGATAAGTTCGCCAATCGTGATGACGCTCAAATAAACATCATCAGCATCGAGCGAATCGAGAAACGCAACAACTTTTGGATTGGGTTGCCTGGCGATAAACTCTGAGATGACGCAGGTATCGAGCAAGACTTTCATAGCTCAATGCCTTTGCGCGGCAGGCTTTTATCACGAGACAAGTCAAGGTCAGAACCTGCCAACGGCGATTGGCGGAAAAAGTCGGAGAGTTTGCCCTGTGACTTGCGCAGTTTCTCATACTCAGTATAAGCGACCACCACAACCGTTTTTTCGCCGTGCCTTGTAATGACTTGCGGGCCTTGCGTCAGGGCGCGGGTGATGACTTCGCTGAGCTTGTTTTTTGCATCCTGGATTTGCCAGACGGTATTCATGGGGGCACTCCTTTCTAAAAATTCTGTCTAGTCTGTCTAGATTTTATCTTATTTAAAAAGGGAAGTCAATCGCTTTTTCGCGCCAAAAACAGCCCGGAATCTTTGGTGATTTTGATTTCACCGTCTGCTTGCAATTTGGCGGCCAGTTGCTGTTCCAGTTCGGCAAAGACGGATTCGGGATTTTCGCCGTAACTGGTGGTCGATTTGAGATAGGCCATCAGCGGCGGGAGTTCGGTGATGCGCAAACCATCGGGGTAGCGCAGGGTTTGGATGTCGCCGAAAAAGGGCTGGAGTTGGGCAAGTCCGTTTTCGAGCGTGAAGGGACTGCGGAAAACTGCAATTTCTGCCTGCAAGTTGAACTGCTCGAACCAGTCTTTGATTTCGCGCAAGTGATTTTCGCCACCCGTCGCGGCGACCAGAATTCCGCCGGGGCGCAGGACGCGCCAAATCTCGGTCAGGGCTTTTTGCCGATCTGGGACGTGGTACAGCATGAAGTTGGCGATGACGATGTCGAAGGTTTCGTCCGGGTAGGAAATCTCCTGAGCGTCGATTTGCTCGAATTTGAATCCGCGCCCAAGGGTGACGAGGCTGCGCCAGGCTGAATCCAGCATTCCGGCGGAGAAGTCGCTGACGGTTACGCGCCAGCCGGGGGAAATTCGCTCCGGGCAGACCGTCCACATCGCGCCGGAGCCGCAACCCAATTCCAGCACGTCGGCCTCAGCGGGCAATTCTGACAGAATATCCCAAACCCACGGCCACCAGCCGCGCGGATTGGTGCTAAAATGCTCGTGAATCGCAATCCGGGCGTTCAGGTTTTCGGCGTTGCGGTATTGGTCGGTTTGCAGGTAGGTGGAGTCAGTAAATTTGGGCATGGCGGCCTATAACTCGATTTCGGCAATCTCAGAAAAGTCAATTTCCGGCAGCAGGTCGGTTTCAGCATCACGCCAGTCGCCGGCAGCGCTGCCGCGCGCGCAGTAGGAGCGGTAGGCGCAAAAAGCGCATGCATGGCTTGTTTCAGATTCATCCACTTTGGGAAATTCGAGCGATTGGCTGATTTCGGCGATGATTTTTTCCAACCCGTCCTGATCGCGCTTGAATTGGGCAGAATCGTAAGTCAGCCGGGCCGGGTCTTCGGGGAAATCGGTGAACCAGTAAATCATTTCGATTTGTTCTGGCGCGAATGACTGGGCGTTGTTGAACTGCTTCCCGGCGGCGGCCAGCAGCCAGCGATAGACGCGCGTTTGCCAGCGAATAGCAAGAAACTCATTACGCGGGCGCTTGTGGTAGGTTTTCCAATCGTAGAGAATTGCTTTATCTTCGCGGACAGCCACCAGATCAAATTTTGCAGTGATGCGGTAACCGCCAAGCGGCGCAGAAAGCGTCTGTTCGGGATAGAGTTTTGCGCCGCGCGCAATTTCGGGATAAGCCACGCTAAAGTTTTGCCACCATTTTTGCAGTTCGGGCGTAACGGCAAGTTTTTCCAACTTCTCTAGCGGAATACCAATCAGGGCTTGCTGGGCCATGCGATGAAAATGTTGCCCTGCCTGCTGACGGCGTTCGTTTTCGAGGCTCGGCTCGGTTTCAATGGCCGGCCAGGTTAATCTATCGAGATAGCGAAGTTGAAAACGTCGCGGACAATCGGCGTAATCTTGCAGGGACGATTGCGAAAAAGTGAAAATTGACGGGAAATCCATCGCGTTTACAACTGCGCCAATAGATTGCGATATTCTTCCGCGTTGGGCGGATTCATCCCCAGAATTTGGGCGACCACTTCGCGCACCCCTTGTTTATCGCCTTGCTCCATGAGTTGGTCGCCGAGCGTATCGAGTATGTTGATGGCTTGTTTGGTTTGCCCGGATAGGTGATACTGGCGGGCTTGTTCGCGCCGAATGATAGGGTGATCGTTTTCTTCCAGCAGTTTTTCCAAAAAAGGCAGGGCTTGTTCTTGTTTTTTGTTGCTTTCAAGATATTCCATGTAAGAAGTGAGTTCGCTTTGGGCCTGGATGCTTTGGGCCATGCGTAAATTCAACTCAACCAGGTTGCTGCGCGCGCCCTCGTCATCGGGGCGCAGCGTGCGTAGTTGCTCAAAGACGCGCAGGGCCTGTTTCCATTCCAGCCGTTGCATGTCAATATCGGCCATGCGGCGCAAAATTTGCGCGCTCCATTGGCGATTGGCATTCGGTTGCTGGGCCAGGCGCAGGGCAGTGGTATAAGTCTTTCGCGATTGTTCCAACTCTGCCAGGCGGTAGTAGATGTCGGCCAGGTCGATATACTCTGAAATCGCTTCATCCTGCTGGCCGCGCGCGACCAATTGCTCAATCAGACGGTTGCGCGCCGACATATCCATTGGCGCAAGTTGAATAATTTTACGCAAGACTTTGGTGGCTTGCGAGACTTCTCCGCGCACGCCATAGGCATTCGCGATCACTGTAAATTTGGTAATCGCATCCTGTATTTGCCCTTCGCGCACAAGCAAATCGCCAATCAGGATATGAAGCGGCAGGTAGGTAGGCGCATAGAGCAGCGATTGAAAAGCCTCGTCCATCGCAGAACGCAGATGGTTGGTTCGCGCCAGTTGATTGATGTAATTCATCGCTTCAATCACATGGCTGGATTGCGCCTGAATGAGAATTTCAGCCAGCGGCAAAATTGCATCGCCATCGCTTTGGGGCATTTCAGAGCGCAGTTTGAGCAAATGCGCCCGCCAGTTAAGCCGAGAGAGCATCTCTTGAATATTCTCACACAATTTGCCCAGGGCTTTTTGGTCGGAACTTTGTTCAATTGCTTCAATCAATGGCTCGTACAACTGACGAATCATATCGGCATCATCCGGGTCAACCACCGACGAATCCGCGATTTTTAGCGCTTCCAGATTGGCAATAGCCGCTTCGGTTAAACGGTTGGCGCTAATCAGAATTTGACCAGTGAGTAAATTGGCAGCCAATTCGTAATCGGCGTGTTTATTGCACTGTTGCAGATTGCGCAAAGCGTTTTCAATGCGGCCATCGGTGGCGCGCAAATACCCTAAATCAAAATAGACTGCCGGGTTGGTAAAACCGCTTTCGATTGCCTTTTCCAGTTCATCTGCCGCCAAAGAATCTTTGCCTTTGGTTTGGGCATCAATCGCCTGACTTAAATGCAGCAAAATGCGCGTTTGTTCCGATTGAACCGATAATTGCCCCGTGCCTTTCATAATCGATTGCAGACCGCGCCGCGCCTGGGCTTCGCTGCTCTCGTCGGTTAACTGAAAGAGCGCATCAGCCAATACATTCAACGATTTCTTGCGAGCCTCGCTGATCGGGTCCAGACTATCTTTCAACTCTTCACGCGGAGATTCCAACTGCTTTACCTGGGCCATGCGCAACGGCCCCGTGCCACCCTTCGGACGAGTTGGCCGGGGCAATAACTGTCCGGCCATGATCATTTCGAGCGCGCGCATCACTTCCGAATTGCCGCTAGCCTGCGCCTGGGCATGTTTCAAAATTTCAGTGGCCTTTTGAACATTGCCTGTATGCTGCAACAGACTGGCAACCGCCAGATATTCTGTCACCGCCTGATGAATTTGGCCGGTTTTTTCATGCACAAACGCCAGCCGGGAACGCGCCTGAAGATGCTCCGGGTTAAGTTGAATTACCCGCAACCAGTTTTCCGTGGCTTTATCAACCTCGCGATTTTTTAGAAACAACTCGCCCGCCATAAACGAAGCCTGAACCGCCTCCCTGATATTTCCCTGCCGTTCTTGAATCAGGGCAATTTTTTCAAATGGAACCGGGTCTTCTGGCGTAACCTGCGCATTGCGAATGTATGCCTTAAGGGCTTCATCAAATTTCTGCTGCTGAAAAAGCGCCAGACCCAGGCTTCCCAATGCTTTTGGGTTGTCTGGAAACTCTTCCAGCGCCTTGCGATAAGCAACAGCGGCCTGTTTCCAGTCCTGGTCCCAGGCCGCGGAATGGCCCTCGTTCATTGCGCGTTGGAAAATATCGTCACGACCAGCCATAATTTTCTTTCCTCAATCCAGCACTTGCATTTCGCCCCAGGTGCGGCCCCAACGGGCCTCGGTCAGCAGCGGAATGCTCAAGGAGTACGCTTTGCTCATTACTGATTTTACCAACTCGGCGGTTTGTTTGAGTTCACCTTGCGGGCATTCTATCACAATCTCATCATGCACTTGCAACAGCATTTGGCCTTTTAACCCTGCCTGGGGCAGGGCATCCTGCACTTTGAGCATGGCAATCTTCATAATATCCGCCGCTGTCCCCTGGATGGGCGCATTAATCGCCTCGCGCTCCTCGCGCTGGCGCGCGTTGTGATTGATTTGCGTTTGCAGCAGCGGGAAATAACGCCGCCGGCCTGAAAGCGTTTCCACAAAACCCTGTTCGGTTGCCAGTTTTCGGGTTCCATCCAGGTATTTTTTGACCCCCGGAAACTGCACAAAATAGGCCTTGACGAAATTTTCCGATTCGCCCAGCGTCAGCCCGCTGGAGCGCGTCAGCCCGAAGGCCGACATGCCGTAAATCAGGCCAAAGTTGATGGCTTTGGCGTGGCGGCGCTGGTCTTTGGTCACTTGCGCCAGCGGAATGCTGTAAATCGCGGCAGCCGTCGCGGCGTGGATGTCCTGTCCCTGGCGGAAGGCTTCCAGCATGGTCTCGTCGCCCGAAACGTGGGCTACAATTCTTAACTCAATTTGCGAGTAATCGACCGAGAGCAGCACATTGCCCTCCTCGGCGATAAACCCATTGCGCACCCGCCGTCCCAACTCGGTGCGGGTCGGGATATTCTGTAAATTTGGGTTCGACGACGAAAGCCGCCCCGTGACCGAACCGGCCTGGTTAAAGGAAGTATGCACCCGGCCTGTCACCTCGTCCACTTGGGCGGGCAGGGCGTCCACATAGGTCGAGCGCAGTTTGGTCAGTTCGCGCTGCTCCAGCACCAGGTCCACCACCTCGTGCTGACCGCGCAATTCTTCCAGCACATCTGCCGAGGTCGAGTAGTGTCCGCTGGCGGTTTTGCGGAAGTTGCCAGGCGGCGTCAGGCGCAGGCGCTCGAACAGCACCTTCGAGAGCTGCTGGGTCGAGTTAATGTTGAAAACCGTTCCGGCCGCCTCGTAAATTCGTTTTTCAATATCGCCAATCCGCTCGCTCAGTTCTTTTGAGAAAGCCTGGAAAAAATCCAGGTTCAGGCGCACGCCGTTCATCTCCATCTGAGCCAGCACCGCCACCAGCGGCATTTCCATCTCGCGGAAGACCTCCATCAGCCCGGCTTTTTGCACTTCATTTTCCAAAATCGCCTTCAGGCGCAGGGTCATATCGGCATCGGCGGCGGCGTAGGGCGCGGCGTTCTCCACCGGCACATCGGCCATTGAGATCTGGTTTTTGCCTTTGCCAATCAGGTCTTCGATGTGGGTCATCTCGATACCCAGCCGCGCCAGCGACAGGTTCTTCAGACCCAGGTTGCGCGAACCGGGGTCGATCAGCCATTCGGCCAGCATCGTATCGAACGAAAGCGGCGTCACCGCCAGCCCAAAACGGGCCAGCACAATCGCGTCGTATTTAATGTTATGTCCAATTTTGGGGATGTTCGGATTCGTGAGCGGACTCTTAAGGGCGGCCAGTACCGCATCCAGGCTTAAGTTCTGGCCCTGGCGGTGACCGGTCGGGATGTAGTAGCCGACTCCCGTTTCACAGGCCAGCGCAATGCCGACAATTTCTGCCCGCATCTCCTCGGTCGAGGTCGTTTCGGTGTCGAAAGAGATTTCCTTCGCTTTTTCAAGTTCCGCTACCAGCGCCGACAACTTCTCGGGGCTGTCGATGATTCTCGTCTCGGTATCGGTCGCCGGGGTGGGGGCGGAGGCATAAGCCGGGGCCGAGTCGAAGAAGGAAAGCTGCCCGCCGGGGCCGGGTTTGGCGGCGAGGGGCTTGGAGGTTGAATCCGCCTTTTTACCGGCGACGCCGGCCACCCTGGGAACGAGCGAGCGGAATTCCAGTTCCCGAAAGAGATTTTCCACTTTAGCGGGGTCAAAGTTTGCAGGCAGGGCCTGTTCCAAATCCAAATCCACATCCAAATCGGTGCGGATGGTGGCTAAATCGCGGCTCAGGTAGGCCATTGCGCGGTTTTCTTCGAGTTTTGCGCGCGCTTTGGGCGGCACCTGATCGAGGTTCGCGTACAGGTCGTCGAGCGAAGTGAAGGTTTGGTAAAGGGCCTGGGCGGTTTTTTCGCCGATGCCCTTCACGCCGGGGATGTTGTCAGACGTGTCGCCGAGCAGGGCTTTGTAATCGACCACCAGCCGGGGCGGCACGCCAAAGTATTCCTTGACCTGTTCCTCGGTGATGTAATCTTGCGATTCGCCCAATTTTCCCTTTTGCGGTAGGCTGACGATGATATGGTCGCCGACCAATTGCAGCAGGTCGCGGTCGCCGGTGATGATTTTGACGCCGATGCCCTGCGCGGCGGCTTTTTTGGCGATGGTGCCGAGTACGTCGTCGGCTTCGTAGCCTTCCATTTCGAGGCGCGGGATGTTGAAGGCGTCGACCATCTGGCGAATGCGCTCGATTTGCGGGCGCAGGTCGTCGGGCATTTTGGCGCGGGTGCCTTTGTATTCGGGGAAGATGTCGTCGCGGAAGGTTTTGCCCACGTCAAAGGCGACGGCCAGGTAGTCGGGTTTTTCCTGTTCGAGCAGGCGCAGCAACACGGTGGCGAAGCCGTAAATTCCGGCGGTTGGTTCGCCTTTGGAGGTCTGCCAGCGCGAGCCGCTGGGCGAGTAGCCTGTCAGCGCAAAGTAGGTGCGGTAGGCCAGGGCGTGTCCATCGATGAGGTAGAGGGTTTTGGGCATGGGGTTAATTTACCATAAAACAGGATAACAGACGGCTTTGTCACGCTTTACATTATAAGTTTCTGTCATACCGTAGCGCGACTTTCAAGTCGCGTGTTTATTGCTTCTTTGTCCTGCCTTGTCTGATGCGTTGGCGGCCTTTGCGCATCAGGTCTTCTATGCCAGCGGCCAGCGGTTCAGGCGGCAGGGGGGCGAGCAGCGGCCATTCTTGCAGGTTGCGCGCTTTCAGGGCGTGGTTGGCAGCGGCGATTCCGGTCACAACGGCCCGCTCCATGAAAAAAGACGGGGATGGATGCCGAACCCAATCGCCCGCGCAGAATAATCCGGGCCAGGGGGTTTGCGTGCCAGGGTGTTTTTCTTGTGGGCCAACAGCGGGCAGGGTGTGGCTGGCCGGGTTGCGCTGAATGTGCTGACCAAGCCGCGCGCCGCGCAATTCCGGCCAAACGCTGGTTACTTCTTGCAAAATCTGGGCCAGCAGAATGGCATCGGGCTGGGCCAGCGTTTCAGGCGGCCCGTACACATGAATCTCAAGCGCGCTACCGCCAGTTTCACGCGCCCAGCGCATGTACTGGTTGTAAATTTGACTGAGCCAGAAGAAGTTGTGGCCGCTAAACTCTCCGCTAAACATGCCCGCTTCGCTGCCACGCTTTGGCTGCGCTGAAAACCACAGGCGGATGATGGCGTTGGCAGTGGAACGCGGGAAAAAGAGTTCATCGTTTTGCAAAGGAACCAGGATTTTTTCAGCGGCGCTGGATTCGACCGCCAAAATGACCTGCTTTGTGGTAAAAACCTGGTCGCCGCTATGGATAGTCCACCCGTCGGGCTGGACGGTCAGTTTTTCTACCTTACGATTGAACTGGATTTCGCACCCCAACGATTGCAGGCGGCGAAAAAGCGGCCCAATCAGAGATTCCGCGCTCTGTTCGGGCAGATAACTGAAAGCCCAAGAGTCGCGCCGTAGCAGGGTATAAAAGCGCAAGAAGGCCAGAAAGCCCGAAAGCGGCACCTGATCTGGGTGGGCCGAGAGCGCATTGCGCGCCAAACCCTGAAACATGGCCCGCAGCGCCGGAGACCAGCGTCGGGTCAGTCCGCCCAGGGTCAGGCCTGTAAGCGGTTGATTTTCGACGAGTGGGTCAACGCCCAGGGCGAAGACCAGTCCACCCCAAACATGAAAAAGGTGCGCCCAATCACGAATATCAAGCATCATCAAAAAACGGAGGTTGAAAAAAAGATTGAGATAATGAAAAGGAGCCGGAATAAAACTGCGCCGAATGCTCGCGCCAATGGGGGCCATGCCTGTAAAACGGTTATGACGATAGACCCAGGTTTCGTCTCTGGCTGGCACCAGCACGGGACGCAAGTTGTTGCGGGCCAGCATGGCGTTAAAGTTGCGATATTGGGCCCAGATTCCATGTACGCCATGCTCCAGGCTGAAGGTTGCGCCGGCAATTTCAACCTGTTCGCCCCCTGAAAGACGCCCACCCGCGCGACTGTCCGCTTCAAGCACAAGCGGCTTTATGCCACGTTCGGCCAGGTGCAGGGCGGCGGTTAATCCGGCCAGCCCTGCGCCAATGATGATTACCTCAGGCTGAGATGGGTTCTCTTGCATGGGGCAATTGTACCTGTTTCAGCAAAGCAATTCCAACTTTATCACAATGCAGCAATTCCAAATCTGAAACGTAATTTTCAGGCAAAGGGCTTTCCCGCTGGTTCCGGCGGGCTGGAAGCCCTGCCTCAGCACAAAAAAGCCCTTCGGG